>CALCXF010000034.1 GCA_937907685.1 uncultured Nostocoides sp.
CATCCTGTCGTTCGTCGCGGTCATGGCCGTCATGTACGTCGCCGCCGAGTCACGGGCCCTCGTCGGCACGCGCGGCTTCGGCGGTGACCGGATGTTCGCCGAGCTGCGGGACCGCATCTCCTCCGGTGGCCATCTCCCGGACCTTCCCGAGGGGTGGCGTTCCACGTCCGAGGTCCTCTCCTCGCACGGCGACCGCTTCTCGGGCGACTTCGTCGTGGCCCACCTCAGCCCGTCCGGGAACCGCCTCGAGATCGTGCTCGTCGACGTCAGTGGCAAGGGGACCCGTGCCGGCACCCGGGCCCTGCTCCTCTCCGGTGCGCTGGGGGGCCTGCTCGGCTCCGTTCCTTCGGCCGACTTCCTCCGGGCCGCCAACGAGTACCTCATCCGGCAGGAATGGGAGGAGGGCTTCGCCACGGCCGTGCACCTGGACCTCGACCTGCGGACCGGTGAGTACTCCATCGCCAACGCCGGCCACCCCTCGGCCGCCTGCTACACCTCGGGGCGCGGGAGGTGGACGGTCCTCGACGGTGCGCGCGGCCCCCTCCTCGGCGTCGTGCCGGGGGTCTCCTTCGCTCGGCAGACCGGCCGGTTGGACCGCGGTGACGCGCTCCTCCTGTACTCCGACGGCATCATCGAGTCCCGCGGACGCGACCTCACCGACGGCATCGACCGCATGCTCGGCGTGGCCGCGATGTCCGTGCTCCGTGACGGCGACATCGCGCACGACGTGTGTGAGTCGGCCCGCTCGGGAGAGGATGACGACCGGGCGGCGTTCGCCGTCCTGCGTCTCTGAGAGGACCCGAGAGGTGAGAGACGGACCCCTGCTCGACCACACAGCGCGCGAGGGGGTGCGCACGTTCGCACCGCGCTGGCGGAACAGCGCGCTGACCGACTCACGCATGGCGGACCTCCTGCCGGCTCGCGCCGTGCCTGAGGGTCCACTCGTCCCGAGCGTGGCGTTCGGACGGGAGGGACCCGTCGTCGTGGAGATCGGCTCGGGTCACGGTGCGGCTGCGATCGCCTTCTGCCTGGCGCGTCCCGACGTCGACCTCGTGGCGGTCGACGTCCACGTCCCGGGCGTCGCACGCATGCTGGCCTCCGCGCAGGATGCCGGTGTCGACAACCTCTGGGTCCACCCCGGGGACGCCCTCCCGTTCCTCACCGAGCGCGTGGCCCCCGACTCGCTCGACGCCGTGCACCTCTTCTTCCCCGACCCCTGGCCCAAGTCGCGGCACGCCAAGCGACGGTTCCTGCAGCAGCACACGCTCGAGCTGCTCGCGTCCCGGCTCGTGCCCGGCGGTGTGCTGCTCGTCGCCACGGACTCGCAGGGGTATGCCGCGCACGCCCGCTCCCAGCTCGCCCGGCACGGCAGGTGGTCGGTCGTCGAGGGTGAACGTCCGGACTGGCGCCCCGACGACGGCTTCGAAGCCAAGGGCCGCCGGGCGGGCCGGGCCGTCACCGAGCTGGCCTGCACCCTGCGGCCGTCGTCTCGTCGGGGTAGCCGGATTTGAACCGGCGGCCTTCCGCTCCCAAAGCGGACGCGCTACCAACCTGCGCCATACCCCGCGGCCCGGGTACCGGCACACGTCATCGAGTCGATGATCGGATTTCGGATCCCGCAAGCGCGGCCACTAGGCTAGCGCTGCCCTCGGGGTGACAGCTCACGAGGTGTGCGGGTGTAGCTCAATGGTAGAGCCCCAGTCTTCCAAACTGGCTACGCGAGTTCGATTCTCGTCACCCGCTCCAGCGCCCGGAGATCGGCCGGAGCTCACCGCTCGAGCTGGCCGTCGCGTCGACGAACCCCGCCCCCTGCACGTTGTCGGAGCCGGTGGACGTCGGCATGACCGCCCGGTCCCGACCACGCGCGACGAGGCTGACGATGCGCCGACCCTCAGGACCCCGGGACCAGCGCCGCCGTGGATTGGGTGCGCCCCAGCGCGGCCGCTAGCATGGGTCCTTGGTGCCGATCCGGTGCGCCGCACCACCGCGTGCCGCTGGAAGGCCCGGTCCGCCGCGACCGGCCCGCACGGCATCCGAACCGATTCCCCGACCCCCATGCTGTGGAGTGCCTGAAGTGAAGAGTGCCGTCGAGACCCTCAGTCCGACCCGGGTGAAACTCACCGTCGAGGTGGCCTTCGAGGAGCTGAAGCCGATGCTCGACGAGGCCTACCGCACCATCGGGGCCTCCGTGCAGATCCCCGGCTTCCGCAAGGGCAAGGTGCCGAGCCGGATCATCGACCAGCGGGTGGGGCGGGGCGCCGTCGTCCAGGAGGCCGTCAACGAGGCGCTTCCGCGGTTCTTCGCCGAGGCCGCCGAGGCGGAGAACGTCCGCGTCATCGGAAAGCCGGAGGTCGACGTGACCGCGGTGCCGCTCGAGGAGGGACAGGACCTCGAGTTCACGGTCGAGACCGACGTCCGACCGGAGATCGAGCTGCCCGAGCTCGAGGGCATCGCCGTCGAGGTCGACGAGGTCACCGCCTCGGAGGAGGACATCGAGGAGCGGCTCACCGCACTGCGTGAGCGCTTCGGCTCCCTCGTCGGCGTCGAGCGGGCCGTCGAGGACGGCGACTTCGTGAGCATCGACCTCTCCGCCCGCATCGGCGACGAGGAGATCGACTCGGTGACCGGTGTCTCCTACGAGGTGGGGTCCAACAACATGCTGGAGGGGCTGGACGAGGCGCTCCTCGGCATGAGTGCCGGCGCGAGCACGACGTTCACCGCCCCTCTGGCCGGCGGCGACCACGAGGGCGAGGAGGCCGAGTGCTTCGTCACGGTGCAGTCCGTGAAGGTGCGAGAGCTGCCTGAGCTGGATGACGAGTTCGCCCAGCTCGCGTCCGAGTTCGACACCCTCGAGGACCTCCGCGTCGACGTCAGCAAGCAGGCCGAGCAGGCGAAGAAGTACGAGCAGGGCATCCAGGCCCGCGACAAGCTCCTCGAGCAGCTTCTCGAGGCCGTCGACGTCCCGGTTCCGGACGGCATCGTGGAGGCGGAGGTCCACCAGCACCTCGAGGGGGAGAACCGGCTCGACGACGACGAGCACCGGGCCGAGGTCCAGGAGAGCACTCGCCGGGCGCTGCGCGCCCAGTTCCTCCTCGACGCCGTCGCCGAGAAGCTCGAGGTCCGCGTGGAGCAGCCGGAGCTCATCGAGTACCTCGTCATGAGCGCGCAGCAGTACGGCATGGACCCCAACGAGTTCGCCCAGGCGATCGACCAGCAGGGCCAGATCCCGTCTATCGTCCAGGAGGTGGCCCGGCGGAAGGCGCTCGCGGCCGTCCTCGACCAGGCGAGGGTCACCGACTCCGCCGGTGCCCAGATCGACCTCGACGAGCTCGTCCCGCAACCCCAGCACGAGCCGGTCTTGGCGGATGCCGCCGAGGACGCCAGCTCGACAGCCGAGGCGGACGTTCCCCCCACGGATGCCCAGCTCGCCGCCGACGCGGCCGCGAAGGCCTGACGAGGCCAGCGCACGCAGAACCGCTGAGAGCCGCCCCCGACGCCGTCGGGGGCGGGTTCTCACGTCTCGGTCGCGGCGACCGGACCGCGCGGCGCTGACAGGGGTGGGGCGCACGGGGGTGGGGCGGACGTCGTGCCCACGCTCAGTCGGACCTCGAACGGCTCGTCTCCGACCGGACGGCCCTCGATGGCACGGCGGACGAGTCGCCCCATCCGCCGGCCCTTCTCCGCGCCCGGCTGCACGACGGTCGTGAGCACGTGGTCGAGCCACGGGATCTCCACGCCGTCGAAGCCGGTCACCGTGAGGTCCTCGGGCACGCGGATGGACAGCGACTCCGCGGCGCGGACCACGCCGGCGGCGAGCAGGTCGGCCTGCGCCACGACGGCGGTGGGTCGGTCTCCGGCCGGCCGGTCGAGGAGGAGCCGAGCCGCCGCGTCCCCTGCCTCCACGGTGAGGTCATGCGCCTGGACGATCGGCGCATCGTCGCCGGCGATCGACCGGAACCCGGCCACGCGCCCTGCGGCGTCGGGGTATACCGCCTCACGGACGTCCTCGTCGGTCACCCAGCCGGTCACCGACGACGGCCGGAGAGGCATGGTGAGGTGGGCGATCCGCGAGTGCCCGAGGTCCACGACGTGCCGGGTCACCAGGGCCATGGCCGCGCTCTCGTCGGTGAGGACGTGAGCGACGTCGGGGTGCAGCGGGGCGCCGCCCGCGACCAGCGGTATGCCCCGGGCCCTGAGGTGGCCGACGAGGGGGTTGTCGCGGTGGCCGCACAGGGGGAAGACGGCGGCGTCGACGGCCTGGGTGGCGAGCTGGGCGACTGCGCGCTCCGGGTCGTCGAGCGGCTGCGCGACGAGGAGCATGGATCGTCCTGCCGCGTCGAGCTCCTCGGCCAGACCGTCGAGCACCGCCAGGGCGAAGGGGTCGTGGAAGGCGTACCGCAGCGGCCCTTCGACGACGACCGCGACAGTGCCGACCCGGCCCTGACGCAGCGACGAGGCCAAGGGGTCCGGACCGGCATACGCGAGCGCGCCGGCGGCGGCGCGCACCCGGTCGGCGGTCGCCGAGGCGACCGGTCCCTTGCCACTGAAGACCAGGGAGGCGGTGGACGTGGACACCCCGGCTCGCCGCGCGACGTCGCGCAGGGTCGGCCGACGGGGCGGCCTGGTTTGACGTCGCGGGTCCATGCGGTCCACAATATCGAATCGATTCGATCGAATCGATTCGACCCGACGCTCAGGGCGCACCGGCGATGCCCTACGCCGACCACGACCTCGGATGGAGATGACGTTGTCCGCCACCCCCACGACGACGGTGACCCTTCGTGAGCTCCCCCGCCACCGGGTGACGAGTGCCCGCACGGCGGTGTTCGTGGCCTTCGCGCTCGCCGGGCTCGTCTTCGCCTCCTGGGCGTCACGGATCGCGGACACCAAGGCGGCCCTCGGGCTCACCGCGGGCGAGCTCGGGGTGACGCTCCTGGCCGCCAGTGTGGGCTCGGTGACCGGTCTGCCTCTCGCCGGCCGGGTGTCCGACCGGATCGGTGCGACGAGGACCGTCGGGACGGGGATGGGACTGGCGCTCGTCGGCCTGCTCGCCGTGGCCCTCGTCGTCGACGCACGAGGCCCTCGGCTCGCCGTCGCGGCCGGGCTCTTCCTCATCGGTCTCGGCGTCGGGTTCTGGGACGTCGCGATGAACCTCGAAGGCGCCGACGTCGAGCGGCACCTCGGGGAGTCGGTCATGCCGCGGTTCCACGCGGCCTTCAGCGGGGGCACCGTCGTCTCGGCGCTCATCGGGTCCGCGATGTCGTGGGGGGAGGTGTCCCTGTTCGTGCACTTCCTCGGCGCCACCCTGGTGAGCGCTGGATTCGCGGTGTGGGCGCTGCCGCGGTTCCTGCCGCGCGCCGCCGAGCACCACGAACAGGCGAAGGCGGCTCGCTCGAAGCACCGCTCCGCGTGGCTCGAGCCACGGACTCTCCTCGTGGGAGTCGTCGTCTTCGCATCGGCCTTCACCGAGGGGACGGCCAACGACTGGCTGGCCGTCGCGTTCGTCGAGGGCCACGACCTCCCCGCGTGGGCCGGCGTCCTCGGCTTCGCGACCTTCCTCACCTTCATGACCCTCGCGCGACTCGTCGGCACCCGTCTCCTCGACCGGCACGGGCGCGTGCCCGTCCTCCGGGTGAGCTTCGCGCTCGCTGCGGCCGGTGCGGCCCTCGTCATCCTCGGTACCCCGTGGCTCGCCTTCGTCGGTGCCGCGGTCTGGGGTGTCGGCGCCGCCCTGGGGTTCCCCGTCGGCATGAGCGCGTCGGCCGACGAGCCCGCACGAGCCGCGGCCAGGATGTCGGTCGTCGCGACGATCGGCTATGTGGCGTTCATCGCCGGACCGCCAGTCCTCGGCTTCCTCGGTGACCACGTCGGGGTGCTCCGGTCGCTCACGGTCGTGGGTGCTCTCGCCCTCCTCGCCCTGGCCGTCGTCCCCTCCGTGCGCGAGCCCGCGGCCCGGTGACCACCGCGCTCACCCCTCGGGGGTGATGCGGCGGCTGTGTCGTCGAGCGAGTATGGCGGGCGCCGGGCCTGGTCAGCAGCGCCCGCGGTCTCAGGAGGCAGGAAGCATGCTCGGGCGTGACAGGCGAGAGGGTCGCCGCGAGGAGCGACGGGCCTTCGGCAGGGGCGGGGCCGCCACCCGCTACCAGATGCGCGCCAAGCTGCTCTCGATCGGGGACGACAGCTGGATCGAGGACGAGTCCGGGCGCCGGGTCTTCAAGGTCGACGGCAAGGCGCTGCGACTGCGCAAGACCCTCGTGCTCGAGGACGCGCAGGGCAACGAGCGGCTGAGGATCCAGGACCGCCCGATCCACCTGCGTGACGTCATGGAGATCGAGGGGCCCGACGGCTCCTCCCTCGCCACCGTGAAGAAGGCGATGATCACGCCGCTGCGCGACCGCTTCACCATCGACGTGACCGGAGGGCCGGAGCTCTCGGCCCACGGCAACATCGTCGACCACGAGTTCGAGATCGAGGCCGAGGGCACGAAGGTCGCCGAGATCTCGAAGAAGTGGTTCCGTGTCCGCGACACCTACGGCGTCGAGGTGGCGCCCGGCCAGGACGACGCCCTGGTGCTGGCCGTCACCGTCTGCATCGACGAGCTCGCGTCGCACTGACGCGAGTTCGCCGCGCCGAGGTGCCTCAACGACCACCGGCACCACCAGCGCTACGCTCACCACCAACACCACCACCTGAAAGGTGACTCAAGAAGATGGGTACCAACAACATCGACAGCTTCTGGGACGTTCTGCTCTGGAGCTTCTGGATCTTCATCTGGGTCGCGGCGATCATGATCTGGTTCCGCTGCGTGTTCGACCTGTTCGGCGACAACACGCTGAGCGGGTGGGGCAAGGCCGGCTGGGCGATCCTGCTGATCTTCGTCCCGTGGCTCGGCGCGCTGATCTACCTCATCGTCCGCGGGCGCAGCATGGCCGAGCGCCAGATGGCCGCCGCCGCCGACGCCCAGGTGCAGCAGGAGAAGTACATCAAGTCGGTCGCGGCCTCCTCGGCGAGTCCGGCGGAGCAGATCACCCACGCCAAGTCCCTGCTCGACTCCGGCACGATCACCCAGCAGGAGTTCGACTCCCTCAAGGCCAAGGCACTCGCCTGACCTGAGTACCCACGAGCGGGGGCGGAGCCACACGGCTCCGCCCCCGCTCGCGTGCGCGCGGTAGCGCCCGTGCGCGGCATCCGCGTTGTGCTCAGGGCGAACACGCGTCGGACCGGGGAGTGAGCGACCGCGGTCCGGCGTTAGGGTCACTGACACAGCCGCACCGATCGGACGAGGAGCGACCCAGCGTGACCAGCACCGAGATCGCCGCCAACGGCCCGGGCCCCCAGGCCGGGCTGGACGACCACATCTACAACCGTCTCCTCAAGGAGCGGATCATCTTCCTCGGGTCCGACGTCCGCGACGACAACGCGAACGCGATCTGCGCCCAGATGCTGCTCCTCGCCGCGGAGGACTCCGACAAGGACATCTGGCTCTACATCAACTCACCGGGTGGTTCGGTCACCGCGGGGATGGCCATCTTCGACACCATGCAGTGGGTCCCGAACGACGTCGCGACGGTCGCGATGGGGATGGCGGCCTCGATGGGTCAGTTCCTCCTCTCGGCCGGCACCCCCGGGAAGCGCTACGCCACCCCCCATGCGCGGGTCATGATGCACCAGCCGTCCGGTGGCATCGGCGGCACGGCGTCGGACATCAAGATCCAGGCGGAGCAGCTGCTCCACATCAAGAAGCAGATGGCCGAGCTCATCGCCCAGCACACGGGCCAGACCGTGGACCAGATCGAGACCGACTCCGACCGCGACCGCTGGTTCACCGCCGCCGAGGCGAAGGACTACGGCTTCGTCGACAAGGTCATCACGAAAGCGGACATGGCCGGCCCGAAGGCCGACAACCCGGTGACCGCGGACTGAACCGGCCGAAGACGACGCGAGAGACAACCATGAACCCAGACCTGACCGGCCGCCTCCACGTGCCCGGGCCCTCCAGCCGCTACATCCTCCCGCAGTTCGAGGAGCGCACGTCGTACGGCATGAAGCGCCTCGACCCCTACACGAAGCTCTTCGAGGACCGCATCATCTTCCTCGGCGTGCAGGTCGACGACGCGTCCGCGGACGACGTCATCGCGCAGCTCATCGTGCTCGAGTCGCAGGACCCCGACAGGGACATCCTCATGTACATCAACAGCCCCGGTGGCTCCTTCACGGCGATGACGGCGATCTACGACACGATGCAGTACATCCGTCCCGACGTGCAGACCTTCGTCATCGGCCAGGCCGCCTCGGCGGCGGCCGTGCTCCTCGGCGCGGGGGCCAAGGGCAAGCGGTTCGCGCTGCCCAACAGCCGCGTCCTCATCCACCAGCCGGCCATCGAGGGCACGGGGGGCATGGCCTCCGACCTCGAGATCCACGCCAACGAGATCATCCGGATGCGGGGGTGGCTCGAGGAGACGATCGCCCTCCACTCCGGTCGGGACGTCGAGCTCGTGCGCAAGGACATCGAGCGCGACAAGATCCTCTCGGCCGAGGCAGCCAAGGACTACGGCCTCATCGACGAGGTCCTCGGCTCGCGCAAGGCCTCCCCCTGACGCAGCACCCCACCGAACCACGGCGGATGCCGTCCGCTCATCGCCCACGCAGCCGAGGACGTGGAGCGGACGGCATCCTCGCCTGTGGAACCGCACGGTTCGGTGCGGCGTCCAACCGGTATGCCGCGCCGACCCCTGCTGAGCACGTCCCGGCTCGTCCACGTCCTCGCGGTCGCTGCCTGCGTGCTTCCGGTCGCGGCTGCGACGCCGTGTGCAGCCTGCTCATGCGGAGAGGCCGCCTCCCTGGCTGACAGTGCCGCACGCGCCGATGTCGTCTTCGTCGGTGCGTTCGTGGACACCAGTGAACCCGCCCACCTCCTTCCCGGGCTGACCTCGAGCGCGGAGGAGGTCGGCCGGATCTTCGAGGTCACCGAGGTCAGGAAGGGCGCTGCCTCGATCCGGACCGAGGTGCGCACGGCCGCGTCCGGAGGATCGTGTGGCCTCGAGGTCGAGCCGGGCGGCGTCTACGTCGTGGTGGCCACGACGACACCGACCGGCCTGACCGGTGGGCTGTGCGACGGGACAAGGCTCCTCACCACGGTCACGGCCTCCGACCTCGACGCCGTCGGCGCGGCGCAGGCCCCGGAGGCGGGTGTGCTCACCGCTGGGCCGCTGGATGCCACGTCCCCCCTTGGTGACAGATTCGGGTCACCGCTCGCGCTGGGCGCCGGGCTCGCGGCCGTGACGGTGCTGGTCGCGCTCCTGGCCATGGTCGTCGTGCGCCGCCGTGGCAGGGGGTCCCGACCCCCTGCCGACACGTTGCGCTGACAGCGGACAAGGGCGACGCGCCCGGCGCGTGCGGGCTTCAATGGGTGCGGTGGGACAGCCCGGCCGGTAGCGTCGGGCGTGTTGTCCGAGGCGAGGGAAGGGTGCACCCGTGGCACGCGTGGGAGAGACCAGCGACCTGCTGAAGTGCTCCTTCTGTGGCAAGTCGCAGAAGCAGGTCAAGAAGCTCATCGCCGGCCCGGGCGTCTACATCTGCGACGAGTGCATCGACCTGTGCAACGAGATCATCGAGGAGGAGCTCGCCGAGTCGAGCGAGCTGGGGCTCGACGAGCTCCCCAAACCCCGTGAGATCTTCGAGTTCCTCGAGCAGTACGTCATCGGTCAGGACGTCGCCAAGAAGGCACTCGCCGTGGCGGTCTACAACCACTACAAGCGGATCCAGGCGGGGGAGTCGGCCCTCGGGAAGAAGGATCCCGACCACGTCGACATCGCGAAGTCCAACATCCTCCTCATCGGTCCGACCGGCTGCGGCAAGACCTACCTCGCGCAGACGCTCGCGAAGATGCTCAACGTCCCGTTCGCCATCGCCGACGCGACGGCCCTGACCGAGGCGGGATACGTCGGCGAGGACGTCGAGAACATCCTCCTCAAGCTCATCCAGGCGGCCGACTACGACGTCAAGAAGGCCGAGAC
>CALCXF010000035.1 GCA_937907685.1 uncultured Nostocoides sp.
GAGGTCGACGAGCCCCTCCTCGAGGTGTCCACGGACAAGGTCGACACGGAGATCCCCTCGCCGGTGGCCGGCACTCTCCAGGAGATCCTCGTGCAGGTGGACGACACGGTCCCCGTCGGGGCTGACCTCGCGGTCGTCGGCGACGGAGCCGCCGGGGCCGCTGGCGGTGGTGGGGAGCAGGCAGCGGGGCAGTCCGCCGACGCGTCCGGGCCGGCCGACGCGGTGGGCGACCCGGCCGACGGGAACGCGGTCGCGCACGCGGGCGACGAGGGCGGCCAGGAGCCAGCGGAACCCCAGCTGACGGACGAAGACGGCTCCGCGGAGCCGCAGGCCGCCTCGGACCAGCCGGCGGGAGGCGCCCCCATCGAGGCACAGGACTCGGCACCGGAGCAGCCTGCGCCGACCGGCAACGCGGGCAGTGATGCAACGGCTGGCTCCGCGGCGGCCACCGCGAGTCCCGGTGCAGAAGAGGGAGGTTCGGCGTCAGGAGACGGCACGACCGTGAAGATGCCGGCACTCGGCGAGTCCGTGACCGAGGGGACCATCACCCGCTGGCTGAAGGCCGAAGGCGACGAGGTTGCCGTCGACGAGCCACTGCTCGAGGTCTCGACGGACAAGGTCGACACCGAGATCCCCTCCCCCGTGGCCGGCACCCTCACGTCCATCCTCGTGCAGGAGGACGAGACGGTTCCCGTCGGTGCCGACCTTGCCGTCGTCGGCGGAGCTGGCGGATCTGGCGGTGGTGGGGATGGTGGCGGCCAGGCGGCCGCGGCGCCGTCGCAGGAGTCCGCGGAGCAGGCGCCGCCCGAGCAGACAGGCGCGCAGGAGGCTGCTCCCGCAGAGACGGCCTCGCAGCAACCGGCGGCACCTGCCGCGCAGGAGGCTTCGCCTGCGGCGCAGGAGCCTTCTCCCTCCGCGCAGGTGACGTCGGCCGCCCCGCAGAGCGAGAGCTCCCCGTCGGCGGAGTCCGGCCCCGCGAAGGCCGAAGCGTCCGTCGAGGCACCGGCCCAAGCCGTCCCCGACCGCGCGGCCGCGGCTGCCGACGGCACCCCGACCGCCGCTGCCGTGACGCAGGCACCGCCCCCCGCCGGGGGCCCGTCCACGAGCGGCGTGGGCTCGACGGAGCGGCCGGCCGGCCCGGACGAGGGCGCCTCGGACCGTGATGCCGCGGCGTACGTCACCCCCCTCGTGCGGAAGCTGGCGGCCGACCACGGCATCGACCTCGGCACGGTGACCGGCACGGGCATCGGTGGCCGGATCCGCAAGCAGGACGTCCTCGACGCGGCCGAGGCGGCGAAGGCTCCCGAGCCGGCTGCACCAGCGCCGACATCCGCGCCGGCGCCTCAGGGGCCTGCGGGAGCCTCGCCGACCGCGGCTGCCCCCACGACGGACGGCTCTAAGCGCGGCACGACCGAGCCCCAGCGGTCTGCGGGAGCCTCGCCGATACCGGCTGCCACCGCGACGGACGGCTCGAAGCGCGGCACGACCGAGAAGATGTCCCGCCTGCGCAAGACGATCGCGCGTCGCATGGTGGAGTCGCTCCAGGTCTCCGCGCAGCTCACGACGGTCGTCGAGGTCGACGTCACGCGCATCTCGAGACTGCGCGACCGTGCGAAGGCCGACTTCGCGCAGCGCGAGGGCACCAAGCTCAGCTTCCTGCCGTTCTTCGCGCTCGCCGCCGTCGAGGCGCTCAAGGCACACCCGACCGTGAACGCGAGCATCGATGACGACACCGTGACGTACCACGGGACCGAGCACCTGGGGATGGCGGTCGACACCGAGAAGGGCCTTCTCGTGCCCGTCATCAAGAACGCCGGGGATCTCAACATCGCCGGCCTCGCCAAAGCCATCGCCGACGTCGCCGAGCGCACGCGGAGCAACAAGATCATGCCCGACGACCTCGCCGGTGGGACCTTCACCGTCACCAACACCGGGTCCCGTGGGGCGCTGTTCGACACACCGATCATCAACCAGCCGCAGGTCGCCATCCTGGGCACCGGAGCGGTCGTCAAGCGTCCCGTCGTCGTCACCGCGGAGGACGGTGGCGAGACCATTGCCATCCGCTCGATGGTGTACCTCGCGCTCTCCTACGACCACCGGATCGTCGACGGCGCGGACGCCGCCCGCTTCCTCTCCACGATGAAGCAGCGCCTCGAGGAAGGTGCCTTCGAGGCGGACCTCGGTCTCTGACCGGTCCTCCCAGAGCACCTCATGGCTCGCGTCGCCGTCACCGGATCATCCGGGCTCATCGGCACGGCCCTCGTCGCCGCGCTCCACGCCCGCGGTGATGAGACGGTCCGGCTGGTCCGCAGGTCCCCCCAGGAACCGGACGAGATCCGGTGGGATCCGGCGAGCCGGGTGCTCGAACCGCGCGTGCTCGATGCGGTCGACGGTGTCGTCAACCTGGCCGGAGCGGGGGTCGGTGACAAGCGGTGGAGCCCGGCACACAAGCGGGAGGTCCTCGCCTCCCGCACCGACAGCACCCACGCCGTCTCGACGGCGGTCGCCGCCGCCGACCACCCGGTGCGGCTGGTCTCTGCGTCCGCCGTCGGCTACTACGGGGACCGGGGGGACGAGGAGCTGACCGAGTCAAGCCCACCGGGGGAGGGCTTCCTCGCCGAGGTCGTGCTGGCCTGGGAGGGCTCGGCGCGGCCGGCCGTGGATGCCGGAGCCTCCGTCGCGTTCCCTCGCTTCGGCATCGTGCTGAGTCGGGAAGGCGGTGCGATGGGGAGGCTGCTGCCCTTCGCTCGGCTCGGTCTGGCGGGCCCCCTGGGTTCGGGCCGGCAGTTCTGGCCGTGGATCACGTTGCCCGACACGGTCGGGGCGCTGCTGCACCTGCTGGATCGCCCGGACGTCACCGGGCCGGTGAACCTCGCGGCACCGCAGCCCGCGCGTCAGCGAGAGGTCGTCGCGGCCGTCGCCCGGGCGCTGCACAGGCCCTCGATCGTACCGGCGCCCTCCTTCGCCCTGCGTGCCGTGCTCGGCGAGTTCAGCTCCGAGATCCTGGGTAGCCAGCGCATCGTCGGGGACGCACTGCGGGACAGCGGCTACGCCTTTGTCCATCCGGACCTGGACGCCGCCGCCCGCTGGCTCGTCGGCTGACCGAGTGGACGCGGGCCCGGTGCGGGCTCCAGCCGCCCCCACCGGCCTTCAGGGAGCACCACGCACATCGCTGATCCGCCAGCCGAGCTCGGTCAGGACGAGGGCGACGAGAATCTCCTCCCCGCGCACCGCGGGTCGTGGGGTCGACCCGGACGCCCCGGCCACCTCGTACGCGGATGTGTCGATCCGCGCCCTGACCAACGCCTCCCGGCCGGACGCGGTGACCACGCTCGCGTCTCGGACGGAGTAGTGGATGCCGGTGTAGCGCACCCCCGCCCGTGCCATCTCCGCCACCGCGGCGGCTTCACGCACGGCCGTCGGTGACCGTGGGGCGTCGGACCCGTGCAGGTGGGCCGGGATGCCGTCGCGCCAGGCTTGTGCGCGGTACTCGGCCAGCCGCTGGAGAAGCTCGGCCGGCCGCTGCTGCGGAGCCCTGAGGTCCATCCGCACGTCCTCGGGCGTCGTCGCCACCGCCATCGTCTCCGAGGGGGGCCTGCTGGTCGGCGCCGCGGAGCTGGCCCCACGGGCCTGCGCCGACCGGTCCACACCACCGAGCGCCGCAACGCTGAGGACCAGGACCACGAGCAGCACGAGCGCTGTGACAACGGCTCCGGCGGCGACAGCGGTCGGCCTCGCCCCCCGGCGGGTGTCGCGGCGGAGGGCATGCCGCGCCGCTCCTCGCGGAACGACCCTGCGTCGCGGCTGCTGCCCGTCCCGCGACGCCGGAGCCGCTCGGATGGCGGCCGGGACGCCCCGCCGGGAAGCCGTCCGCCCGCTGCGCCGGCGGACCCGACGGAGGCGGTCGAGAAAGCGCCGAAGGGCGGTCCGCCGAGGAGGGCGCTCGGGCTCAGGGTCGGTGCCTGCTGCAGCGCGCAGGCGATAGGTCACCGCGCTGACGGGGTCGTCGTCCCGGACGAGATCGAGGGCCACCGGGTCGGCGGCGCGGAAGAGCTGCCAGGCCAGCTCGTGGGCAGTCGGCCGTTCCTCGGCTCGAGGGCACGAGGCAGCTTCGAGAACATCGACCAGCGCCGCGGCTCCCGGGCCGGCACGGCTCAGGTCGGCGAGTGCCGCTCGAAGGCCCGGCGGACCAGGCACCTCCCCGGTGAGGCAGAGCCATCCGAGCGCCCCCAGACCGTAGACGTCCGCCGCCGGGCTGGGTTCGGCTCCCAGGACGACCTCGGGTGCAACGTACCCATCCGTGCCCCACACTCCCGGAGAGACGTCCCCGACGACGTGGCTCAGGCCGAGGTCGCCGAGCACCGGTCGACCGTCGGCCTCGAGCAGGATGTTTCCCGGCGAGACGTCCCCGTGCACGACGCCGAGGTCATGCAGTCGCCCGATCGCTGAGGAAACCGGTGCAAGCACGGTGACGACCTCGCCTGGCGCGAGATGCCCCCGGGCCCGGACCAGCCCGTCGAGCGCTCCCCCGCTCAGGTGCGGCATCACGAGCGCGACCCGACCGTCGGGCAGCGGGACGCACGCCTCGACGCGGACGATGTGGGCGGATGCCGCTCGGGCCGACACCGAGGCCTCGCGTGCGGCGGCATCCACGGCGTCCACTGTGGCGTGGACCACCTTGAGGACGACGCGGCGACCCCCCTCGACCTCCGCAGCTGCCCAGACCTCGCTCGTGGCACCCCGCCCCAGCACGTGTCCCAGCTCGAAACCGGGCACGACGGGCACCTCCGGCACCTCCGACCGTGAAACGCCCCCGAGCACCGCCCTCTGCATGGAGTCACCCTCTCGTCCTTGGACGCGGGACCCGTGGTGTTGTCCACAGGGTCCCGCGATCCTCGCGAACCATAGGGTGGTTGTCATGGCAGCGGACTCCCCGACGATCCTCGCCACCTCCGGCGGGTACCGCCCGGGACGGAGGACGCAGATCGAGTTCGACGGGCTCGTCCACCACGCCGTCGGGCTCTCCGGTTCGGAAGGTCGCCGCCCACGCCTGACCTTCGTGGGAACCGCCTCGGGCGACCCCCGCCACATGAACTACTGGGCGCTGGAGGCCGGCCGGGTCGCTGGCTTCGACGTGACGTGCCTCGACCTGTTCCCCATGCCGAACCTCGACGACGTGGCGGGGCACCTGCTCGACACGGACGTCGTCTGGGTCAACGGAGGGTCGGTCGCGAACCTCCTGGCTGTGTGGGACGTCCACGGCCTCCGCTCCCCCATGCGATCGGCCTGGGAGGCCGGGGTCGTCCTCGCCGGTGTGTCGGCAGGGGCGATCTGCTGGTACGTCGGCGGCTGCACCGACTCGTTCGGCCCCGAGCTCCGCCCGGTGGCCAACGGGCTCGGCCTCCTGCCGTACGGCTGCGGGGTGCACTACGACTCCGAGGAGGCCCGGCGCCCGACCATCCACGGGCTCGTCGCGGACGGCACGCTCCCGGAGACCCACTGCACCGACGACGGGGTGGGGCTGGTCTACCGCGGCACCGAGCTGGTCGAGGCGGTCAGCGACCACGACGGCAAGGCCGCCTACATCGTCACCCGTGACGGCGACGGCATCCACGAGGAGCGCCTGGAGCCCCGCCGGCTCCCGGTCCGCTGAGGGCTCAGCGCTGCGGGGTGTCCACGACGACGACGCGCTCCCCTGCGGCAGAGATGCGGGCGGCGTCGATCACCGCGAGCGTGTGCACGGCGTCCCAGGGGTCCACGGGCATGGCGCCCTGCGGGTCCTCGGACGCGAGGGCGCTCACCACCGACCGGTAGAGGTCCGCCTGGGTCGACGAGGCGCGATCGACCGGCTCCCTCACGTCGCCGCGGTACAGCCAACCTGCCTGGGCGGCATCGGTGTCCGCCTGTCCGCTCCAGGGGTGGGGCTCCCCCGAGAAGTCGGCCAGGACGTACGCGGCCTCGGTGCCCAACAGCCGGACCCGCGGTCCAGGGGCACCGGACAGGGACGTCGCCCCCAGGTGGGAGACGACTCCACTGCTGTGACGGCAGACAAGGAAGGCATCGTCCTCCGCAGGCGTCGTCCTGGCGGCGACCGTGGCGAACACCGTTGCCACGGAACCGAACAGCTGCACCGCGGCATCCACGAGGTGCGTGTGCAGGTCGAGCAGGATGCCGCCGCCCTCGGCCGGGCTGAGGTTCTCCCGCCAGCGGTCCTTGGGCACCGGACGCCACCGCTCCCATCTCATCTCGTAACGGAACGGGGTGCCGACCAGCCCGTCGGCGACGACCCGTGCGACCGTCGCCTGCTCGGCGTCGTAGCGGCGGTTCTGGAACACCGTGAGCGGCACCCCGGAGTCGGCGGCGTGGCGCACGACGTCCGCTGCGGTCACGGCGTCCACGGCGAGCGGCTTGTCGACCACGCACGGCAGACCGGCGTCGACGACGCTGCGCACCTGCTCCGCATGCCCACCGCTCGGGGTCGCGAGCACCAGGAGATCGAGGCCGGGAACCTCCAGGAGCGCGCCCAGGTCGGCCACGACGTCAACGCCGGGCAGGTCCTCGCGTGCCGCATCGGCCCGGTCGGGTTTGCGAGTCGAGACCGCCACCACGTCGCACCCAGCCTCGAGCAGCGCCGGCGTGTGGATGTCCCGCCCGGCGAAGCCGTACCCGGCGAGCCCGACGCGCGTCATACCCACCAGCCTAGGGCCGCACCGGTTCGGCACCCCGGGTGGCCACAGCCGGCTCGGCCCCCTCGGTGCCGCCGTCCTCAGGCACCTCGGTGTCGGCGGCGAACCGGCTCGGCCACCACACCTTCGGCCCGACGTCGTACGCCGCCGCCGGCACGAGGAGAGACCGGACGACGAAGGTGTCGAGGAGCACGCCGAAGGCGACGATGAAGGCGATCTGCACGAGGAAGACGAGCGGCAGCACCGACAGCGCGGAGAAGGTCGCCGCGAGGACGATCCCGGCGCTGGTGATCACCCCGCCCGTCACCGCCAGGCCGACGAGGATGCCGCGTCGCGTGCCCCGGGTGGCGGCTTCCTCCCGCACGCGCGTCATGAGGAAGATCGAGTAGTCGATGCCGAGCGCCACGAGGAACACGAATCCGTAGAGGGGAATGGCGGGGTCGCTCCCGCCGAAATCGAGGACGTACTCGAAGACCAGCGCGGCGACGCCGATGGTGGCGGCGAAGGAACCGATGGTGGCGGCGAAGGAGACGACGTTGGCGGCCACGAGCAGCAGCGGGGCGACGACGGAACGCAGGAGGACGCAGAGGACGAGGAAGATCACCAAGAGGATCGTCGGGACGATGACCCGAAGATCACGAGCGCTCGCGTCGAGCACATCGAGGTTGATGGCCGCGTTGCCTCCGACGATCGCCTCCGTGCTCACGGCGTCGAGGTCCACGCGGAGGCGCTCGACAGTCTCCTCGGCCTCTGCGCTGTCCGAGGCGCCGGTGGTCGTCGCCTGGATGAGGACCTGTCCGTCGACGACCGGTGGCGGAGCCGGTGGCTGACCGGGCACGGGCGCAACGAGCCCGGCGAAGGCGCTCTCGACCCCCTCGTCCGCGGTGACGACGGCGAGGGCCTCCTCGACCGTGTCCTCCGGGGTCACCACCTGAACCGGGTTCGCCGATCCGGCCGGGAAGTGGCGCTCGATCGCCTTCTGGGCCTCGACCGAGTCCACCGTCGTGAGGAACGTCTCCTCGATCGACACACCCTCGGCCTTGAACGTCGGCGCGAACGCCGCGGCTGCGAGGAGGACGACGAGGGTGGTCACCCACGTGCGCCGGGGATGACGACCGACCAGTCCGGCGACCCGTCCCCAGAGCGACCGGGTCTCGAGCTTGTCCTCGGAGTGCACGTGGTCGAGCTTGGGCACGAACGGCCAGAAGACCTTGCGGCCGAAGAGCAGGAGGATCGCGGGCAGGAAGGTCAACGAAGCGAGGAGGGCTCCCGCGATGCCGAGCGCACCGACGGGGCCGAGACCTGCCGTGCTCTGGAGGTCGGCGAGGAGGAGGCAGAGGAGCCCGAGGATCACCGTCGCCGCCGAGGCGACGATCGGCTCCACCGACCCGCGCCAGGCTCGCTTCAGGGCGGTCCAGGAGTTGACCTCGTCGTGCAGCTCCTCGCGGAAGCGGCTCACGAGGAGCAGGGCGTAGTCGGTCGCGGCACCCACGACGAGGATGAACATGATGCCCTGGGACTGCCCCGACAGCTCGATGACGTCGTTGGCCGCGAGCTGGTAGACGACGACGGAGGCCGCGCTCAGGCCGAAGAGCGCGCTGGCGAGGACTGCGAGCGGAAGGATGGGGCTCCGGTAGACGACGAGCAGGATGACGAGCACGACCAGCAGTGCCACGCCGAGCAGGATGCCGTCGATGCCGGCGAACGCCGCGGAGAAGTCGGCGACGAGGCCGCCCGGACCGCCGACGTATGCCGTGAGCTGCGTGCCTGCCAGCGCGGCATCCGCCGCCTCGCCCAGAGCCTCGGCCGCCACGACGAGAGGACTCTGCTCCTCGACGACCTCCGACGCCGCGACCTCGTCGAACGGCAGGACGAGCAGCGCGGCTCGGCCGTCCTCGCTCGGCACAGGCGTGAGCGGTGCGTTCCCGACGAGGTAGTCCCCCATGGTGACGCCGTCACCGAGGTCCGGCAGGGGGAGGGTCTCGACCGAGGTCGCCAGCTCTTGGAGGGCCGAGAGGTCCTCGGGCGTCAGTGTGCCCGAAGCCTTCTCCGCGACGAGGATGATGGGGATCTGCTGCTCGTCGGAGAACTCCGACACCGCTTCGATGACCGCGGTGGACTCTGCGTCCTTGGGCAGGAACGAGGCGTTGTCGTTCTTCTGCACCTCGGACAGGCGACCGGTGTACTGCCCGCCGAAGAAGCCGATGGCCAGCCAGCCGAGGAGGACGGCGACGGCGAGCAGCAGGACGGGACGTGGGCGGCGCGCGGCAGCGCGGGCCGCGTCTGGCTCGGCGGACATGCCGACAGGGTAGGGCAGCCCACCGCAACCCGATCGGCGGGGAGGGTGCGACGGCGGTGGCCGCGGCAATGGGAGCGGTGCGCGCGGCATACGGTGGGGGCATGCGCTTCGTGCACCTGGGCTTCGGTCCCGACGCAGTCGGCTACCTCGACGGCTGGCAGGCCCAGCGCGAGGTGCACGCGCAGGTGGTCGACGGTTCCCTTCCCGACACCACGCTGCTGCTCGAGCACACCCCGGTGTACACGGCGGGCAAGCGCACGGAGCCGCACGAGCGCCCCGTCGACGGGACACCGGTCGTCGACGTCGACCGCGGCGGCAAGATCACCTGGCACGGACCAGGACAGCTGGTCGGCTATCCCATCGTGCGACTGCCCGAGGTGCCGATCGACGTCGTCGCCCACGTCCGGCGGCTCGAGGAGGTCATGATCCGGGTGTGCCGTGAGTTCGGCGTCGAGAGCGTCCGGGTCGAGGGACGCAGCGGCGTCTGGGTGACCGACGGCCGAGGCCCGGACCGCAAGCTGGGTGCCATCGGCGTACGGGTGAGCCGCCGCGTCACCATGCACGGGTTCGCGCTCAACTGCGACGCCGACCTGTCGTGGGCGGATGCCATCATCCCCTGCGGCATCGCCGACGCGGGAGTCTCCTCGCTGACCGTGGAGGCCGGCCGACGGGTGACGGTCCAGGACGTCCTGCCGTATGCCGAGAAGCACCTCACCGACGTCCTCGGCTGACGGTGACCTCCCACGACGTCACGGCTTTTCGGCGTGCCGCTCCCGCCGCGTAGGCTGGAGCGCGTGACTGTCGCACCCGAGGGCCGCCGCATGCTGCGGGTCGAGGCACGCAATGCCGAGACTCCGATCGAGCGCAAGCCCGAGTGGATCCGCACCACCGCCAAGATGGGACCGGAGTTCACCCAGATCCACTCGATGGTCAAGGGCGAGGGGCTGCACACCGTGTGCCAGGAGGCCGGCTGCCCCAACATCTTCGAGTGCTGGGAGGACCG
>CALCXF010000036.1 GCA_937907685.1 uncultured Nostocoides sp.
GACAGCGGCACGATGATCGTCATGAAGATCTTCCACCGGCTGGCGCCGTCGAGCATCGCCGCCTCCTCCAGCTCGACCGGGAGTGAGAGGAAGAACTGCCGGAGGAAGAACACCCCGAAGGCGCCCGCGGCGCCGGGGACGATCACCGCCGTCAGGCTGTCGAGCCACCCGAGCTCGGACACGATCACGTAGTTCGGGATAAGCAGCGAGATCGGCGGCACGAAGAGCGTCGCCAGGACCAGTGCGGTGAGGATGCGCTTGCCCGGGAAGGACAGCCGCGCCAGGGCGTAGGCCGCCATCGTGGCCACGACGAGCACGAGGATCGTCTGCCCCGTGGCGGCGATCATCGAGTTGAGGAACCACTGCTCCACCGGCGTCTGGGCAGCGCCGAGGATCTTCTCGTACCCCTCCGTCGTCGGGTCCTGCGGCAGCATGCTGAGGTCGGCCTGCGAGACCTCGGCCGTGGACTTCAACGACGTCGACGCCATCCACAGCAGCGGGGTGAGGAAGAGCAGCGCGAGAAGACCGAGGAAGATCATCCGCCAGGGGATGCGCGACCGGCTGCCGGGCTCCTGCAGGGCCCGCTCGGTCCTCGCCGGGGGAGCCGTGGTGGCGGTGCTCATCGCTTCTGCTCCTTCGGAGTGCGCTCCCGGAGGAACGACAGGCAGACGGCGCTGACGATGAGCAGCGCCAGCGTGAGAACCGTGCTCATGGCGGAGGCGCTGCCCATGTTGAACCTGCGCAGACCCTCCTCTCCGATCTGCATGATCACGCTGCGCGTCTCGCCTCCCGGCTGCCCCTGGGTGATGAGGTAGGGCTGGCCGAAGACGTTGGCCGACGCGAGGATCGTGATCGTCAGGACGAAGATCGTCACCGGGCGCAACCCCGGGAGGGTGACGTGGCGGAACCGCTGCCACGAGTTGGCCCCGTCGAGCTCGGCCGCCTCGTAGAGCTCGGCCGAGATGTCCTGCAGGCCGGCCAGGAAGATGACCATGTTGTAGCCGGCCGTCCACCAGAGAGTGGGCACCACCAGGGCGAGCCAGACCCATGGCGTGGCCGTGGTGAAGGGGATCCGCTCGAAGCCGAGGAGGTCGAGGTAGTAGTTGATGACACCGACGTTGGGGTCGAGCAGGTAGCGCCACAGCAGGCCGATGACGGCGACACCGAGGACGAACGGTGCGAAGAACACCGCCCGCACGGCGTTGCGGCCGGGGAACTTCTTGTTCAGGGCCACCGCGAGCGCGAGCGGCAGGACCATGAGCAGCGGCACGCTGAGCACGGTGAAGACCGCCGTCGCCCGCATCGAGTTCCAGAAGGTCTCGGAGGTCGTCGACCCGCCGGTGAAGAGGTCGACGTAGTTCTGCAGGCCCACGAAGGGCTTTCCCGGGAGGAGGAAGTCCCACTGGTGCAGGCTGATCCACAGGCCGTAGACGATGGGCGCCAGGACGAAGGTGCAGAACAGCACGAGGTAGGGACCGACGAAGAGCAGCGCGGTCCCGAGCCCGGCCCGCATCACGGCCGGGTCCGCGTTCGGCGCCCGGCCACCGCCCCGACGCACCTCCTGCGCCGGGGCGGTGGCGGAGACGGGCGTGATGGTGGCCATGGTCAGGCCTGGTACTTCGCCTGGTTGGCCTTGAGCATCGCGTCGGCCTTCTTGGCCGCGTCGTCGAGGGCCGCCTTGGTCTCCTTCTTGCCGAGGATGGCCTCGTTGACCGCCGTCTCCCAGGTCGGCTGGGTGACGTCGCCGATGCCCGGCACCGCGGGCGGGAACACGACGTGGTCCAGCTGGTCGGCCAGCGTCGACTGCACCGTGAGGTCCTTGAACTCCTGCGACTCGCGGACACTGTTGCGGGCCGGGACCTGACCGGACTTGGCCCACTCGATCGAGCGCTCGGAGATGTAGGAGATGAAGGCTCGGGAGGCGGCGAGCTTGTTCTGGTCCTTCGTCGCCTGGGTGGTGACGACGAAGTTGTGCGAGCTCGCCCACACGGCCGGCTTGTCGCCGATCGTGGGCAGGGGGGCCGCAGCCCACTCGAGACCCTTGACCTTCTCCCACTCGTTCATCATCCAGATGCCGTCGAAGGTCAGGGAGTTGCGCTGCTGGCGGAAGGCCACCGCCTGCGCGTCGTTGGAGACGTTCTTCGGGCTGGCACCACTGTCGACGAAGCTTCTGAGCCACTCCAGCGCCTCGACACCGGCCTCCGAGTTGAAGGTCGCCTTCGCGCCCTCCTCGTCGTAGATGCTGCCGCCGAACTGCGCGATGAGCGAGTTGAAGATGAGGTGCGCGGGCCAGGTGGCGGTGACCCAGAACGGATTCTGGACCGCACTCTTGTCCTTCAGCGCCTTCACAGCGGCCTCGAACCCTTCGCGGTCCTCGGGCAGCTCGGAGATGCCGGCCTTCTCGAGGTGGGCGGTGTTCCCGTAGAAGCCCAGCGGGTGGACGTCCAGCGGGATGCCGTAGCGCTTGTCCTGGTAGACGCCGGCGTTCCAGACGACGGGGGCGAAGTCGCCCTCCTCGAGCTCCAGGCCGGAGGCGATCTCGTCGAGCGGCACGATGACCCGCCGGGCCGCGTTCGTCGCGAGCTGGTCGATGTGCATGATGCCCACGTCCGGACCGGCGCCCGAGGCGACCGCGTTGGGCACCTTGGAGTAGTAGTCGGCCCACTGCAGGGTGTTCATCGACACGGTGACGTTGGGGTTGGCCTGGTTGAAGTCCTCGACCATCTGCTTCATGAACGGTCCGTCACCACCGGTGAAGCCGTTCCAGAAGGCGAGGGCCACCTTGGGGCCGGTGTAGGTGTCGCCCTTGCCGAAGGCACCGCTCGAGGGGGCGGCCCCCGGCGGGGTGCCTCCGCCGCCGCCGCACGCCGCGAGGGCGGCGCTGGCTCCGACGGCTCCGAGGGAACCGAGGAACAGGCGGCGGGGGAGGATCGGCGACGAGGGGGTGTGCGTCATGGGACTTCTCCTTGGTAGGGCGCCGGGCGGCAGCAGGTGGTCACTCGTGGGTCAGGCATGCGTCGGGAAATGACCGATGCAGAGGTCGTGGAAGAGGCGGCGATCCGTGGCCGCGCCGGTGGCGAGAGCCGGCGGCAGAACGGTTGGGTGGACGTCGAGTGGGCCGGCGTCCGGGCAGGGGCCCATGGACTCCTCGGGGGTGGTGCGAGGACGCGAGCCTCTTCCACCCCCTCGACGTCGGGGTCGAGTTCGCCGTGGGTCTCGTGCAACGGTGCCCCCTTGGTGGCTCGGGCACGCCTTCGTGCCTGTCCGAGATGTGTACCTCTTTTTTTCCCCTGATGGGCGGGTTGCGATGTCACATTTCCGTACTCGCCCGCCCGCTGCCGACGGTGGCCACACCGGGCCCCGCGCTCGACACGTGCGCCGGCGAGGTCCGAGGAGGACAATCGGGACGGGTGCCGTGGCCGTCGCCACGCCCCGGCATCGCTGTTGCACGGTGTGGCGAGTGCGTGCACGAGGAGGCAGCCATGAGAGCCAGAGCCGGGGATCGGATCATCCTGGCCGGAGAGCTCGTCGACCAGCCGACGAGAGCCGGAGAGGTCGTCGAGGCGCGCGGCGCGGACGGGGGGCCGCCCTACGTCGTCCAGTGGGAGGACGGCCACACGAGCACGATGTTCCCGGGTCCGGGGGCCGTGCTGAGGGTGGCGGAGGGAGCGGGCGCCGCCCCGCAGCCCCCTTCCGGAGCGCAGCAGGAGCAGGGACGCCTGCGGGAGTGGACGGTCCGGGTGACGATCTTCGAGCGCGGTGACGACACCACAGCTACGGTGGCCCTGGTGTCCGAGGCCCCGGAGGCTCTCACTGCCCGGGGGACGAGCCACCGCAGTTCCGGCGACTCGAGCGACCCACGCATCGGTGACGAGATCGCGGTGGCCCGCGCGTTGAGGCGGCTCGCGGACCAGGTGCTCGCAACCGCCGAGCACGAGATCGAGGAGTCGACCGGAGAGGTCGACGTGACCCTGCGCGCCCGATGAGAGGATCTGACATGTCGCGTCCGGTGCACTTCGAGATCCAGGCAGACGACGTGGAGCGTGCCAAGACGTTCTACGGGGACGTGTTCGGGTGGTCGTTCCAGGACTACAGCGAGGTGATGAGCTCGCCCTACTGGGGTGTCACGACGGGGGACGAGGGGGAGCCCGGCATCAACGGCGGCCTTCAGCCCCGTCCGGCACCGGCCCCCGGCGAGGGCCACGGCACCAACGCGGCCGTGCTGACGATCAGCGTCGCGGACTTCGATGCGACGGCCGCCAGCATCGATCGGGCGGGCGGGCGGGTGGCCATGCCGAAGTTCGCCCTTCCGGGGATGGCGTGGCAGGGCTACTTCGTCGACACCGAGGGCAACACGTTCGGCATCCACCAACCCGACGAGAACGCCGCCTGAGCCGGCACGGCGTCGCCCCGCAGAGGTGGTACCGCAGCGGAACCGGGGTCCGGTCAGGGTCGTCCCTGAGGGACGCCGCGCGTCCAGCCACGGGACGCTGACCGGATGACGACGACCACGACCCGGGCGACTCCAGCCGCGCCTCGCACCCGGCAGCTCACCGCCGGCGAGCAACGCGGTGCGCGCCTGGCTGGGTGGGCACTCCTGCTGATGACGCTTCTCTCGCTGCCGGCCACCGCCCTGCTCGACCGTGCGGAGGAGCTCGGCGCGCGCGCCGTGGTGGCAACGGCATTCCTCGTCGTGGCAGTACTCGATGTCGCTGTGGGCTGGGGCCTCCATCTCGTGCTGCGGCGGCACGCGCTCCCAACCTCCGTCGCCGCACTCGTCAGCAGGGCGGGGTATGCCGTCCTGCTCGCGGGGTCGGCGCTGGTGCTCCTCGTGCCCGGGGGCGAGGGAGTGGCGGGCTTCCACTCGGACTGGGCCCTGGCCCTCGTCGTCCTCGGCGTTCACCTCGTCATCGTCGCGGTCGCGTTGTGGCGGTCCCGCCTCCCGCCGGGCGTCGTCGTCGTCGCCACCGGCATCGCCGGTGCCGCCTACCTTGTCGACGACGTGCTGGCTCGCTCCACGGACGAGGCCCAGGGCGCCGTCCTCGTCCCTTTCATGCTCGGCGAGCTCGTCCTCATGGGCTGGCTGCTGTGGACGGCACGGCCGTCGCGGCTCATCCGCCTGGCGTGACGTCAGCCGCCGCGACGACTGAGGAGAGGTGGGCGACCTCAGCGCGACCCGGCACCACCTCGACGGCGAAGCGCTCCTCGAGCCCGTCCTGCGACACCGAGAACGTGTGAACCCGCGGGCGCCGGGTCACTCCCCCGCCTCGGCCACCCGCTTCAGACGAGCCAGCCCCTTCTCGAAGTCGGGCCCGACCATGGCGTCCATCGACCGCACGGCGGAGAAGACCCGCATGACCCCGGACAGCTCGCCGTGCATGCGCCACTCGACGACGGTCGAGCTGTCACTCGTGGGAGTGAGCACGAGCTCGATGCGGTTGCGCGCGGGAAACGGCTTCTCGAACCGCAGATCCACGTCGACCTGGTGCGGCTGGTCTCCGGTGACGGTCATCGAGCCCTTCCCGGCCCTGCGGTTGCCCTCCCAGGCGTAGTTCGCCCCCACGCCTGCGTCCGGGCCCGAGTACGTGCGCCGGAGGTTCGGGTCGAGGTCCTCCCACGGTGACCACCGCGTCCAGGAGTGGAAGTCATGGACGAGCCCGCGGATCCGCGCCGCCGGTGCGTGGATCGTGGTGGTCCGGATGACGGTGTACGGCTTTCCCATGTGCCCAGTGTGCTCCTCGGCCGCCTGGCTCGTCAGTGCATCGAATGCCGGGTGCCGTGGCGGGTGTCAGCCCCCCTGCCCTCGCTCGAGCCCCAGGGTGGCGAGCAGGTCCTCGTGCAGCTCGATCCACACCGTGTGGCACGAGTCGATCCCGGTGCCGTCGACCCAGGACGACTCACCGCGCGCCACCCGGGTGAGCGCGCGTGCATACCTGTCGTCGTAGCCGGCGAAGCGCTCCAGCGCGTCGGTGAGGTCGGCGCAGACCGGGCCCAGTCTCCGCCCGTAGGAGGCCAGCTCGTCGAGCACGCGGTCGTCCCACCTGTGGTCGGCGTGGTCGTTCGCCGCCATCGCGTCCCAGGGCTGGGGGCGGATCTGCCAGCGGGTCAGGCTGCCCAGGAACCGTTCGTTGAGCCGGGTGAAGGTGGCGTGCGCACGGTCCACGACCGGTCGCGCGCCGGTGCCGTCGAGCTCCTCGGCGAGGCGGCGCTCACCTTCGGCGCGTCCGCTCTCGGTGAGCGTCCAGCCGGAGAGGTCGGCGAACTCGACGCGGCGTACCCAGCCCCGCGCCTCGTCGTCGAGGAGCTGTTCCTCGACGACACGGCGATCCAGGCCGGTGCGGCCGGCGAGCCGGTCGACGTCGGCCATCCCGCGAACACGCACCGCGTGGAGCACGACCAGCTCGGGCTGCGAGGCGTGTCCCACGCCGGGGAGCCTAGACGCGTCCCGCGCCACCGCCCCCGCAGGTGGGCCGCTGGGGTCCGCCAGCCACAACGCCGCCCGGCGTCCCTGCACCATGGTCGGGTGACGATCCTCATCGGGACCTCCGGCTGGACCTACGGCAGCTGGGCGGGGCCCTTCTACCCGAGCGGCCTGCCCCGGCGCAGGTGGCTGGAGTTCTACGCCGAGCACCTCGGAACGGTCGAGCTCAACGCGAGCCACTACCGCTGGCCCCGGGACACCGCGTTCCAGGGGTGGCACGACCGGCTGCCGTCCGGGTTCGAGATGACCGTCAAGGCACCGCGCGCTCTGACTCACGCCCGCCGCCTCCACGCGCCCGAGCGGTGGTCCGAGATCATCGAGCGCGGGTTCCGCCTGCTCGGTGACCGCGCGGGACCGCTGCTCCTCCAGCTGCCTCCCACGATGGAGCGCGACGACGCACGGCTGGAGTACGCGCTCGACCACCTCCCGTCCTCTCTTCGCCTGGCCGTGGAGTTCCGGCACCCGTCGTGGCTCCACGACTCGGTGTTCGGCATCCTCGAGCGTCACCGCACGGCATACGTCGTCATGAGCGGCGCCAAGCTGCCCTGCGTCCTTCGAGCGACGACCGACCACGTGTACGTCCGCTGGCACGGCCCGAGCCACGAGCACCTCTACGCCGGCTCCTACTCCGAGAACGACCTGCGGTGGTGGGCGGACCGCCTCCTCGAGTGGGAAGGGGCAGGCCACCGTGTCTACGGCTACTTCAACAACGACCAGTTCGGGTATGCCGTGGCGAACGCCATGCGTCTGCGCGAGCTCCTGGGACGGTGACCTGCTTGACGCTGCCCTGCGCCGGCGTGCCGTAGCGTGCGAGCGGTCGACGAGGAGGATTCGGGGCAGATGACACAGGCGCTCCAGACGCTGGAGCCGGCGTGAGCGCCGGTGCCACGCCGTCCCTCGGGCCCGGCGAGCGACCCGGCGCACCGACGGGTGATGCCGTTCACCCCAGGCCGGCGATCGGGGCCGGGCTCGCGGCCGCGCTCGTCTTCGGCTCCTCCGCGGCCGTGCTCGTCGTGGAGATCGTCGCCCTCCGCCTGCTGGCCCCCTACCTCGGTCTCACCCTGGAGACGAGCACCCTCGTCATCGGTCTGGCGCTCGCCGCGATCGCCGGCGGGTCCTGGATCGGCGGGCGGTGGGCTGACGAGCGTGACTCACGCGGCATGCTGGGCCCCCTCCTGGGGACCTCGGGCGCTGTCGTGGCGGCCACCCCGTTCGTGCTCCGCGGTGCGGGCTCGGCGGCCGGCGGCGCCTACCTCCTCCTCGCCGCGGCCGCGACGATCATCGTCCCGGGCCTGTTGCTGTCGGCCGTGACGCCCATCGTCACGAAGCTGCGGCTGGCGAGCCTCGCGGAGACCGGGTCCGTGGTGGGACGGCTCTCCGGCATCGGGACGACCGGTGCCATCCTCGGGACGGTCCTCACAGGCTTCGTCCTCATCTCGCGGGTGCCGGTGACCTGGATCATGGTCGGGCTCGGCATCCTCCTCGCCCTGGCAGGGCTCGTCGTCGAGGTCGGCCGGCGCCGTCGCGGGGGGATCATCGCCGCCGCCGTCCTTGTCGTCGGCGGGCTCGGAGCCGGCGTCGCTCCGAGCGCATGTGACGCCGAGACGGCATACCACTGTGCCGTGGTGGAGGCGGACCCGGACCGGGAGACGGGGCGCCGCCTGGTGCTGGACAACCTGTGGCACTCCTACGTCGACGTCGAGGACCCGACGTACCTGGAGTTCGGCTACGTCAGGTCCTTGGCCGCAGCCGTCGAGGCGCGCTTCCCCACCGGGCAGCCGATCGAGGCGCACCACCTCGGCGGCGGCGGCCTGACCCTGCCCCGCTACCTCGCCGAGACGAGACCCGGCACGCGCAGCACCGTGTCGGAGATCGACCCCGGGGTCGTCGACGTCGACGTGGAACGGCTCGGGCTGGAGGTGGGACCGGACCTCGAGGTGCGGGTCGAGGACGCTCGGCTCGGCATCAGGCGGGTGGAGTCCCGGAGCCTGGACCTCGTCGTCGGTGACGCGTTCGGTGGAGTCAGTGTGCCGTGGCACCTCACGACCCGCGAGGCCCTCGCCGAGGTCGAGAGGGTCCTCAAGGCCGACGGGCTGTATGCCGCCAACATCATCGACCACGAGCCCCTCGCCTTCGCCAGGGCGAAGGTGGGCACGCTCGCCACCCTCTTCGACCACGTCGCGGTCGCCGCGCCCCCCGAGGCGACGGAGGGACGAGGCGGAGGGAACCTCGTCGTGCTGGCCTCCGACGCGCCCCTCGACTCTGCGGCGTGGCAGTCCGAGATGGACGAGTTGGACGTCGGGTGGGCGCTTCTCGACGGGGCGCGGCTGGACGCATGGGTCGGCGACGTGCCCGTGCTCACCGACGACCACGCGCCCGTCGACCAGCTGCTCACGCCCTACGCGACGCGGAGCTGAGGAGCAGGAAATCCGTTGTGCCGCACCGGCGTCTGCCTCCCCGGGACGACCGCGCCGGCGAGGAGCGCCCCGGGCCGTCACCCCGTCACGAGCGTGCACGTCGCGTCGTGGTGGAGGGTGCCCCCGCTGCGCTGCACGCGTGGCAGGCCAGCCCAGGGGTTACCGGTGCCACCGATGCCGAAGATGTGCTCCGCGCAGACGACGCCCTCAGTCACCCGGAGGATGGGGACACTTTCCGGAACCCCGTTGGCGCGCAGCGTGTACACGCTGTCGATGAGTACGCGGCTCGAGCTTCCGCTGACCATGACGAGCGCGCTGTCGGTCTGGTCGGTGAAGTCCGACGGCCGGTACATCCCGAAGTTGAGGCAGAGGTCACGGAACGTCACCCCGCCCGCCTTGACGACGACGAGGGCACCCATGGCCGGGTCACCGGAGTTCTGGCCCTCGAGCACGCAGTCGCGGATGATGAGGCCGCCCTGGCCGTACTGGGCGTTGCCCTCGACGAGGATGCAGCGGGACCCACCACGGGCGGTGAGGTACATGTTGGCCGCTGTCGACTTGGAGCAGTTCTCGAACCGCACGAGGTACTGCCCGCCGTTGGCGCCGCTCCAGCCGTAGTTGATCTTCCCGTCGACCCACAGGTAGTTGTCCGAGCCGCGCACGCTGAACTGGGTGCCCCGCACGCCGACACAGGTCCAGACGCCCGACAGCGAGGCCAGGGTCATGGCGAAGGCGGCGCCGGGCATCCCCAGGACGTGCTTGAAACCGAAGAACGTGAGGCTGTCGAGGTGGGTGGCGTACGCGGTGCCGGCGCTGTACGGGTGGTGGTAGAACTGCGTGTTGCCGTTGCTGCTGCGGAAACAGATGCCCGAGACCTCGACGTCGTAGGTCGTCGCGGTCCCCACGAGCCACGAGGCGTTGCCCGTGCCGCAGTTGAGCGTCACGTTGCACTGGGGCAGGGCTCCTGCGGTGCCGCTGATCTCGGGGTTCTGCCAGCCCTGGTTCGGGCCGATGATCCGCATGCCGCTGTAGGTCGTGCGGGTCACGGTGAAGGTGTGGTTCCTCGCCGAAAGACGGATGGCGCGTCGTGGGTTCGAGGCCTTCTGGGCGGCGATCGCCTTGGTGAGCCTCTCGTCGTCCGTGCCGGTGAAGGAGTCCAGGAGGATGCCGTCCTCCGACCCTGCCGCCTGCGCGGTTCCGGCAGAAGAGAGCCCGATGGCCGTGGCCACCAGGGCCGTGGACCCGCCCAGCCCGATGAGGTTCCTTCGTCGGAGGTGGTTCGTCTCGCGTGTCATGCGTACTCCCAACCCAGAGCGTTCTGTTTAGCCCTGTTTGAGGCACGCCGCCCGACCCCCTGGTGCCCCGGCCGAGCCACGTGCGGTTCGCGGCAGTGGGGACCCCCAGCCACCACCACCATGGTGGCATCACGCAACAGATCCCGCTCGGCTGTGGAAGCATCTCACCTCGCCCGGCCCGGGTCGGACTCGTCGTGAGGACCGGCCTGCGGCGCCCGGACACCTCGAGAGTGTGACGACGGCGCCTCGAGGGCGTGGGCTACGGAAGACTCTCGAGCCAGTCGACGACGGGTCGCGCCGCCGTCTCGGCGGCGTAGACGGTCTCGTGGTCCTCGCCGGTGAGCACGCGGACCGTCGTCGCGTGGCCGGCGGCCTCCAGCGCCGTGCCGAAGTCGGTGGTGAACGAGACGGGCACGACATCGTCCGCCTCACCGTGGAGGAGGAGCACGGGCACCTCGGGCCGCAGGTCGGCGTGGATGACAGGGTTGGCGGCGTCCCACTCACCCGGTGCCTCGTCGATCGGAGCGGCGAACAGCGCGTCTGCGGCATCCGCGAACTGCCGGATGTCGTAGGGCCCGGCGAGCCCGATGAACGCGTCGGGCTCGACGACAGGGTCCTCGCAGTCGGGCGAGAACCGGTCGGCCGCCAGGGTGGCCACCGCGGAGAGGTGCGCGCCGGAGGAGTGTCCGAGAAGCACCAGCCGGTCCGGGTCGATGCCGGCCTCACGGGCGGTCGCGGCCCCGTCGGCGAGCGCGCAGAGGATGTCCTCGACGGGGGTGGGATAGACGACGTCGTCCGCGGAGGCGCGGATCGTGACGGGCACCGCGACGACACCGCCCGCAGCCAGCGCTTCGGCCAACGGCGCGAGTGCGGACGGGTTGGCCGACTGCCAGGACCCGCCGGGGATCATCACGACGACGGGCGCCGAGCCGGCGCTCTCGGGCACGTGTGGGTGCGCCTCGAGCCCCGGAAGGTACTCGTGCGGCGCCAGGCCCGGCACTCCGGCGGTGCTCGAGCCGTCTTCATCGTCGCCCGCGTTCGCCCCGGTACCGCACGCAGCGAGGGCGAGCACGGTGACCGCCGCGGCGGCGGTTCGCCTCCGTGCGCCCCGTGGTCCGCGGGTCGCAGACGTCATGGACCGAGTATGGGCCCTCGTCGGGCGGTCCTTGGTGGTCCCGCAGACGACGGGGCAGCAGGCCGGCTCTCTCGTGCCTCCGTCGGTAGCGTGGGTGGCGATCCAGCTCCCGGGGTGGAGCCGGGTTCGCCGGCGGTTGCAGCCGCACGGTGTCACCACGGGATGGGAGTCTTCTGATGCAACCACTTCGCCGCGTCCTGCGCGGCCTCCTCACGGCGATGGTCCTCGCGGGGTGCCTCTTCACCGGCACCGCGACAACGGCAAGCGCGGCGCAGCCCGACTGCGCCGGCAGGGGCGTGCCGGCCAGCAAGATCTCGATCCAGCTGTGGACGTTCGCCGAGTACATCGGGTTCGGCACGGATGCCGCGACGATCGACCGGACGCGGGAGGTCTTCGCCGCGCTGAGCGAGATGGGCTATCGCAACGTCGAGCCCTTCACCCTCAGCGGACTCACCGCCGAGGAGTATCGCGCCCTGCTCGACGAGTACGGCCTCAAGGCATCCGCACGCCATGTGAACGTCGGCACGCCGACGAACCCCGCCGACATCGAGGCGATCCTCGAGGAGAACCGCATCCTCGGCATCAAGTACTTCGGCTCCGGCGGGACGCCGAACTTCGCCACCGAGGCGGAGTGGATCGCATATGCCGAGTATCTCGACGCGGTCGGTGAGCAGGCCCGCAAGGCGGGGCAGACGCTCATGGTCCACAACCACAACTGGGAGTTCCAGCGCGTCTTCGGCGACATGACGGCCTACGACATCCTCCTGGCGAACACGGACCCGAGGAACGTCGTCTTCCAGCTCGACCTGTACTGGGCCACGAACGGCGGCGTCGACCCGGTCGAGCTGATCGAGCAGTACGGCGACCGGATCGAGCTGTTCCACGTCAAGGACATGGCGGCCGGGACGTTCCCGGGCCGCATCGAGATCGTCGGCGAGGGGATCATCGACTTCCCGACGATCTTCGAGGCAGCGGGCGGCGGCATCCGCTACTACGTCGTCGAGCACGACCCACGGTTCGGCGACCCGACGTTCGACCCGTTCGAGGCAGCGGAGACGGGGTTCGACTACCTCGCCTGCGTGACGTACTGACGGTCGCGCACTGAAGGGGCGGGCGCCGAGGCTCGGCGCCCCGCCTCGTGCTGTCCACGCCCAACCGTGTGCCGCCGACGCCCTGCACCGTGTTCACCCGTTGTCGGGACGACTCAGAACCCGCCGTCACGGGCCATGTTGTTGAACCGGCTGTAGTGCCCCTGGAACGCCAGGACGATGTCCTTGGTGGGACCGTTACGGTGCTTGGCGACGATGACGTCGGCCTCACCGTCGCGCTCGGGGTCCGAGCGATCGCGGTGGAGGAGGATGACGACGTCCGCATCCTGCTCGATCGACCCGCTTTCGCGCAGGTCCGACATCTGTGGGCGCTTGTCGGTGCGCTGCTCGGGGCCACGGTTGAGCTGGCTGATGGCGATGACCGGGACCTCGAGCTCCTTGGCCAGGAGCTTCAGCGCACGGGAGAACTCGGCGACCTCCTGCTGGCGGGACTCCACCTTCTTGCCGGAGCTCATGAGCTGTAGGTAGTCGATGATGACCATCCGAAGGTTGTGCTGCTGTTTGAGCCGGCGGCACTTGGCCCGGATCTCCATGAGCGACATGTTGGGGCTGTCGTCGATGAAGAGCGGGCTGTCGGAGATCTTGCCCATGATCCGGGCGAGCTTGGTCCACTGGTCCTGGTTCTTCAGGCCCTTGCGGAGGTCCTGCAGCTGGATCGTCGCCTCGGCGGAGAGGATGCGCATGGTGATCTCGGTACGGCTCATCTCGAGCGAGAACACCGCCGTCGCCATCTGGTGCTTGATGGCGGCGGCGCGGGCGATGTCGATGCCGAGGGTCGACTTGCCGGTGGCGGGCCGCGCGGCGATGACGATCATCTGTCCCGGGTGGAGGCCGTGGGTCAGCTCGTCCAGCTCGAGAAAGCCCGTCGGCACGCCGATCATCTCGTCGGTTCGCCCCGAGGCCGCCTCGATCTCCTCCATCGTCTCGTTGAGCAGCTCGCCGAGGAGGTGGTAGTCCTCGCCTCCGCGCTTCTCGGCGACGGAGTAGACCTCGGCCTGGGCGCGGTTGACGATGTCGTCGATGTCCCCCTCGCCCTGCGCGTATCCCATCTGGACGATCCGGGTGCCGGCCTCGACGAGCCGGCGGAGGACCGCCCGCTCGTGCACGATCTCGGCGTAGTAGCCCGCGTTCGCCGCCGTCGGCACGGACTGGATCAGCTGGTGGAGATAGGCCTGACCGCCGACGCGGGTCAGGTCGCCGCGCTTGCCGAGCTCGTCGGCCACGGTGATGGCGTCGGCGGGCTCCCCCCGCCCGAACAGGTCGAGGACGGCGTCGAAGATCAGCTCGTGTGCCGGCCGGTAGAAGTCGTGGGCCTTCACCGCCTCCAGGCAGTCGGCGATGGCGTCCTTGTTGATGAGCATCGAGCCGAGCACCGACTGCTCGGCATGGAGGTCCTGCGGAGGGACACGGTCGTCGGTCGGGCCACCGGCTCGACTCTCGAACGCCGCGCTCAGCTCCGCGACCGACACCGCGCACCCCCTCCCGTCCGGCCCACGCCGGTGTCGATGACCAGTACCTCGGAGCGGCCGCCGCCCTGGGGAGAACGACACCAGAGAGCACCGACAACCACCCGACGAGTCACCGTAGGGCTGCGGCCGGGCGGCCACCAAGCCCTCCCGTCGACTATGGCCGAACGGCTGTGCACGGCGTGGGGACAAGGTGTGCAAAACGCCCGCGGCGTGTGTGCACATGACGTGGAGAACCCTGTGGACAACCGGGTACCTCACCCGAGGAAACCGCGCTGACCAGCGACGATGTCGTCCACGGTGTGTGGAGCGGAGAAAGTTTCGGGCGTGTTTCGGTCCACAAGAAGCAGGTCACGTCCGAGGGCTCCTCAGCCTGCTCCGCGCCCTGTAGCAGACCCCGGACGGTCGTCGCAACCACTTCGGACCACTTCGCGGGGGTTGCTCCCCTGGCCTCGGTGGCCGCCGCTTCCAGCGCGCGGTCAGCCGGCTCGGCCGTACCGTTCCGCCGACCGGGCCCGCGCCTTGGCCGCCTCGACCTCTCGGTCCTTGGGCGGGGCCGTCGTCACGAGCGCGTCGAGAAGCCGAGCGGTCACGTCGGCGACCTCCTCGACCGCCGTGTCGAACGCTGCGTGGTTCGCGGCAGACGGCTTCGTCATGCCGCTCACCTTCCGGACGTACTGGAGAGCGGCGGCCCGCACCTCGTCCGGCGTCGCCGGCGGTGCGAAGTTGTTCAGCGGACGGATGTTGCGGCACATGGCTCCACGGTATGCCGCGGTCCCGCCACCCGCGACTGTTCGCCACGCAGCGTTCGGCACGGCATCCGCGTGCGGGTCAGGCAAGCCGACCCTCACCTGACGGTTGGCGAGCACGGGGGAATGATGGACGCCATGAGGACCGTGAGCATCGAGGAGCTGGGGCGCCACCTCGCATCCGTGCCCGGCAAGCCACGCGTCGTCGTCTCGGGCAACGTGGCCGTCCCGTGGGAGGCGGTCCGAGCGCTCGACGAGAACAAGGACGCCTACACCATCCACGCCCTCAACGCCCCACCCGGCATCCCCGATCGGGAGGGAGTCACCGCCGAGACGTGCTTCGTGGGAGCCGGGATGCGTCGCCACCGCGACCTGTCGTACGTCCCCAGCCGGTTGTCCCTCGTGCCGGTGCTTCTCCAGCGGCGCCTCCCCCCGGACGTCGTGATCGTCCACTGCGCGCCGCCGCGCGACGGCCAGCTGTCCCTCGGCATCGAGGTCAACGTGCTGCCCGCCGCCATCGAGGGATGCCGCGGCCGGTCGGGCCGGGTGATCGCCGTCGTGAACGACCAGATGCCGTACACCTACGGCGACGCGCAGGTGCCGGTGGAGGCCGTCGACGTGGCGGTCGAGGTGTCGACGCCGCTCGCGTCCCACGACCCCCTCCCACCGGACGCCGACAGCGCCGCCATCGGTGAACGGGTCGCCAGCCGCGTCCCGGACGGTGCGACCCTCCAGATGGGCATCGGCGGCGTCCCCGACGCGACCCTGAAGGCCCTGACCACCCGTTCGGGCCTGCGGATCTGGACCGAGATGTTCTCCGACGGGGTCCTCGAGCTCGACCGCGTGGGTGCCCTGGATCCACACCACCCGCTCACCGCCTCGTTCCTCTTCGGCTCGCGCGAGCTCTACGACTGGCTCGACGGCAACCATCGCGTGCGGATGATGCGCACCGAGCACACCAACGACCCCGGGCTCATCGCGCAGCAGCGGATGATGACCTCCGTGAACACCGCCCTCGAGGTGGACCTGTTCGGCCAGGCGAACGCCTCACGGATCAACGCCCGGATCTACTCCGGGTTCGGGGGCCAGACCGACTTCATCGTCGGTGCGCTGCACTCCGCCGGCGGACAGTCCTTCATCGCCCTGCGCTCGTGGCACCCCAAGGCCGACGTGTCCACCGTCGTGCCCCTCCTCGACGAGCCGGTGACGAGCTTCCAGCAGAGCGCCATCGTCACCGAACACGGGGTGGCGGAGCTGTGGGGATACGACCAGCAGGCCCAGTGCCGGCACATCATCCGCGACGCCGCCCACCCGCAGGTTCGGGACGAGCTCTGGGAGGAGGCGGCCCAGCTCGGGCTCGCCTGACGTGGGACGCCGTGGCCCCGGTGCACGCGCCGTCGTTCGCCCCGCTGGCCCCCCTCCCCTGGTCGTGGCCGTGCGGGAGGCGCTCGCCGCGGTGGGCGACCCCGAGCGGGCCGTGGCCCAGCAGGCCTACATGAAGTCGGCCATCCCCTACCGAGGCATCACCTCTCCGGAGCTGCGAGGCCTGCTGAGACCGCTGCTCGCCGACCCCGCGCTCGCGCCGGCCACCCGGAGCGAGTGGGACGGAGCCGTGCGCGCCCTGTGGGACCTGCCGGCGTACCGCGAGGAGCGGTATGCCGCGATCGCCCTCACCGGACACCGCGTTGCTCGCGCGTGGCAGGACGCGCAGTCACTCTCCCTGTACCACCACCTCGTGGAGACGGGAGCGTGGTGGGATCTCGTGGATCCCCTCGCAGCGGACCGGGTCGGCCCGATCCTCCTGCACCACCGGGATGCCGTGACGCCCACCGTCCGCGCCTGGGCCGTCGACCGGAGCCTCTGGCTGCGCCGTACCGCGATCCTCGCGCAGCTCAAGCACGGAGCCGCCACCGACCTCCCGCTGCTCGCCGACGTGCTCGACGCCAACCTCGAGGACACGCTGCACGGCCGCGAGTTCTTCGTCCGCAAGGCCGTGGGCTGGGCGCTGCGGCAGCATGCGCGCACCGACGCCGAGTGGGTGAAGGCCTACGTCGACTCTCGGGCTTCTCGCCTCTCGAGCCTGTCCCGGCGGGAGGCCCTGAAGCACCTGTGAGGGGCGTGGGCAGGTGACGCGGCTCCGACACGCTCAGCAGTTGACGCGGCTGGGACGGGTCGGCGTCGTCGCCCCGAGGTTGCGGCACACGCCGATGCCCTTGGCCGCCAGGCCCGACTTCATCGACGACAGCGCCGTGGTGTTGAAGGCGTTCCACTGCATGTGCATGAGGACGGTGTTTCCCGGCTTCGCATAGGTGACGACGTGGCTCACCACCTGGGCCCGGGTCTTGCCCTGCCAGTCGTTGGTGTCGACGTTCCACAGCCAGATCCGCATGCTCTTGCTCGCGAAGGCGTTGCGCACGCGCTCGTTGACCGCCCCGTAGGGAGGTCGGCCGTACGAGGTGACGACCCCTGGTGACCCGAGCTGGTAGTAGATCGACGACGTGGACAGCGTGGTGTAGTCCGGGTGGCTGACCGAGTGGTTGATGACCCAGTGCCCGTACTGGCGTGCGTAGCTCGCGTTGAACCGGCCGGCCGAGATGCAGTTGCCCGTCGGGGCCAGCACCAGCGCGATGCCGAGGTTCCGAGCCCCCACCACGGTCGACTGGAAGGCGCTCAGGCTGGTGGGGCAGTCGTCGAAGCTGAGGATCACCCGGGTCGAGGTGTTCGGACCGCGGTAGACGCTGTACGCGGTGCCGCCACCGTTCACGAGGCGGTTCCAGGTGGCCGGACCGACCACGCCGTCGATGACGAGGTCCAGCCGGGACGACTGGTAGCGGCGGACTCCCAGCAGCGTGCCCGGTCCGAAGGAACCGTCAGGGGTGGACGTGCCGATGGTGAAGCCCTTCGCCAGCAGGAGGTTCTGGAGGACCTTGACGCAGCTACCCGTGTCGCCGTACCGGAGGGTCGGGCGGCTGGCCACGGGGGTGGACGACGAACACGACTGCACGGCGGCGGCCGCCTCCGGGGCCGGGGCCGCGACGAGCAGGCCGAGGGCGAGGAGGGTGGCGGCCAGGAAGCCAGTTCGGCGGGTTGCTCGATGAATTCTCATCGTGCTCTCCCTTGAGCGGTGGAAGGGATTTCCCCTCGGCTCCGATTCTACTCCGGCGCAGTGGACAAGGCTCCGGTCCACGGGGCCCTGCGACGCGGCTCACGTCGTGGCTGACGCCGTGGCGACGCGGCCGTCCCTCGGGGCCAGGTCCCAGGGCGCCGGCCCCACGCCCGCGCGGGGGCCGGTCTGGAACAGTGCCTGTCGTGAGCGAGACCGCCCCGAGCCAGCACCGCGAGGTGCTCAGGCTCGCCGTCCCGGCCTTCCTGGCCCTCGTCGCCGAGCCTCTCTTCCTGCTCACCGACGCCGCGATCGTCGGGCGCCTCGGGGTGGCGCCCCTCGCCGGTCTCGGCGTGGCGAGCGCGGTGCTGCTCACTGCCGCCAACGTGTTCGTCTTCCTCGCCTACGGGACGACGGCTGTGGTGGCGCGCCAGCTCGGGGCGGGGTCGCTCCCGGGCGCCCTGTCGGCCGGCATCGACGGCACGTGGCTGGGCATCGGCCTCGGGGCGGTCACCGCAGGCGCCGTGGCGCTGGTCGCCGACCCTGTCTGCCGGCTGTTCGGGGCGTCGGAGGCCGCCCTCGAGCAGGCGGTCACGTACCTGCGGATCTCCGCCCTCGGCATCCCCGCGATGCTGGTCGTCCTCGCCACGACCGGTGTCCTGCGCGGCCTCCAGGACACCCGAACGCCCCTCCTCGCCGCCGTCGGCGGCTTCGGCCTCAACATCGCCCTCAACGTGTGGTTCGTGCACGGCCTCGGCTGGGGGATCGCCGGGTCGGCGTGGGGCACGGTCATCGCGCAGACGGGCATGGCTGCTGCCCTCGTCGTCGTGCTCGTCCGGTATGCCGGGCGCTCGGCCGTGCCGCTGCGTGCCCACCCGGGCCGCGTCCTCGCCGCAGCCCGGGGCGGCATCCCGCTCCTCGTGCGGACCCTGGCGCTTCGGGCGGTGCTCCTGCTGACCACCTGGGTCGCGGCCGGCCTCGGGGACGTGCCGCTCGCGGCATACCAGGTGACCGCGACCATCTGGACCTTCCTCGCCTTCGCCCTCGACGCCCTCGCCATCGCGGCACAGGCCATCACCGGCAAGGCGCTCGGAGCCGGTGAGCTCGAGCGCACCCGTGAGGCGACGGCTCTCGTGCTGCGGTGGGGGGTCGTCGTCGGCATCGTCCTGGGTGTGCTCGTCCTCCTCCTCCGACCCGTCATCGGACCACTGTTCACGCCCGACCCGGCGGTGCAGGCGGCCATCGCCGGTGGTCTCGTCGTCGTGGCCCTGGGCCAGCCGCTCTCGGGCTTCGTCTTCGTCATCGACGGCGTCCTCATCGGCGCCGGGGACGGCCGGTGGCTGGCGTGGGGGATGCTGGCGACCCTCGTGGCCTACCTCCCGGTGGTGTACGCCGTCCACGCAGCCGGCGACTGGTTGCTCGAGGGCGGCACGACGGAGGGCCAGGTCAACGCCCTCACCTGGTTGTGGATCGCTTTCACCGTCTTCATGGCCGTTCGGGCGACGCTCATGTGGGCTCGCGTGCGTACCGACCGGTGGATGGTCACCGGCGCCTCGCGATGACCTTGAGGGACCGGCACGACGGCGCGACTTGCCCGCCGGGGTGGGCCAGGCCCGTGGCGGGATGACACGCACTGGACCCCACGGCCAGAACGGCCGTGGGGTCCAGTGATCGGACAGGTGAGGTTACGGAGTGACGGAACCCACGAGGACCGATCCCGTGCCGAGGACGGCGCCGGCGGTCGAGACGACCTTCATCTCGCCGAACAGCTGTCGACCGGCGGCCGGGGCCGCCTTCGCCGTCACGGCACCGGTCACCGGGGTGGACGCGCCGGCGGCGAGGTCCACGGTGGTGTCGGGAACGGTGATGGCACCCAGCGCCGACGAGACGAAGACGTCGAGGTAGTCGTACTCCGTCGTCCCGGCAGGGACCGCGTACCCGTCGACCTGCACCGTGTAGGTGCCGGCTGCCGGGTTGGCGATGCTCACCGACTCCTCGGAGTCACCGTCGGCCGACTGGCCCACGAGCGCACCGGCAGAGTTGCGGACGAACAGGTCGAGGTCCGCACCGAGGTCCGACGGGCGACCGATCGTCGCCGTGAGGCGCTCGGCGCCCGCCGGGACGACCACCGTGAACTCCTGGAAGTCGTGGTTGGCGATCGACTTGCGCTCGGAAAGAGCGCTTCCGAGGTTGCCACCCCGCGGCGCCATGGACAGGTCACCGAAGGCGTTGGTGACCGTCCACGAGACCGGGGCGGGCTGGTTGGCCGTCACGGACGCCAGCGTCTGCGACGCCGGGTCCACCGTGACGCCCTGGACCGCGGCCTTGAGCGTGTACGGGTTCACCAGGCTCGGCGACGTACGCCGTGCCTCGACCTCGAGCTCCCAGACGCCCGGCAGCGGGTTCGCGTAGGCACGCGAGGTGCTGTTGCAGCTGGGGGCGCTGAAGCTGGTGAAGCAGACGAGGGACGAGGTCGACTCAACCGGGACGCCGTACGGGTTGATGGCGATCCAGCGGACCTGGTCGGTGCCGGCGACTCCGGAGAGGTTGACCTGGAGCGCCTTGGCGCCCTGGCGGACCACGACGAAGAGCTTCTTCGTGAGGTTGCGCTCGACCGTGCCCGACTGGGTCTTCGAGTACGACGGTGCGACGAGGTCCTCGGAGAGCACGACCGTGAGAAGGACCCGGAGGTCCACGACGGCCGTGGCCGGGTCGTCGATCTCGAGGATCGCCGAGTGCGCACCGGGGGTGCTGGTGCGCGCCTTGACCGGGATGTCGACGGCCTCTCCCTTGGGCATGGGGCGGCTCGCGGTGGGGAGCGAGAAGGTGCCGTCGTTGCCGACCAGGCGGAGGTTGTGGCTCACCCGGCCGGTGTTGCCGGTGGTGCGGGTCGCCCTCACCTCGTACACCTTGTCCTCACCCGAGACCTGGCCGCCGTTGGCCGCGTCACAGCGGTTGTAGACGCCGGTCCCCGTGTCAGCGGTGGCGAGGAAGTCCGAGATCGGGGTGCAGACCGGCGCGGACACCGTGTAGTCCCGGGAGACCGGCCGAGTGCTGAGCAGCGCCCACGTGGCTGGGATGTCGACCTGGCCGGCGCCTTGGGCGATCGCCTCCACACCCTGGACGAAGTCCGCGGAGGTGTACAGGGAGTCACGCAGCTGCCGCGTCGTGACCGTGATGCCGCTGGCCTTGGCCGCGGACAGCAGCAGCGCGACGCCACCCGCCGTCTGCGGGGCAGCCATCGACGTCCCGTTGAACATGGCGTAGCCCGGCGGGAGGCTGTATCCAGCCTCGGCGACCGGGGTGCCGGCCTGCCACGTGGGGATCGTCGAGATGGCCGACCCGGGTGCCATGACGTTGGGCTTGAACCCGCCGTCCTCGCGGGGGCCGCGCGAGGAGTAGTTGTGCACGGTCAGGGGCGTGCTGACCTCCGAGCCGTAGTTGGCCAACCAGGTCTCCTTGGTGATGGAGGAGCCGACGCTGACGACGTTGGTCGCCACCGACGGGTCCCCGATCGTGTTGATCCCGGGACCGCTGTTTCCCGCCGAGATGACGAGCTGGACGCCATCCGCGATGAGGCTGTCGTAGAGCCTCGCCCGGGCGTTGTTGGCGTCGTTGAGGGCCGGCAGGCCACCGATCGACATGTTGACGACGTCGACGCCACGGTTCTTGACGAGGTCCACCATGCCGTCGGTGAGCGCAACCGTCGTGCACCCGCCGCCCCACGAACAGGCGCGGCTGGAGACGATCTTGGCGCCGGGGGCCTGACCGTCCATGGCACCACCGAACAGGCCGTGCCCGGCCGCGATGCCGGCGACGTGCGAGCCGTGAGCCGCCTGGACGACGCCGATGTTGACGAAGTCCGCCTTCTGACCGGGGAGGCCGGCGGGCGTCAGGTCGATGTCCTCGCGGTACTGGACGACGAACGGCATCGACTCGGCCACCGCCGTCGCGGGGTTGTCGACACCGAAATGGGCGACGTCGAAGTTCTCCTTGTAGGGACGCATCCTCTCGCTGGCGGAGAAGACCTGGTCCTGGTTCGCGTCGACCCAGATGTCGTGGGTGCTCTCGCTGTAGAGGATGCCCCAGCGGTCGGTGTTGTCACCGTCGCGGTTGAAGTCACCAGCCGCCTCGTCGGCATTCGAGATGTTCTCGGAGACGCGGCTGAACTTGTACGTGCCGGCGTCGGGAGCGGTCCAGGTGCCGGCGCCCGTGACGGGGAACGTGGGACCGGTGACCGAGGTGATCATGGCCCGCCAGGACCCGTCGCTCTCGAGGAGCGGGTGGGTCCCGGTGACCCAGTCGACGATCTTGCGCTCGCCCGTCGTGGTCGTCTGCAGCGCGGGGTGGTCGAGGTCGACACCGGAGTCGATGACACCGATCGTGATCCCGCGGCCGTCCCACGCGGGGTTGGCCTCCTTGAAGTCCACTGACCCGATGTCGCCGGTGGGCATGAACGGGTTGTCGTTCGGCGTGCTCGCCCCGGGGCCGGCGACGGCGGCCGCACTCGCGGTGCCGGATCCCTCCGCCTCGGGCCTGGGCAGGGGGATCGACTCGTTGAGGTCGACGGCGATGACCGACGCCGACTTCGCGATCGCGTCGACGCGTCCTGTGGGAACCGTGGCGCTGATGTAGTTGTAGCGCTCGCTCACGGTGGCCGTGAAGCCGCCGGCGGCTGTGACGGCCGCCGCCACGGACTTCGTCGAGCCCTTGGTCGTCGCGAGCATCACCGTCACCCGCTGGTCCCCCTCGGCGCGGGCCTGCGCGAGGAGGGAACGGTCGTGCGCACCGAGCTTGTCCTTCTTGTCCTGGGCCTTCAGCCGGCCGGTCTCGGATTTCGGGGCCGGCGGTGGTTCGGCGGAGGCTGTCGTGCTGACGGCGCCCGTGGCGAGCGCGGCGGCCGCGAGCGAGGCGAGGGCCACGCGCGCGCGTCTGGGAAGGGGTGGTGTCATCGCGGATCCTGTCGCAACAAGGGGTGGTGGCCGGCCGGTAGGCGTGGCGCGGCGTCAGTGGACCACGCAGAACGCGCCGATCCAGAACCACGAACACACCCCAGACCAAACTTTTACCCCGAGCAGGCCTCCGCTTTACCATGGCCCTCCCAGACGTGTCCGGGAGGTGCCGGCATCCACTCAGCTGATGCGGGAAACGAGCACCGGTCAGGCCTCCAGGACCGCCACCGCTGCTTCGCGCCGGGGGTCACCGGCGGCCTCCAGCGACCCCTCAACCCGCCGGTATGCCGCCCCGACGCCACCGAAGTACATCTGCCGGGTGCCGTGGTCGACACCGCGCACCCCTGCCGCCGCCTCGACGGCGCTCGCGATGTCCGGGTCGCTCTCGTGGTCGACGACGGTCGAGCCGTCCGGGTCGAACCGCACGTGCAGCCTCGGCGCCTCGATGGCGTGCCGGAGGTCGGCGCCGTGGAGACAGCCCTGACCCAGCACGAGCATCAGTGCGGTCGTGATCCGGTCGGCGCCCGGCGACCCGATGGCCAGCACCCGGCCGTCGGCGGTGCGCCCCGTGGTGGGCGCCATGTTGGATGCAAGCCGGGTGCCGGGGGCCAGCCGGTGGAGGCCGAGCTTGTTGAGCTCGGGCTCGCCGAGGGCATTGTTGAGGAGCATTCCCGTGCCGGGGACGGTGATGCCGGCACCGTAGCCACTGGACATGGTGACCGCGCAGGCGGTGCCGTCGGCGTCGACGACGGACACGTTCGCCGTGCTCGAGCTCGTGGGGAGCCCGGCCAGGCCATGGCGGTCCACCGAGAGCAGCAGCTCGTGACCCGCGGCATCCAGGTCCTCGGCGAAGTCGTGCACCTGGAGCCGGTAGCTCAGCACGGCCCGCTGGATCTCGATGATGTCCGGCCAGTGCCAGTCCCCGCGACGTCCCAGCTCCCCCAGCATCGCCGCGAGCATCGGGCCGCCGACCGAGGGTGGTGGGTTGACCGCGAGGTCCCAGTTCCCGACCCGCCTGCGCACGGGCTCCCGGAGGAGCGCGGTGTACTCCGCGAGGTCTCGGTTTGTCACGAGGCCGCCGTGTGCCTCCATGGACTCGACCATCGCCCGACCCACCTCACCGGTGGTGAGCACGGATGCTCCCTTCTCCGCGACGAGGTCCAGCACCGCGGCGAGTGGGTGGTTCGTCACCACGTCACCCGCCTCGAGCGGCGAGCCGTCGGCCCGGGTGACGACGCCATGGGCCTCGGGGTCGGCACCGAACAGGGGGTCGGCGGTGAAGGCGAGGTACCGCGCGGCGGCCCCACCGATCGGGTACCCGTCGCGGCAGGCCGCCGCAGCCGGGGCGACCACGTCACGCCACGGCAGGAGGCCCAGCTCCTCGACCGCGACCTCACAGGCGGTCACCGCGCCGGGCGTCGCCACGGAGCCGTGCCCCGCATGGAGGCGCACCCCACCGCCGTAGTCCGTGACGACCTCCCGGACGCCCGATCCGAACCGGTCGAGCCCGAGTCCGCGGCCGGGCATCTCGACGTTCCCGTCGATGACGACCGGCTCCCCTCCAGCCGCCCACGCGGCCACGAACGCCCCGCCGGCGAGGGAGACGATTCCCGGCTCCGTGCTCATCGCGGCGAGGCCGGCCGCAACGGCGACGTCGACCGCGTTGCCGCCGGCGCGGGCGACCTGCCGCGCCGCGGCAAGGGACACGGGACCCGTGGCGGCGATGGCCACGGGTGCTTGCATGATGGGCATCCTGCCACCGCGATTCGCGAGGTAACGTGGCCGGTCATGACGCGTCCGCCCCTGGGGATCATCGCCGGGACGGGGTTCTACGACCTTGCGGCTCTCGAGGACCCCTCCTCGGAGACGATCACCACCGCGTTCGGCGACGCCCGGATCACCCGCGGCACCTGGCACGGCATCCCGGTGGTCTTCCTCACCCGGCACGGCGCGGGTCACTCCGTCCCGCCTCACCTCGTCAACTACCGGGCGAACATCCGGGCGCTCGCCGACCTCGGGGTTAGGGACGTCGTTGCTGTCAACGTCACCGGCAGCATCGACCCCGACCTCAGGGCCGGCGACCTGCTCTGCCTGGACGACTTCGTCGACTTCACGAGGCAGCGCCCGGTCACCTTCTTCGATGGCTCGGGCCCCGAGGGGGTCGTGCACACCGACGTCCTGGAGCCTTACCACCCGGCGGTGCGGCAGGAGATCCTCGACGCCGCCGCCGCGGCCGGCCGGCTGGTCCGCGACGGCGGCGTCTATGCCGCGTTCGAGGGTCCCCGGTTCGAGACGCGCGCGGAGATCCGGCTGGCCCGCCTCGCCGGCGCCGACGTGGCGGGGATGACGGGCGTCCCCGAGGTCACCCTCGCCCTCGAGGCGGGTCTGCGGTATGCCGCGATCTCGCTGGTCGTCAACCCCGCCTCGGGCGTCGGCGACAGCGAGGAGCCCATCACCATGGACGAGATCACCGAGGTCCTCTCCGCCACCTCCGCCGACGTGCTCGCGGTTCTCGACGAGCTGGTCCACACGCGGGCCACCTTCCCCGACCCCGACGCTCCGGCAGAACCCGCCCCATGAGCCGGGTCCGCATCGAGAACGCCGGCTACGTCGTCACCGTCGACGACACCGACACGATCCTTCGGGACACCACGGTCGTCGTCGAGGACGGCATCATCACCGAGATCAGCCGAGCGCAGCCGGCCACGAAAGAGGCCGGTGGCCCCAGCCGGGCCGCCGATGAGACGGTTCTCGACGCCGGTGGCAAGCTGCTGATGCCGGGTCTGGTCAACCTTCACACCCACCTCCCGATGACCCTGCTCCGCGGTCTCGCGGAGAACGTCGACCTCCAGGGGTTCCTCACCCGGGTCTGGGCCGCCGAGGGAGCCGTCATGGATCCCGACACTGTCGAGCTGGGGGCCACCCTCGGCGCGATCGAGTCGCTGCTGGGCGGCTGCACGACGCAGCTGGACATGTACTTCCACCACGAGGCCGCCCACCGTGGCGCGGTGGCCGCCGGCAGCCGGCACGTCATCGGCCCGGTCTTCTTCGACGGCCCCGGGCCCGACGGGCTCACGTGGCAGGAGCGCCTCGACAGCCTGCGCACCTGGCCAGGCGTCCTGGACCGGATCGGCGGCCCCTGCATCCCCGTCGCGGCGATGCCGCACGCCACCTACACCTGCGGACCCGACGGCTTGGCCGAGGTCGTCACCGTGCTCCGCTCGCTCCTCGCCGACGACCCTCGACCGGGTCTCCTCACCACTCACGTCTCGGAGAACGAGGCCGAGAACGACGGCATCCGCGAGCGCTACGGCGCATCGCCGACCGAGGTGCTGGCCCGTTCCGGCTGGGTCCAGCGCGACCTCCCCCTCGTCGTCGGCCACGGCGTGCAGCTCAGCGAGAGGGACCGGACGCTGCTCGGGGACGCCCACGCTGCGGTGGGGCACTGCCCCGGTTCGAACTCCAAGCTCGCCAGCGGTGCGCTTCGGTGGGAGGACGTGCGCTCGAGCGGCATCCGCATCGGTCTCGGCACCGACGGCTGCTCCAGCTCCAACGACCTCGACATGTGGCTCGTGATGCGACAGGCGGCTCTGCTCGCTCGCCTCACGAGTGGGCGGCCGGATGTGGCGAGCGCGGCCGAGGTGCTCCGGGCCTGCACGATCGAGGGTGCGCGCGCCCTCGGGCTGGGCGACCAGATCGGGTCCGTGGAGGTCGGCAAGCGAGCAGATCTCGTGCTCCTCGACCTCCAGGCGCCGCACCTGACACCGGTTCACGACGTCGAGGCGCTGCTCGTCTTCGCAGCTGGCCGTGGCGACGTCACCGACGTCCTCGTCGACGGGGAGCCGGTGGTCCGCGGGCGGCGCAGCACCCGCGTCGACGTGCCGGCACTCCTGGCCCGGGCGCGGGCGAGGGGGAAGGCGGCATGGGCGGCGGTGGACGTCTCGTGACGGTGCAGAGCGCGGAGGAGGTCATCGCCCGCCTCGGGATGCAGCCGATCCCCGAGGAGGGCGCGTGGTTCGTCGCAGGTCCGCGCACGCAGGACCTCAACGCGATCACCGTGCTCCTCACCGACGCCCCCGACGGCTTCTCGGCGATGCACCGGCTCACGATCGACGAGGGGTGGCAGTGGCTCGACGGTGCTCCGACCGCACTGCTCCGTCTGCGCCCGGGGGGCTCGGGTGTGCTCAACTACGTCGGCCCGCAGGCCGGTCAGTTCCTCGTGCGGCGCGGCACCTGGATGGGCGCCTCGACGCTCGGGAACTGGAGTCTGCTCGCCTGCTGGTGCTCGCCCGCCTTCCGCCCGGAGCACTTCGAGCTCGGCCGACGCGACGAGCTCGTGCGGTCGTACCCCTCCTACGCGACCGAGATCGCCCTGCTCACCCGCGACGAGCCAGTCGGGCGGATGCGATGAGCGCGCTCGTCACCGGCGCGAGCGGTGGGCTCGGTCGTGCGGTGGCCATCGCCCTCGCCGCCGGCGGCCACGACGTCGGCGTCCACTACCGCAGCGACCTCGAGGGGGCGGAGGGGGTGGTCCACGAGGTGCAGGGCCTGGGTCGACACGCCGTGGCGCTCCATGCGGACCTCGGCGTCGACGACGGGGACGACCTCGATGCCGTCTGCGACGACCTCCTCACGCGGTGCCACGACGCCGTCGGTCCGGTGAGTGTCGTCGTGCTGAATGCCTTCCCCCAGGACCACCTCGACTGGGACGACCTGGACACCGCCGCGTGGGACGCGTTCCACCGCGCTGGCCTGCGCCCCACGACCGCCCTTCTCCACCGCGCCGCCGTGCGTCTGGCACGCGGGGGGGTCGTCGTCGTCATCGGCTCGATCGAGGGACTCCGACCCACCCCCGGTCACGCGCCGTATGCCGTCGCCAAGGCGGCGCTGCACCACCTCACCGCCGCGGCGGCCACCGAGCTCGGCCCCCGAGGCATCCGGGTCGTCGCCGTCGCCCCCGGCCTGGTGGCCCGCGAGGGACTGGAGACCGCGTGGCCCGAGGGGGTGGAGCGGTGGCGGAAGGCCTCCGCCCTCGGCCGCCCCGTGACAGCGGAGGAGGTCGCGGCGACCGTCGCCTTCCTCGCCTCACCGGCCGCATCCGGCATCACGGGCACCACCATCCCCGTGGATGCGGGGTGGTCCGCCTCACCGGGTTGGTGACTGTCGCCAGTCCGGCGGTGTGCATCTCGTCACGACGCCCCTCTGGCGAGGTCACAACCCGACAACGACACTCAGGGGGCCCACCGTGTGGAGCACCCACGCCGTAACATCGCCCCGTCTCACCCGATCTCCAAGGAGAACTTCATGAAGTCCACGCGTTACCTGGTCGCAGCGCCGGCGGCGCTCGCCCTGGCCCTGGCCGGCTGTGGCGGCAGCACCGGCACCACCGACACCCCGGCCGCCTCCGGCGCCTCCTCTGCGGCAGGTGCGCCCGCCGACGACTCCAACTGCGCCGATGCCGAGGTGTTCTGCATCGGTCTCGTCACCGACACCGGCAAGGTGGACGACAAGTCGTTCAACCAGTCCGCCCACGAGGGCGCGCAAGCGGCCGCCGAGGAGACCCAGGGCTTCTACAAGTACGTCGAGACCCAGGATGCCAAGGACTACGCCTCGAACATCGCGCAGTTCACCAACAAGAAGTACGACGTCCTCATCACCGTCGGCTTCCTCATGACCGACGCCACCGCTCAGGCCGCCGCCGAGAACCCGGAGACCCGGTTCATCGGTGTCGACCAGGGCTACGACGCGAAGAAGGTCACCGTCAAGAACGTCACCGGCCTCGTCTTCCCGGAGGACCAGGCGGGCTACGGCGCCGGCTACCTCGCGGGCCTGATGACGAAGACCAACAAGCTCGGCCAGGTCCTCGGCCTCCAGATCCCGCCGGTCGAGAAGTTCGCCAAGGGCTTCGAGGCGGGCGCCAAGGCGGCCAACTCGGCCGTCAGCGTGACGACGGTCTACCACCCCGCTGCCGACAACGCCTTCAACGACCCGGTATGGGGTGCGGGCGAGGCGAAGAAGCAGCTCGCCCAGGGTGCGGACGTCATCTTCGGCGCCGGCGGCAACACCGGTAACGGTGCTCTCCAGGAGGTCGCGAAGACCGCCGGTGCGGGCACGGACAAGTTCTGCATCGGTGTCGACACCGACCAGTGGGACACCGTTCCCGCCGCCCAGCCGTGCCTCGTCACCTCGGCGATGAAGCTCATCAACGAGGGCGTCACCGACACGGTCGTCCAGGCCAAGGACGGCGACTTCACCGAGCTCCAGACGCTGGGCAAGGCCGGCCTCGCTCCGTACCACGACTTCGAGTCGGTCGTCCCCGCGGACGTCAAGGCGAAGGTGGACGAGGTCGTCAAGCAGATGGAGGCCGGCACGCTGAAGACCGGCGTCACGCTCTGACACCGGGACGTCCGGGCCACGGCGACGCGTGACCCGACCACCTCGAGACTGGGGGCGGGCACCCACCCGGGTGCCCGCCCCCAGCGCGTCGTCGCCGAGGCGACGTGGCCCTTTTGCCCCGGGCCGCGACACGCAACACTGTGGGCACCGACCGACATTGGAGTCACATGTCCGAGACACCCACGGTGGCCGAGCAGGCTGCGCCTCCGCCGGCCAAGGCGCCCCCGCCGGTCGAACAGCGGCCCGCCCAGCCGCTGGCGTACCTGCTCAGCCACCAGAGTGGCGTCGTCATCGTCGTGGCACTCGTCATCGCCCTCCTCGTCGGCGCGGCCCTGATCCGCTACCAGGGCGTCAACCCCTGGTACGCGTACGAGACGCTGCTGCGTGAGGCGTTGTTCGTCCCGGGCGGCCTCACCCGGACGCTGCAGAAGACGGCCCCACTCGTCCTGACCGGCCTTGCGGTCGTCCTCCCGCTGCGGGTCGGCCTGTTCAACATCGGCGGTCAGGGGCAGCTCGTCTTCGGCGCCATGTTCGGTGCGTGGGTCGCGTATGCCGCGGGCGGCGCCGGCTTCCTGGGCGCCGTCCTCGGCATGGTGGCGGGAGCCCTCGCCGGCGCGTTCGTCGGCTTCATCGCCGGAATCCTCAAGGCGACCCGCGGGGTGCACGAGGTCATCACGACGATCATGCTCAACTACATCGCCGCAGGTGTGACCTGGTGGCTCGTCATCGGCCCGCTCGAGGCCGAGTCCTCGAAGACCAGCGGCATCCCGCAGACCGAGCTGATCCCGGAGGCGTCCCGGGTCGGCGCGGCGGCCGGCATCCCCATCGGCTTCGTCTTCGCAGTCCTCCTGGCGGTGCTGTGCTGGTGGATGCTGGGCCGCACCACGCTCGGGTTCCGCTTCAACACCGTGGGAGCCAACAAGCACGCCGCGGGCTACGCCGGGATCTCGATCAGCCGCATCGTCACCCTGTCGATGATCTTCGGCGGCGGGCTCGCCGGCCTGGCGGGTGCCCTCGAGGCGATGGGCACCCTCCACAGGTTCGAGCCGGCCATCGGGGGCACCCTGGGCTTCGACGGCATCACCATCGCCCTCCTGGCCCGGGCCAACCCCCTCGCCACGATCCCCGCGGCCTTCCTCGTGGGCGTGCTGCGAACCGGTGCGCCCGGGCTGCAGTTCGCCACGGGCATCGCCCCGGAGGTCGTCGACCTGCTCCTCGCGATCATCCTGCTCATGGTCTCGATCCCCGTGCTCGGCAAGTGGATCTTCCGGAGCCGGGCCGACAAGGTCACCGCCGCCTCGACGAGCTGGGGCAGCTGACATGACGACGTCGTGGCTCACCAAGAACCGCACGAACGTGGTCGTCGGGGCGGTCGTGCTCGTCGCGGCCTACATCTTCTACTACGCCCAGAACGACATCGCCCCGAGCATGTACGCCTCCGCCTGGGGTTACGCCATCCCGCTCGTCCTGGCCGCCCTCGTCGGGGTCATCGGCGAGCGCTCGGGAGTCGTCAACATCGGCATCGAGGGCCAGATGCTCGTCGCCGCCTTCGCCGGGTTCTTCGCGGCGGCGTACAGCGGGTCCCTCCTCGTCGGAGTCCTCGCGGGCATCGGCAGCGGCCTGATCCTGGGCGGCTTCCTCGCCTGGACGAGCGTCAAGTGGCGCATGGACCAGATCATCGCCGGTGTCGTGCTCAACATCGTCGCCACCGGCATCACGTCGTTCTACTACACACCCGGCCAGGTGCTCCCGGGGTTGATGCCGAGCTTCGACGTCCCGGTGCTCTCGAGCATCCCGCTCATCGGCGACGTCTTCTTCACCGGGACGAGCATCTTCGCGACGTTGGCCATCCTCGCGGCGATCGGCGTCCACATCGCCCTGTTCCACTCGAGGTGGGGCCTGCGCACGCGCGCCGTGGGGGAGTACCCCTCGGCGGCCGACACGGCCGGCATCAACGTCGAGTGGCTTCGGATCGTCAACGTGACCCTCGCCGGCTCCCTGGCCGGGTGCGCCGGGGTCTACCTCTCCATGGATGCGTCGTCGTCGTTCGAGCGCGGCATGGTGGCCGGTCGAGGCTTCCTCGCCCTCGCCATCATGATCATGGGGGCCTGGCGGCCGCTGCGCGCGTTCGTCATGGCGATCTTCTTCGGGTTCATCAACGCGGTGGCGTCCCAGCTCCAGCAGAGCGGGAACATCGACCTCCCACCGCAGCTCACCGGCACGCTGCCGTTCGTCGTGACGATCATCGTCCTCGCCGTGGCCGCCGGCAGGGTCCGAGCGCCGGCCGCGGTCGGGCAGCCGTACGTCAAGGGAGACCAGTGATGCCCGAAGAGATCGAGTACGACCCTCGCCCGGCTCCCGCGGACACCCGACCCGACCACCTCGAGGCCATCGCGACGACGGATGCCGTCCGTGAGCTGCCGCCGGAGATATCCGGCTTCGGCGAAGGTGTCGTCGGCGAGGTGGTGCTGGACATCACCGGGCTGTCCAAGAGCTTCGGCCGGGTCAGGGCCAACCGCGACATCAGCTTCACCGTCCGTCGCGGTGAGATCGTCGCGCTGCTCGGTGAGAACGGGGCGGGGAAGTCGACTCTCGTCAACCAGATCTTCGGCCTCATCACGCCGGATGCCGGCACGGTGAGCGTCCAGGGCGACACCACGCCGATCTCGGGTCCGCACGACGCGATCCGGCGCGGCATCGGCATGGTCCACCAGCACTTCCAGCTCGTCCCCGTGATGACCGTCGCCGAGAACATGATGCTGGGCCACGAGCCGACCCGGGCCGGGGCCATGCTCGACATCGAGAGTGCCCGTGAGATGGTGCGCACCCTCTCGGCGAAGCATCGGCTGGCCGTGGACCCCGACGCCGAGATCGAGGACCTGCCGGTCGGCACCCAGCAACGCGTCGAGATCCTCAAGGCCCTCTCGCGAAAGGTCGACCTGCTCATCCTCGACGAGCCGACCGCGGTCCTCACTCCCCAGGAGACCGACGAGCTTCTCGGCGTCATGAAGGAGCTGGCGGCCTCCGGCACCTCGATCGTCTTCATCACCCACAAGCTGCGCGAGGTGCTCGCGGTCTCGGACCGGGTCTACGTCCTGCGCCAGGGCACCGTCTGCGGCGAGGTCGAGACGAAGAACACCGACGCCCGCGAGCTCGCCACCCTCATGGTGGGGCGCGAGGTCGTCCTGTCCATCGACAAGGAGGAGGCGACGCCGGGCGAGACCGTCCTGGCCATCGAGGACCTCCACGTCAAGGACGACCGCGACCTCCCCGCCGTCAACGGCTTCAGCCTCGAGGTGCGGGCCGGCGAGATCGTCGGGGTGGCCGGCGTGGAGGGCAACGGCCAGCGCGAGCTCGTCGAGGCCCTCGCCGGGATGCGCAAGGTGGTGTCCGGCAGCATGCGGCTGGGCGACCTGGACCTCACCAAGGCCAACCCCAACCAGACGCACCACGCCGGGGTCGGCCACATCCCCGAGGACCGCGAGAAGCACGGGCTCGTCGCGGCATACTCCATCGCCGACAACCTCGTGCTCAACGAGTTCGACCAGCCGCCCTACGCGAAGAGCGGCGTGCGGCAGTTCGATGCCGTCCGCGAGTACGCCGAGAAGGTGCGTGCGGAGTTCGACATCCGCTCCTCGGGCGTCGGACAGAGTGCGGCCTCGCTCTCCGGTGGCAACAAGCAGAAGGTCGTCGTCGCGCGCGAGATGTCGTTCACGCCCAGGCTGCTCATGGCGGCGCAGCCCACCCGCGGCGTCGATGTGGGATCGATCGAGTTCATCCACCGCCGCATCGTCGACGCCCGCGACGCCGGTGCGGGCGTGCTGCTCGTGTCCGCCGAGCTCGACGAGATCCTGTCGCTCGCCGACCGCGTCGCGGTCGTCCACGGCGGCAAGGTCGTCGCCGAGATGGCCTGCGTCAGCGCTGACCGCACCGAGATCGGCCGCCTCATGGCGGGGGACCACTGACGAGCCGTCGCCACAGCGGGCCACCAGGTCTCAGCGGAACACCTCCGCGCGGGCCAATGCACAACGGATACTGGATCCAGACCGGGAGGGGTCAGCGGAGCCAGGGGTGCCAGACGGGCGCTCCACCGCACCCTTGGCACCCGTCACTCGGGCGACACCAGCACGAGAGGTGCCAGACGCGCACTCCACGGCACCCTTG
>CALCXF010000037.1 GCA_937907685.1 uncultured Nostocoides sp.
AGAAGCGGTCGCCGTGCGCGGAGAGGACCTCGGACATCGAACGCCACCCCTCCGGAAGGTCCGGGAGGTGGCCACCGGAGGAGATGCGGTCCCGCAGCTCGGCGAACATGCGGTCACCGCCGAAGCCGCGTGTTCCGAGGAGCGCCCGCGACTCGGCAGCGACGTACATGACGGCCATCACCGCGACGAACGAGAGGATGACGAGAGAGGCCCGGCTCACGGCCAGGTTGGAGATCACGGGTGCCCCGACGAGGAGGATCGCCAGGGCCACCCCGTAGATGACGAGCAGGCGGCGGCCTGCGAGGAGGAGCCCGGCCACGACGATGATGGGGAACTGCAGGGCGCTCGGCACGTCGTCGGGCCACGCCATCGCGGCGGCCCCCGCCACGACCACCGCGGTCAGGCAGACGGCGGTGTAGACGCGGTCCTCGTTGACGTCCGAGACCCGTGACCGCAGCCACCGAGGACGGATCCCAGCGACGGCGAGGCCGTCGCTGCCGATGACGGGCGGCGCAGTCATCGCGATGCGTCCACTCGCGCCATTCCCATCCCCTTGCACTGGTCGACCGAGTCGCGCTCACAGTAGTGCTGCTACGGCGTCTCCGCTACAGGCGCCGGCGCGTCAGCGCAGGTCACGGCTCAGGTTCGTCGGGGTCGGGTGGGGCTCGACGGCGCGACGGGCGTGTGCGTCCTCACGGAAGCCGAGGAAGCGATCCGTCCGCTTCGTAGGCGCTGACCATGGCAATCCTTCGTGCATGGCGCTCGTCGCCACTGAAGGGCGTCGTCAGGAACACCCGCAGCATCGAGTGCGCCTCGTCGACGGAGGTCATGCGGGCACCGATGGAGATGACCTGGGCGTCGTTGTGCTCCCGCGCCAGACGGGCCAGCTCGTCGTCCGAGCACAGGGCCGCCCGGATGCCGGCGACCTTGTTGGCCGCCATCTGCTCCCCGTTGCCGGACCCGCCGAGCACGACCCCGAACGACCCCGGGTCGGCCGCGACCGCCTGTGCGGCGCGCAGGACGTAGACCGGGTAGTCGTCGACCTCGTCGTAGGCGTGGGGACCGTGGTTCGTCACCTCGTGTCCCTCGCCCTGGAGGAAGGCGACGAGGTCGACGAGCAGGTCGTATGCCGCGTGGTCGCCGCCGAGGTGGACCCGCACCTCAGGCCGCCGTGTCGAAGATGGGGCCGACGGTCCTGCTGCGCTTGAGCTCGAAGAAGCCGGGGGTGCTGGCGACGAGCACGCACCCGTCCCACAGCAGGCCGGCCGCCTCGCCCCGGGGAGCAGGGCTCACGACAGGCCCGAAGAACGCCGTCCCGTTGACAGCCACGACGGGGGTACCCACGTCGTCGCCGACGAGGTCGATCGCGCGCTGGTGGCTTGCTCGAAGTCGCGCGTCGTGGTCGTCGTGGTGCGCGGCGTCGGCGAGCTCAGCCGGAAGGCCGACCTCGTCGAGCGCTGCGACGATGACCTCGTCGAGGTCCTGCTCGCCCCGGTGGTGGATCCGCTCCCCCAAGGCGTCGTAGAGCGGCCTGACGACCCTGTCGCCGAGGCCCTCTCGGGCGGCGACGACGACACGCACCGGCCCCAGGCCCTTCTCGGTGCGCTCACGATGGCCCTCCGAGTCGTCGCGGCCCTCGTTGAGGATGGAGAGGCTCATCACCGACCACGTGACGTCGACCGGACGGACCTTCTGCACCTCGAGCATCCAGCGAGACGTCATCCACGCCCAGGGGCACAGGGGGTCGAACCAGAACTCGGCGGCGTCGCGATGCGTCATGCGGATCATCCTGCCACCTGTGGACGGGGAGCCGACCGCGCCGATCCAGCCGTGACAGGATGGTCGCCGCCCCAGGGAGGTGACCCCTCACCGGAGCCCTCAGGTACCGCACGCCACGCAAGGAGATCCCGTGCCCGGCACGAACCTCACCCGTGAGGAGGCCGCCGCCCGCGCGGCCCTCGTCACGGTCGAATCCCATGCCGTCGACCTCGACGTCACGACCGGCCCGGAGACCTTCGCGACCCGGAGCACGATCCACTTCTGGTGCTCGGACCCGGCGGACGAGACGTTCCTGGACTTCGTCGGCGGCACGGTCGATGGCATCCGCGTCAACGGCTCGGACCTCGACCCTCGGGACCACTACGCCGACAGCCGGATCCGCCTGACCGGGCTGGCCGCCGACAACGAGGTTGTCGTCACCGCAACAGGGCGCTACACCAACACCGGCGAGGGTCTGCACCGGTTCGTCGACCCGGTCGACGACGAGGTCTACCTCTACAGCCAGTTCGAGGTCCCGGACAGCCGGCGGATGTACCCGGTGTTCGAGCAGCCGGACCTCAAGGCGCCCTTCACGTTCACCGTGACCGCCCCCAGCCACTGGCAGGTCGTCTCCAACTCCCCCACCCCGGAGCCCGAGCCGACCGGTGAGGAGACGGCGGTGTGGCGGTTCGCTCCCACCCCCCGGATCTCGAGCTACATCACGGCCCTCGTGGCCGGCCCCTACGACGTCGTGCGTGACGTGGTGCCGAGTCGCCGCGGCGAGGTGCCGCTCGGCATCTTCTGCCGAAGGTCCCTCACCCCCTACCTCGACGCGGACCACCTGTTCGACGTCACCAAGCGCGGGTTCGCGTTCTTCGAGGAGGAGTTCGACTGCGCGTACCCGTTCGAGAAGTACGACCAGATCTTCACGCCGGAGTACAACATGGGCGCGATGGAGAACGCGGGCTGCGTGACGGTCAACGAGATGTACGTGTTCCGCTCCAAGGTGACCGAGGCCCTCGTGGAGCGTCGGGCGCTGACCGTCCTCCACGAGCTGGCGCACATGTGGTTCGGGAACCTCGTGACGATGCGCTGGTGGAACGACCTGTGGCTGAACGAGTCGTTCGCCGAGTGGGCCTCCACGACCTGCCAGTCCGAGGCCACCGGGTGGACCGACGCCTGGACCACCTTCGGGACGCACGAGAAGGACTGGGCCTACCGCCAGGACCAGCTGTCCACGACCCACCCCATCGTCGCGGAGATCCACGACCTCGAGGACGTCGAGGTCAACTTCGACGGCATCACCTACGCCAAGGGCGCCTCGGTCCTCAAGCAGCTCGTCGCATACGTCGGCCGCGAGCCCTTCCGGGACGGCCTTCGGGCGTACTTCGCCAAGCACGCCTGGGGCAACACGACGCTCGACGACCTCCTCTCCGAGCTCGAGGCGACGTCAGGACGTGACCTGCGGACCTGGTCGAAGCTGTGGCTGGAGACGGCTGGGGTGAGCACCCTCCGCCCGGTGGTCGCCGTCGACGACCGTGGCCGCATCACGTCCGCGGTCCTCGAGCAGTTCTCGGCGCCGGGCCTCGTGTCGGCGCGTCCCCACCGGCTGGCGATCGGGCTGTATGCCGCGCGAGACGGCGTCCTCCACCGGACCGACCGCCTCGAGCTCGACGTCGACGGTGAACGCACCGACATGCCGGAGCTCGTCGGTCAGGAGCAGCCCGACCTGCTCCTCGTCAACGACGACGACCTCGCCTACGCCAAGATCCGCCTCGACGAGCGGTCGCTCGCGACGGCGCTGGCGCACCCACGTGGCTTCACGTCGTCGCTCCCCCGCTCGTTGTTCCTCGCGTCCGCGTGGGACATGACCCGCGACGCGGAGATGGGGGCCAGACGCTTCGCGGCCCTCGTCCTCGACACACTGCCCGGTGAGTCGGACTCGACGCTGCTGCGGACGCTGTTGGGCCAGCTCCAGACGGCGGTGCTGTCCTACACCGCGCCTCAGCACCGCGAGGCCGCCCGGGCTGCGAACCGGGACCGTCTCTGGGAGCTGGCGCGCACCGCCGAGCCGGAGGGTGACGCCCAGCTGCAGCTCGTCAGCGCGGCGGCTGCGCTCGTCGCCGCGGGTGACGACACGGCATACGCGCGCGGGTTGCTGGACGGCAGTGAGGTCCTCGAGGGCCTCACCGTCGACTTCGAGATGCGCTGGACGCTGCTCACCGCCCTCGTCGCCGCCGGTGCGGCCGGTCCCGACGAGATCGACGCCGAACGCGCCCGCGAGGACACCGCGACCGGCCGGGAGCGGGCAGCGCGTGCCCGCGCTGCGCAGCCGACGGCCGAGGCGAAGGAGGAGGCGTGGGCGGCCGCGGTCGAGGGCTCCGGCCTGCCGAACGCCGTGCTCGACGCCGTGGCGCACGGATTCACCCGGCCGGGGACGCCCGCCGAGCTGCTGCGGCCCTTCGTCGGTCGCTACCACGCCATGCTCGACACGGTGGAGCAGCGTGGGTCCCACGCACTCGTCCAGAGCCTGGTCCACGGCTTCTACCCGAGGCCGCTGGCCGAGCCGGAGCTGCTCGCGGCCACCCAGGGCTGGCTCGACACCCACCCCCAGGCGCACGCCGCCCTCCGCCGCCTGGTCGTGGAGAACCGGGACCCGGTCGCCCGAGCCCTGGCAGCCCAGGAACGCGATGCCCGCGACTGAGGCACCGACCGCCGCCGCACCCCTCGTGCGGGGCGGCCTCGAGGCCGCCACCGTGACGCTGGAGCAGGTGCAGGACTGGCTCGTCACCGACGGCGCCCGGATCCTCGTGACCATCGTCCTCGCCGTCCTCGTCCGCTGGCTGGTGCACCGGCTCATCGACCGGGTGGTGGTGACGACGACATCGACGTCCGCCCGCAGGTTCGCCGAGTCCAGCCGCGCCGGCCGGGTCCTCGCATCCGCCGCCGGCCTCGCGAGCGAGCGGCACCGGCAGCGCGTGGAGACCATGGCGTCGCTGCTGCGCAGCATCGTCACCCTCGTCGTGGTGACCCTGACCGTCCTCACCGTCATGGCACTCGTCGGCATCCCCCTCGGACCGCTCCTCGCGTCCGCCGGCGTGGCGGGGGTCGCGCTCGGCTTCGGCGCCCAGAGCCTCGTCAAGGACTTCCTCGCCGGCATCTCCATGATCCTCGAGGACCAGTACGGCGTCGGTGACGTCGTCGACACCGGCGAGGCGATCGGGACCGTCGAGGAGGTCACCCTGCGGATCACCCGACTCCGCGACGCGAACGGGGTCACCTGGTACGTCCGCAACGGTGAGATCATCCGCATCGGCAACCGGTCCCAGGGGTACTCCACGGCCATCGTCGACATGCCCGTCTCGTACGCCGAGAACGTGGAGCGGGTCGTCTCGGTGATCCGTGAGGTCACGGAGGCGATGGGGTCGGACCCCGAGTGGGAGGACCGGCTCGTCGAGCCACCGACCGTCCTGGGTGTCGAGTCCATCACCGGTGCGACGATGGTCATCCGCACGATCGCGCAGTGCGCGCCGGGGGACAACCTGGCCGTCCAGCGTGAGCTGCGGGAGCGCATCAAGGAGGCCCTCGACACAGCGGGCGTCCAGGCACCGCCGCTCGGTCCGCTGAGCGGCCCCGTGGGAGGTCCCCCGTGAGCATCTACGAGGAGGTCGGTGGGGCGCCGACGTTCGAGCGGCTCGTCCACGCGTTCTACCGGGGAGTCGCGAGCGACCCCGAGCTGCGGGCGCTGTATCCCGAGGAGGACCTTGAGCCCGCCGAACGTCGCCTGCGGATGTTCCTGGAGCAGTACTTCGGCGGACCGCCGGCATACAGCCGGGAGCGCGGTCACCCGCGGCTGCGCATGCGGCACGTCCCCTATCCGGTGACGTCCGACATGCGTGATCGTTGGCTACGGCACATGCTGGCCGCGATGGAGAGCCTCGACCTGCCCGAGGACAAGGCCGAGCTCATGCGCGACTACTTCCAGCGGGCCGCACACATGATGGTCAACACCGGCCATGGGCCACCGCCGCCGCCTGCACAGGTCCCCGCTGAGTGAGGACGTCGTTGAGGAGCGACTGACGCTTGCCGCAGTCCTCGGCGGTACGCTGCTGCTGACCTTCCTGCCACTCGTCGCCTCGCCTGCGGCGTGCCCGGTGACGTGCTGCTGAGCCGGTCGGCGCGGACGCTCACCGGGACGGAGATCGTCCTCGTCGCCCGCGCCCTCGACCCGACGTGCACCCGGCCGACGCCGGCCGCCGGGTCGTGACGGCATCGGCGCGCACCGTAGTGCGTGGCTGGGCGCGGCATACGGAAACATGGGCGCGGTGAGCGACCCCACTCCCCAGACCGTGACGGCACCCGGCGCCATCGTGCACCGGGCCGACTCCCCCGACGCCCCGTGGTGGCGCGACGCCGTGATCTACCAGATCTACCCCCGTTCGTGGGCGGACTCGGACGGCGACGGGGTCGGCGACCTGCCCGGCATCACGGCGCGGCTGCCCTACCTGCGGGACCTCGGCGTCGAGGCGGTCTGGCTCAGCCCCTTCTACGTCTCGCCGATGAGGGACGCGGGATACGACGTCACCGACTACCGCAACGTCGACCCGTGCTTCGGCACACTGGACGACGCCGACAGCCTCGTGGACACCGCCCACCACCTGGGTTTGAAGGTCCTCGTCGACCTCGTCCCGAACCACACGAGCACCGAGCACGAGTGGTTCCGGGCGGCAGTGGCGGCGGGCCCGGGCAGTCCCGAACGCGACCGCTACATCTTCCGGGACGGCAGGGGACCCGGCGGCGGGGAGCCGCCGAACAACTGGCCCTCCGTCTTCGGAGGCCCGGGGTGGACCCGGGTCACCGAGCCGGACGGCACCGCCGGCCAGTGGTACCTCCACATCTTCGACGTCTCGCAACCCGACCTCAACTGGCACCACCCCGAGGTGCGCGAGGAGTTCCACGACATCCTCCGCTTCTGGTGCGACCGCGGGGTCGACGGCTTCCGCGTCGACGTCGCGCACGGGCTCATCAAGCGTGACGGTCTCCCCGACTGGCACGGAGCCGTGGGGCTCTACGACGAGATCGACGAGACGGGTCCTCTCGGGGTCGGCCGGGACGTCGAGGACCTGTGGTCCCCCGACGGCGACGTGCTCCCCCACGGCGCGACCGGCGAGGCCCCCATGTGGGACCAGGACGGCGTTCACGAGATCTACCGGGGGTGGCGCAAGGTGCTCGACTCCTACGGCGAGCCGGATCGCATCCTCTGCGCGGAGGCGTGGGTCAAGCCCGTCCAACGGGTCGCCCGGTACGTCCGTGGGGACGAGATGCACCAGGCGTTCAACTTCGACTTCCTCGACGCGCACTGGGACGCCCGGCAGCTGCGGACGGTCATCGAGGCCAGCCTCCGGTCCAACGACGTCGTGGATGCGCCGACGACGTGGGTGCTCTCCAACCACGACGTCATCCGCCACGCCTCACGCCTCGGCCTCGACCAGTCGAGGCCGCGCCCGAACGGCATCCGCGCCGACGATCCCCAGCCGGATGCCGTGCTCGGCCTGCGCCGGGCGCGAGCCGCCACGGCGCTCATGCTCGCGCTGCCCGGTGGTGCGTACCTCTACCAGGGCGAGGAGCTGGGCCTTCCTGAGCACACGACGATGCCGGACGGGTACCGGCAGGACCCGACCTTCCACCGGACCAAGGGTCAGGTCACCGGCCGCGACGGATGCCGGGTGCCCATGCCGTGGGTGAAGGACGCACCCAGCCTGGGCTTCGGCCCCGGAGGCTCGCCCTGGCTCCCCCAGCCCGAGGGGTACGCCGACCTGGCCGTCGACCAGCAGGAGGGAGTCGAGGGATCCACCCTCGAGCTCTACCGAGCCCTGCTCCACTACCGGCGCACGCACCGGATCGGCCACGGCAGCCTCACCTGGGACGCGCTGTCCTCGGACACCGTCATCGCCCTGCGCAACACCCCGGAGGGCGGCGGGCTCACCCTTGTCGCGGTCACCAACCTCGGGGCCGAGCCGGTTCGGCTGCCCGACGGCGAGCTGGTCATCTCCTCGGGTCCCCTGGCTGACGACGGGGCCCTTCCGTCGGACACCACGGCGTGGGTGCGGCTCCCGGTGACCTGACGTGCGCGCAGCCGACTTCCCCTACCTCGACGCGCCGACCCCCCTCGCCCTGGCGCACCGGGGCGGTGCCGCCTACGGGCCGAACCAGGGCCTGGAGAACACCCTGGCGGCCTTCCGTCGGGCCATCGACATGGGCTACCGATATGTCGAGACCGACGTTCACGCCACCTCCGACGGCCGGCTCGTCGCATTCCACGACAGCGTGCTCGACCGGGTGTCGGACACCCGCGGGGCGATAGCGGCGCTCACCTACGATGCCGTCCGTGAGGCTCGGGTCGCCGGCGCGGAGCCCATCCCCCTCCTCGCCGAGCTGTTCGAGGAGTTCCCGGGCGTCCGGGTCAACATCGACATCAAGTCCGACGCGGCCCTGGCGCCGACGATCCGTGAGGTGCTGCGGCACCGGGCGGCGGAGCGCGTCTGCGTCGCGTCGTTCTCCGAGCGGCGGCTCCGCGCCGCCCGGGCCGCCCTCGGACCTCGCGTCGCCACCGCGGCCGGACAGGTGGGCACCGCGCTGCTGAGGTTCACGCCGTCGTTGGTGAGCCGGCTGTTGCATACGCCTGCGCCGGTGCTCCAGATCCCGGCGCTCCACCGCCTCGGCAGCCGAACGGTCACGCTGGTGACCCCGGGGCTCGTGCGCCGGGCCCACGGGCTGGGGAAGCAGGTGCACGTGTGGTTCCACCCCTGGGCGCAGGAGGACGCCCCCGAGATGCACCGGCTGCTGGACCTGGGGGTCGACGGCATCGTCACCGACCACATCCATGTCCTGCGTGACGTGCTCGCCGACCGGGGACATCCCCTCGGTCCGCCGTCCTGAGAGAAGGCCCTGTCGTTCACCGCAGGACGACGTGCCCGCCGGGGGCGGTCAACCTCGTCCACCGGTTGCAGCGCAGGACCTGCACGGTGCTCCCCGGGGCCAGGAAGCCGAGAGCGTAGGCCGCGAACGCCCCTCCCGTGCGAACCGCGATGCCGTTGGTGGGGATGCCGTCCGCCGTCAGAAGGTCCGGGTGCGGGCCTGCGGCCTCGCGGACGTCGCGTGACCACACCCGGTCCCGGGCGAAGCCGGCGGCGGCGCCCCGCTCGCGCACCGCGGCGGCGACCTCGGCGACCCCGTCTCGCGCCACACTCGCCAGCAGGTCACCGGGCAGCACCCCGACGGGCTCCCACGGCCCCCGTGGCGGGGTGAGGGCGGACCAGGGTGCAAGTGCGCGCGTCGGGGGCACGTGGAGGTCCGCCGTCGATGTCGCGTGGGCGGTCCGGTCGGCCACCGCACCGAGCGGCACGAGGACGTCGAGCTCGGCGTCCTCGGCGAGGGCGAAGGTGCGCAGGCCGAGCACGGTTCCCTCGGCGAGGATCCCCGACCCGGGGAGCACGCCGACCCATGCCGCGAGCACGTCACCGGCGGCCTGCAGCCGCATCGCACCCTCACCGTCCACGGAGCGCGCGCGCACGGCATACCGGCCCAGGTCGGACAGCGACGCGACGTCGCGAAGCCGGAGGACGTCCGTCACCGTCCGGCCCACCGGAAGCGCACGGCGTCCCCCTGGTGCTCCGCCAGGCCCGCCCGCACCTCGGGTGTGAGCCGGCGCGGCCGACCGCTGGCGAAGTCGTAGAGGACGAGCCCGGTCTCGGCGACGGCGTAGACCTGCTCGCCGGCATCCTCGGGGTCGCGGACGACGTACCCCAGGTCGAAGCCCGCCCCGTGCACGGTGGTCACCCACATGTCGACCTCCACGGGCGCCGGGCGGTAGGTCAGCGGGGCGCGGTACTCGATGGCGTGCCGGGACACGACGATCCCCTCGTCGACCATGGACGGCCGGCCCTCGAACCACTCGCGGATGCCGACGACCCGGGCGTCCTCGAGCAGCCGGAGGTACTGCACGTTGTTGACGTGGCCGTATGCATCCATGTCGGACCAGCGCAGCGGCACCTGGACGCGGTACGGCTGGGGCGCGGGAAGGTCGGGCATGCCACCCATCCTCCCAGCCGGCGCGAGGGACCGCCCACGACGACGGGCGCTCCTCACACCTAGGGTGGTTCGATGCCGCTGCAGCCCACGACGACCGCGCACCTCGACCACGTCCTCGCCACTGCCCAGCACGACGCGCGGCTGCCGTCCGTCGTCGCCGGTCTCGTCCGCGAGGGGCAGCCCGTCTGGAGCGGTGCCGCCGGGACCGTCGACGGCCGTGCCGGAGGCCCGCCGCCCGACGCCGACACGCAGTACCGGATGGGGTCGATCACGAAGACGTTCGTCGCCGTCGCCGTGCTCCGGCTGCGTGACGCAGGGGGGCTCGACCTGAACGACCGCTTCGAGGACCACGTGCCCGGCACGCCGTTCGGGGCGGCCACCGTCGAGCAGCTCCTCACCCACTCCGGCGGGGTGCAGGCCGAGACCTCCGGTCCGTGGTGGGAGCGCACCGCCGGCGGCGACTGGGAGGCGCTCGTCGCCCAGCCGGTCGGTACGCGGTTCCGCGCCGGTCGGCGGTTCCACTACTCCAACGTCGGGTATGCCGGCCTGGGGCGGCTCCTCGAGGTGCACCACGGCCGTGGGTGGTTCGACGTGGTCCGGAAGGACCTGTTGGAGCCGCTGGGGATGCGGCGGACGACGCTTCGCCCCACCGGTGACGCCGCGCCCGGCCTCGCGGTGCACCCCTTCGCCGACGTCCTCCTGCGTGAGCCGGAGCACGATGCCGGGGCGATGGCTCCGGCGGGGCAGCTGTGGACGACCCTCGACGACCTCGCCCGGTGGGCCGGGTTCCTCGCCGGTGACACGGCCGGGTTGCTGTCGGCCGACACCCTCGCCGAGATGCTCGAGCCGCACCACGTCGTGGACGAGCCGGGGACGCCCTGGGTGGCTGCTCACGGCCTGGGCTTCTCGGTGTGGAACGAGGAGGGCGTGAGGTACGCCGGGCACGGGGGGTCCATGCCGGGCTTCCTCGCCCTCCTCGCGGTCCGCCTCGAGGGCGGGGACGGCGCCGTCGTGCTCACCAACACGACGGCGAGCCCGGTGACCGGGGACCTCACCCGCGATCTGCTCCGCGGGCTCTCGGAGCGCGAGCCACGGATGCCGGAGACGTGGACCGCCGGCGGTGACCCGTCGCTCCTCGAGCTCGTCGGGACGTGGCACTGGGGCGCGGCGACCCAGACCGCACGGGTCGACGGGGAGCACCTCGTGCTCGGGGAGCCGGGAGCGGCGCGCGGCTCCCGCTTCCGGCGAGTGGCCGCCGACGAGTGGGTGGGGCTGGACAGCTACTTCGCCGGTGAGCCGATGCGCGTCGTCCGCCGCGGCAACGGGACGGTCTCGCACCTGGACGTCGCCTCGTTCCGGCTCACGCGGACGCCGTACGACCCGGACGCGGACCTGCCGGGGGGCATCGACCCGGCCGGATGGACCTGAGCCGACTCAGGTGTCTGGGCGAGAGGTCGGTTGCCGCTGCAGCCGGGCCTCAGAGGTTCGCCGCGGTGAGGAGGATGACGGAGTCCTGGAGAGCCAGAACGGAGTGCCGCTCCTGCGGGAGCTCGGCGTGGTCTCCGGCCTCGAGCTCACCGGACCCGGTGTGCCAGTCCACCCGGACGCGCCCGACGAGCACCTGGAGGGTCGCCTCGCCGGGGTTCTCGTGCTCCGACATGTCGGCACCCGCAACCAGGGCGATGACGGTCTGGCGGAGGGTGTGGTCGCTGCCGCCGCACACCGTCCGGGCGGCTCGGCGGGCGGAGTCCGTGCGCGCCTCCTGAAGCAGGTGGTCGGTGAGTCCGGGCAGGGGCGTCGCCTCCATGGCGGTCCTCTCCGTGGGTCGGTGCGGGCCCGGGCACGGCCCCGCCAGGTCGAGCGGATGTCCTCGCACTGCCCTGTTCCGGGGGTGGGGAAACCCGCACGGCGTCCGCGAACCTCCCGACCGCGCCGTGATACCCGAGCCTCGGGGTCGGTGGAACATCGCTCGACGGCTCAGCCAGCCCTGTGGACGGTGCGGCGGTGACGTCGGCGGGGCGGCATACGGTGGACGAACCATGACGAAACCGACGGATGCCGTGACCCTGCCGCCTGCCCCGTCCCCACCGACGGCCGACCTCACGGACGACGCGCGCAGGGCCCTGCGCCGGCTGGTCGGTCGGGAGGATGCCGACTTCCGGGAGGGTCAGCTGGAGGCGGTGTCGGCCCTCGTCGCCGACCGCTCACGGGTCCTCGTCGTCCAGCGCACCGGGTGGGGCAAGTCCGCGGTCTACTTCGTCGCGACGGCGCTGCGCCGCGCCCAGGGCGCGGGCCCGACCGTGATCCTCAGTCCGCTGCTCGCGCTCATGCGCGACCAGATCGCGGCAGCCGAGCGGGCCGGCATCCGAGCGGTGACGATGAACTCGGCCAACGCCTCGGACTGGGACGAGGTGCGCGCCGCGCTCGTCGCCGACGCCGTCGACGTGCTCCTCGTGAGCCCCGAGCGGCTCAACAACCCACGCTTCCGTGACGAGCAGCTGCCGGACCTGGCGCGCCGCTGCGGGCTGCTCGTCGTCGACGAGGCGCACTGCGTGAGCGACTGGGGCCACGACTTCCGCCCGGACTACCGCCGCATCCGCGACCTGCTCGCGGGTCTCCCGGAGGACACCCCGGTGCTCGCCACGACGGCCACCGCCAACGCGCGCGTCGTCACCGATGTCGTCGAGCAGCTCGGCGTCGGCGACCGTTCGGTGCTCACGGTGCGGGGTGGGCTCGCGCGCGACTCCCTGCGCCTCGGTGTCCTCCGCTCGATGTCCCCGGAACAGCGCCTCGGCTGGCTCGTCGCCCACCTCCCGGAGCTCCCGGGCAGCGGCATCGTCTACACGCTGACGGTGTCGGCCGCGGAGGACGTCGCCGCCGCCCTCTCCGAGGCGGGACTCGCCGTGGCGTCGTACACCGGCCGCACGGACCCCGCCGACCGAGAACGCCTGGAGGGGGCGCTGCGCCGCAACGAGGTCAAGGCGCTGGTCGCGACGTCGGCGCTCGGGATGGGCTTCGACAAGCCCGACCTCGGCTTCGTCGTGCACCTCGGCGCCCCGAGCTCACCCGTGGCGTACTACCAGCAGGTCGGCCGCGCGGGGCGCGCGACCGAGGGAGCGGACGTGCTCCTCCTCCCCGGTCCCGAGGACCGGGACATCTGGACGTACTTCGCCTCCGTGTCCATGCCTCGGGAGGAGCAGGCGGATGCCGTGCTCCGTGCCCTCGCCGAGGCCGGCCGTCCGCTGTCGACCGCTGCCCTCGAGACTGCGGTCGACGTACGCCGCACCCGGCTGGAGCTGCTCCTCAAGGTGCTGGACGTGGACGGCGCCGTACAGCGCGTGTCGGGCGGCTGGGTCGCCACGGGACAGCCGTGGACCTACGACGCCCAGCGCTACGAGCGCGTTGCGCAGGCCAGAGCGGCCGAGCAGGACCTCATGCTGGGCTACGAGCGGACCGACGCCTGTCGGATGGCGTTCCTCCAGGAGTGCCTCGACGACGAGTCCGCCGTCGCCTGTGGGCGGTGCGACGGGTGCGCCGGGCCGTGGTACGCGACCCAGGTGCCCGACAGGGTCGTCGGCGCGGCACGCGAGCGTCTCGCCCGGGCGGGCGTCGACCTCGAGCCGCGGGTCCAGTGGCCGACGGGGATGGACCGTCTCGGCGTGCCGGTGAAGGGGCGGATCGGAGCCGAGGAGGCACTGCTGACCGGCCGGGCCCTCGCGCGGCTCTCGGACCTGGGGTGGGGTCACCGGCTGCGCGACCTGCTTCGCCACGACGTGCCCGCGTCACCAGAGCTGATCCGTGCGTGTGTGTCCGTCCTCGCGGAATGGGGTTGGGCCCGGCGGCCGGTTGCCGTCGCCTTCGTCCCCTCTCGCTCCCGGCCCGCGCTGGTCGGCTCGCTCGCTGCCGGTCTCGCCGAGGTGGGCCGGCTCCCCCTCCTGGGTGCTCTCGACCTCGCGCACGGCGGACCGGCCGGTGAGCCGGGTGGCAACAGTGCCTTCCGTCTCGCCGGCGTGTGGGAGCGGCTCGTCGTCGGTCCCGGCCTCGCGACGGCCCTCGACGAGCTCCAGGGACCGGTGCTCCTCGTCGACGACCTCGTGTCGTCTCGCTGGACCCTCACGGTCGCGGGCCGGGCACTTCGCCGCGCCGGGGCCTCGGACGTCCTGCCGTTCGCGCTCGCCGTCGACGGGTGACGGCGCGCCTCAGTCCCGCGCGGCCACCGGGTCGCCGGCCCGGGGAACGGTCGGCGGGGTGGTCACGGCACGCGCTCGCGTCGGCGGCTGGACGCGCACGGTGAGCACGGGCAGGAAGAGCTGGACGACGGGACCGATGAGCAGGGCGTAGAGCACCGTGCCGATCCCGACGATGCCGCCGAGCATCCAGCCCAGGAGGACGACGGTGACCTCGAGGGCGGTCCGCACGAGCCGGATCGAGCGCCCGGTTCGGCGCGAGAGCCCGGTCATCAGTCCGTCCCTCGGTCCAGGACCCAGCTGGCTGCCGATGTACATCGCTCCGGCGACCCCGTTGCCGAGGATGGCCGCGAGCATGACGACCACACGCCAGCCGACTCCCTGCACGTCGGGCACCACGGCCAGCGTCGCGTCGATGGCCACGCCGATGACGACGGCGTTGAGGACGGTCCCCAGGCCGGGCCACTGCCGGAGGGGGATCCACAGGAGGAGGACGACGAACGACACGACGATGCTCATGAGCCCGTACGACATGGGCACGTACTGGATGAGGCCGTACTGGAGGACGCCCCAGGGCTCGAGGCCCAGCTGGGCGCGCAGCAGGAGGGCCATCGAGACCCCGAAGAGCACGAGCCCGACGAGCAGCTGGGCCACCCGGTGCACCAGCCGGCCGGCCCGCAGCTGCTCGATGGGGTTCATGGGGACCAGCTCGACGCGGCGGCCCGCCCCGCGGCGCAGCGCCTGGATCGGAGTCATGGGAGCCATCCTCGCCCAAAACTGGCCTTGGTTTCGATGGCCAATTCTGACACAGTGGCCACATGTCGACGCCTCCCGTCTCGGCCGCGCGCACCGCCCGGCTCGTCGGCGGGCTCTCGCCCGGCCGCCCGGCATACCGCGCCCTGGCCGACGCCCTCCGGGTCGCCGTCGCCGACGGCCGCATCGCCGCCGGCGCCCGGCTGCCGAGCGAACGCGAGCTCACGGCGGCCCTCGACGTCAGCCGCACCACGGTGACGAGGGCGTATGCGGTGCTGCGGGACAGCGGGTACCTCACCTCGCGTCGGGGGTCCGGCTCGGTCGCGACCCTCCCATCGGGGAGCCGGCGGCGGGGCACGGGCTCGCTCTTCCCGGCCGACGCCTCCGAGGACGTCATCGACCTGACCTGCGCTGCCACCCGCGCCCCCGCCGGCGTCGTCGAGGCGTACGAGCGGGCGGTGGGGCAGCTTCCGGCGCACCTCGCGGGGGCCGGCTACCTCACCCTCGGCGTGCCGGAGCTCCGAGAGGTCATCGCCGACCGCTACACCGCTCGGGGGCTGCCGACGGGCCCGGACGAGGTCCTCGTGACCTCCGGAGCCGTCGCGGGCATCGGCATCGTCCTGCGAGCACTGGTCGCCCACGGTGACCGGGTCGTCGTCGAGAACCCGACGTACCCCAACACCGTGGATGCCCTGCGGCGCAGCGGGGCTCGTCTCGTGACCATGGCGATGGATCCCGACGGGTGGGACGTGCCCGAGTCGGCGCGCACGGTCCGCGCGGCGGGGGCCACGGCGGCGGTCCTCATCCCCGACTTCCACAACCCCACCGGCGCACTCATGCGCGACGAGCAGCGCGCCCAGCTCGCCCGTGCACTGCGGACGGCGAGAACGGTGCCGATCATCGACGAGACGATCGCCGAGATCGACCTCGATGAGGGTCCTCGTCCGGTGCCGTTCGGCGTCCACGACCCGCGGACGATCAGCGTGGGCAGCGCCTCGAAGTCGCACTGGGGCGGCCTGCGCACGGGGTGGGTGCGCGCCCCCCGGTCGGCCCTTCCCGCGCTCGTCGAGGCCCGGGTCACGACCGACCTCGGCGCGCCCGTGCTCGAGCAGCTCGTCCTCCTCGAGCTGATGCGGCTCGCCCCCGGGTTGACCGCGGAGCGGCGCGAGGACCTGCGCGCGTCGCGCGACGCACTCGTGACGGCCCTCCGGGCGCGCCTTCCCGACGTCCGCTTCCAGGTGCCTCGCGGCGGGTTGTCCCTCTGGTGCGAGCTGCCCGACGGCGTCGACGCTGCCGGCGTCACGGTCGCCGCCGAGGACGAGAAGCTCCTCGTCGCGGCCGGGCCCCGCTTCGCTGTGGTGGGCGGCCTGGAGCGGTGGGTGCGGCTGCCCTACGTCCTCGCACCCGAGGTGATGACCGAGGCCGTCGAGCGGTTCGCCCGGGCGGTCGAGGCGACCCGACTCCTGGGGTCGCGCCGCGCCGGCACACGGAGGCCGACTCCGTCCCCCGGGACGGGCGACACCACGCGCCGTCCGCTCGTGGCCTGAGCCGGCGGGGGACGCGGCGGCCGCCATCCACCCGGGAGGCGGCGGGCGCACGAGGTTCGGAGCCGCTGGCTATCGTTACCCCGGTGACGACCCGGCAGCCGGCCCCGCTCCTCGACCTGCTGGCCACCCTCGACCTCGAAGAGCTCGGCTCGGCGCAGGTGAGCGTCCAGCCGCTCTCGACCGCGGGTGGGCTGACCGGTGAGGAGCGCGTGCCGCTGCCGGAGACCTTCGCCGAGGACATCACGCTGTTCCGCGGGCAGAGCCAGAAGCAGCCCCATGGACGGGTGTTCGGCGGGCAGGTTCTCGCCCAGGGCGTCATCGCGTGCGGCCGTACGGTTCTCGCGCTCGAGGACGGCCCCGATCGGCGGTTGCACTCGATGCACGCGTACTTCATGCGCCCGGGCGACGACACGCAGCCGATCACCTTCAGCGTCGAGCGGATGCGCGACGGCAGGTCCTTCTCCACGCGCCGGGTGCACGCGATCCAGCACGGCAAGCCGATCCTCTCGATGAGCGCGTCCTTCCAGCTGCCCGACGGTGGTGTCGACCACCAGGACCCGGTGCCCGACGCACCCGACCCGCTCGTCGTGCCGTCGCTCGCCGAGGTCTTCGCCGGTGTGGACCACCCAGCCGCACGCCACCTGGCAGAGGACCGGGCCATCGAGCAGCGCCACGTCGAGGGCAACCTCTTCGTCACCCCCGCGACCGACCTCGTCGCCGACCAGCGGGTCTGGATGCGTGCGATCGGCGACCTCCCCGACGACCCGCTGGTCCACGACGCCGTGCTGGCCTATGCCTCCGACTACACGCTCCTCGAGTCGATCCTGCGTCGGCACGGCAAGACCTGGCGGACCCCCGGGCTGCGGGCCGCGAGCCTCGACCACGCGATGTGGTTCCACCGCCCGGCCCGTGCGGACGAGTGGCTCCTCTATGCCGAGCACTCCCCGTCCGCCCAGGGGGGCCGCGGGCTGGGCATCGGCCGCATGTTCACCCAGGAGGGAACCCTGGTCGCGACGGTCGCCCAGGAGGGCATGCTCCGCCTCCCGACTCCCTGACGTCGTCTGTCGGCGTCAGCGGAGCCGGAGCACGGCAACCGCGTGGGGCGGCAGGGTGACGACCCCCTCGCCGACATCCGTGCCGTCCTCCTCCCACGCCAGTAGCAGCGCACCGGGACCCGCGGCCACGGGCACCGCCTGCTCGCGCTCGGCGAGGTTCGCCACCACCGCGTACGCCGGTCGGCCGGCGGGTGCATGGACCAGCACCACCCAGTGGGCGTCCTCGTCGACGTCGACGGAGACATCGGCGAAGCGCGTCGGCGCGGAGGTGAGGAGGTCGCGGCGCAGGCGGGTGCACGCGGTGTACCAGCGGAGCGCCCGCGCCCGGGCTGGCTCCTCCACCTCGGCCCAGTCGAGCACCGAACGGTCTCGTGTCGCCGGGTCCTGCGGGTCGGGCACCTCGTCCTCGGACCAGCCGTGCGAGCCGAACTCGGCCCGCCGCCCGCGCCGGACGGCATCCGCGAGCACCTCCTCCTCGAAGCTCGTGAAGAACTGCCAGGGCGTCGACGCGGCCCACTCCTCGCCCATGAAGATCATCGGCGTCGTGGGAGCCAGCAGGTAGAGCGCAGCACCTGCGGCCTGCAGGCCCGGAGCGAGGGACGCGGTGATCCGGTCACCGGCCATCCGGTTGCCGACCTGGTCGTGCGTCTGCAGGTAGCCGAGGAGCCGACGTGCGTCGAGGCGGTCCACGTCCACCGGCCGCCCCCAGAGACGGCCACGGAACGTCGACATCGTGCCGTCGTGGAGGAAACCGCGGGTCAGCACCTTGGCGAGCACATCGAGCGGGCCGGCCTCGTCACGGCCACCACCGCCGGCGAAGTCCGCGTAGTACCCGTGCCGCTCGCCCGTCAGGGACACGTGCAGCGCATGGTGGATGTCGTCGTCCCACTGCGCCGTCATGCCGCGGCCACCCTCGCTCGTCGGGGTCACCATGACCGGGTCGTTGAGGTCGCTCTCGGCCACGAGGTCGAGGGGGCGGCCCACCTCGTCGGCCAGGCCGGCGACGACGTCGGAGAGCTCGGCGAGGTAGTGCCGTCCAGAGTCGTCCTTCAGCTCGTGAACGGCGTCGATCCGCAGGGCGTCGAGGTGGAAGTCGCGGAACCAGCGCACGGCGTTCTCGAGGAGGAAGGCCCGCACCTGCTCGGACCCCTCGTTGTCGAGGTTCACTGCCGGGCCCCACGGGGTCTCGTGCGCCGAGGTGAAGTACGGCCCGAACCGCGAGAGGTAGTTGCCACTGGAACCGAGGTGGTTGTGCACGACGTCCAGGCACACTCCCAGCCCTCGGGTGTGGCAGGCGTCGACGAAGCGCTGCAGCGCCTGCGGGCCGCCGTAGCCGTCGTCCACGGCGTAGAGAGCCACGCCGTCGTAGCCCCAGTTCCACCGGCCGGGAAACTCGGCCACCGGCATGAGCTCGACGACGTCGACGCCCAGGTCGACGAGGTGGTCCAGCCGAACCAACGCGGCGTCGAGAGTGCCCTCAGCGGTGAAGGTGCCGATGTGCAGCTCGTAGAACACGCCACCGAGCACGCCTGCGCCCGAACGGGGTCCGAGCCACGCGCCGTCGCTCCAGGAAAAGGCGCCAGCGTCGAACGTCCGGCTCGGACCGTGGACGCCGTACGGCAGCCACGCACCGCGAGGATCAGGAAGCGCCGGCCCGTCCCCGCCGAGCAGGAACGCGTAGTCGATCGGGTATGCCGTCCCCGCGCCCGACGCGTCACCTGGGGGTTCCCAGCACCACCAGGACTTCCCGACGGCCGTCATCGGGTCGCGCCGGGCCGGCTCACCGACCGGTGCCCACTCCAGGTCCACCCGGGTGGCCGCGGGCGCCCACACCGCGATCGGCACCCGGCCGGCCGGCCAGCGTCGATCCTCCACGGTCCCTCCTGTCCTTGCGTACTCCGGCCGTCCTACCCGATGGACGACGGGTCACCCTTCGGCGGGAGACGGGACGCCATCCACCGGCCGAGCGTCCCTGCGGACGAGGAGGGCCACCGGAGCGTCGTCCAGGAGGCCCGCGAGGCGGACACCCGACCCGTCCGTGGTGACCCGGCGGCCCGTGAGGACCTCGCTCCACTCCCCGGGTGGCAGCTCCACGGTGGTGTCACCGAAGCCGCCGGCGGCCTCGAGCAGGCCGGCCGCCCGGGTCACCACCGTGACGACCTTCGGCCCGTCGCCATCCCCGCGGGCGAAGGCGAGGGCATGCTCGCTGGCGGTGGGCAACCCGGCATACGTCGTCGTCTCACCGACGAAGACCTCGGGGAGCTCACGACGCAGCGCGAGCGCCCGTGCAGTGACGCGCAGCTTCTCGTCGTCGAGGTCGAACGCCGGCTCGTCGGCGAGCACGCGGTGGAGGCGCTCGGCCCGGTCGGTCCAGTCAACGGGCCGCCGGTTGTCCGGGTCCACGAGCGAGAGCATCCCGATCTCGCACCCCTGGTAGACGTCGGGGACGCCGGGCAACGTCAGCTGGACGAGCTTCTGGCCGAGGATGTTGGCCCGGACCGACGGCTCGTGCGCAGCGGTCCAGGCGTCGAGGTGCCTCTTCACCGCACCATCGCGGGCAACCGCCCGGGCGTAGGCGACGACCATGTCCTCGTAGTCGGCGTCCCCGTCGACCCACGCGGTGTGCACCTTGGCCTCGCGGACCGCCTTGAGCACGTACTCCTCGAGACGTGCACCGCTGATGGGCCAGGTGCCGACGAGCGTCTGCCAGAGGAGGTACTCGGTGGGGCCGTCGAGCGCCTCCACGCGGTAGGGAGCCGCGATCGTGCGGGCCTCCGCGACCCAGGCCGCCCACCCCTCGCCGTCCTCGGCCAGCGGCATGAGCCGGGCGCGCACGTCCTCCGACCGCTTGGTGTCGTGGGTCGTCAGCGTCGTCATCGAGGTCGGCCAGGTGCTCACGAGACGCTCGCACCAGGCGTGGAACTCCTCCACGGTGATGGACGGGTGGCCGGGGTGTCCGCCCACCTCGTTGGCACCGGCGAGCCGGAACCAGCGGTAGTAGGCGGTGTCCTCGATGCCCTTGGCCATCACCGGTCCGCAGGTCTGCTGGAACCGCAGCCGGAAGTCGTCGGCCACCGCCCGGGTGTCGAGCTGCGCCTCGGGCAGGTCCCGGCCGAGGACGAGGTCGACGACCAGTCCCAGTGCGTCGAGGTCGCTGGGCGCGAGGAGCTGCTGCGCCCGCTCCGCCGCCTGCTCGACGACCGCCTGCTGCTCGGGGTCGACACCACGGCTGGGGACGTAGGCGCGATAGCGGTCCATGGCCACGAGAAGCGCTTCGAGCGCCCGGCGGACCGCGGCGCTGTCGATGTCCCCGAGCACGCGCCGCACGAGCCGCATGAGCCGGTCCACCTCGGCCGCCTGGACGTCGTCGACGACCAGCCGCTTGGCGTCGGTGACGACGTCGTCCAGGCTCACACGGTCTGGCGCCGCGTCGGCCCACAACCGGTCCAGGACCTCGAGGCCTGCTGTGGGGGTGAGCACCTGCTGCACCCGGAGAAGGGCGTCGTACCCCGTCGTCCCGGCGCAGCGCCACGACTCGGGCAGGACCTCCTCGCCCTCGAGGATCTTCTCGCCGACGACCCACGCCCCCCCGGTCGCGTCGGCGAGCCGGTCGAGGTAGCCCTGCGGGTCCGCCAGCCCGTCCGGGTGGTCGATCCGGAAGCCGTCCACCTCCCCGTGGCCGTGCAGCGAGAGCAGGAGGGCGTGCGTCGCCATGAAGACGACGGGGTCCTCGACCCGCACCGCCACGAGGGACGTGACGTCGAAGAAGCGCCGGTAGTTGAGGGCCTCACCGGCCTCCCGCCAGCTGGACAGGCGGTAGGCCTGTGCGCCGAGCAGCTCTGGAAGGGGCAGGTCCTCGGTGCCGGGTGCCACCGGGAACTCGGCGTCGTAGTAGCGCAGGACGTGCTCGGACCCGCTCGGCCCTCCGTCGTCGGCGACGACCAGCTCCCCCGACTCCACGGCCTGCTCGAGCGTGCCGCCCAGGACCGGCATGAGGATGCGGTCGTCCTCGGCCACCCAGTCGACGTCGAACCATCCCGCATACGAGGAGCGTGCGCCGTCGCGCAGGAGGGACCAGAACGGCGCGTTGAGGTGAGCCGGCCGCGGCACCGCCATGTGGTTGGGGACCACGTCGAGGATGATGCCGAGGCCGGCCTCCCGGCACGCCGTGACGAGCCGCTCGAAGGCCTCGCGACCTCCGGCCTCCTCGTTGATCCGGGTGTGGTCGAGCACGTCGTAGCCGTGCGTCGACCCCGGGACGGCTTGGAGGACGGGTGAGAGGTAGAGGTGCGAGACGCCGAGCGAGGCCAGGTATGCCGTGTGCTCGGCCGCCGCGTCGAACCCGAAGCCGGCGTGGATCTGGAGGCGGTAGGTCGCGACGGGTACGACGCGGCCCGGGTCAGGGCGGTGGGGGGACGGCATCCTCACGTCCGATTCGTCGTCGCCACTCCGGAGGGTGCCGTCGGGGTCTCCCTGGGGCTGCGCAGGAGGATGACGGACCGCGGCTTGGCCGACAGCTCGCTGCCGGGCTCGTGCCAGCCGGGGTCGACCGCGCTCCCCCCGGTGTCGACCTCGACGAGCCAGTGCTCGCCCCACTCCTGCCCGGGGAGGCGGAAGATTCTCTCTTCGTGGTCGGCGTTGAAGAGGACGAGGAAGTCGTCGTCGACCACCCGTCGGCCCCGGTTGTCCGGGGTGGGGATGGCGCGGCCGTTGAGGAACACCGACACCGTCGCCTCGCCGACCGACCAGTGCGACTCGGACATCGGCTCGCCCGAGGGCTGGAACCAGGCGATGTCGCCCATCTCGGACTGACCGCCGTGCTGGGCGCTCCCGGCGAAGAACCTCCGCCGACGGAACACCGCGTGCTCCCGCCGCAGTGTCGTGAGGGCGGCCGTGAAGGCGAACAGCTCCTTCTCGGAGTCCTCGAGCTGCCAGTTCACCCAGGACAGCTCGTTGTCCTGGCAGTAGACGTTGTTGTTGCCCTGCTGGGTGCGGCCGATCTCGTCACCGTGGGCGATCATCGGGACGCCCTGGCTCAGGAGCAGCGTCGTGAGGAAGTTGCGCTGCTGCCGCAGGCGGAGCGCCTGGACCTCAGGGTCGTCGGCCGGGCCCTCCACGCCGCAGTTCCACGAGCGGTTGTGGCTCTCGCCGTCCCGGCCGTCCTCGCCGTTGGCCTCGTTGTGCTTCTCGTTGTACGACACGAGGTCTCGCAGCGTGAACCCGTCGTGGGCGGTGACGAAGTTGATCGAGGCGATGGGCTTCCGACCGCTGTGCTCGTAGAGGTCGCTGGAGCCGGTGAACCGTGAGGCGAACTCGCCGAGAGTGCGTGGCTCGCCACGCCAGAAGTCCCGCACCGTGTCGCGGTACTTGCCGTTCCACTCGGTCCACAAGGGGGGGAAGTTGCCGACCTGGTAGCCGCCGTCGCCGACGTCCCACGGCTCGGCGATGAGCTTGACCTGGGAGATCACCGGGTCCTGCTGGATGAGGTCGAAGAAGGCGGAGAGCTTGTCGACCTCGTGGAACTGGCGGGCCAGGGTGGCGGCGAGGTCGAAGCGGAAGCCGTCGACGTGCATCTCGGTGACCCAGTACCGCAGGGAGTCCATGATGAGCTGCAGCACGTGCGGGTGCCGCATGAGGAGGCTGTTCCCGGTGCCGGTCGTGTCGTAGTAGTGATCCTTCGCGTCGTCGACGAGCCGGTAGTAGGCCGCGTTGTCGATACCCCGGAAGCAGATCGTCGGCCCGAACTCGTTGCCCTCGGCCGTGTGGTTGTAGACGACGTCGAGGATGACCTCGATGTTGGAGTCGTGCAGGGCCTTGACCATCGCCTTGAACTCCGGGACCTGCTCGCCGCGCTGGCCCCGGGCGTACCCGTTGTGCGGCGCCAGGAAGCCGATGGTGTTGTAGCCCCAGTAGTTCGTGAGGCCCTTGGCCTGGAGCGAGGTGTCCTGGACGTACTGGTGCACCGGCATGAGCTCGATCGCCGTGACGCCGAGGGTCGTGAGGTGGTCGATGATCGCGGGGTGCGCAATCGCGGCATACGTCCCGCGGACCTCCTCCGGCACCTCCGGGTGGGTCATCGTCAGACCCTTCACGTGGGCCTCGTAGATGACGGTGTCGTGGTACTCGTGGTTCGGTGGCCGGTCGTGCCCCCAGTCGAAGTAGGGGTTGATGACGACCGAGAGCATGGTCTTGCCCAGGCTGTCCTCGGCGTTGCGCCTGCTGGGGTCCTTGAAGTCGTAGGAGAAGAGCGCCCGGTCGTTGGTCACCTGCCCCTCGATCGCCTTGGCGTAGGGGTCCAGCAGCAGCTTGCTCGGGTCGCAGCGATGTCCCTGCTCGGGCTCGTAGGGCCCGTGGACCCGGTACCCGTACCGCTGGCCCGGCTGCACGCCCGGGATGAAGACGTGCCAGACGAACCCGTCCACCTCCGGCATCTCCACGCGGGTCTCGACGCCGCCGTCGTCGATGAGGCACAGCTCCACGTCCTCGGCGACCTCGCTGAACAGGGCGAAGTTCACCCCACTACCGTCGTACGTCGCCCCGAGGGGATAGGGCGTTCCGGGCCAGATCTCCACTACTTGCCTTCCGTGTGTGGTCACCACAGGCCAGCGACGGTGCTGGGCGCAGCGCGCCATGGGGCCCGCCGCAGTGGAGGTCAACCTACCGTCGGCATGGGGGACCGACGAAAACGTCACCTACCCGCCGAGCCATGGCTCGACACGGCCGGTCGGTAGGGTCAGGATCTCGCCGTCGAGGCCGTCGGCCTCCGCCGTTCCCCGAGGAGCCGCATGTCCCCCGAGCGTGTCGCGATCGTCACCGGAGCCGCCCGCGGGATCGGCGCGGCCACCGCCGAGCGGCTGGCCCGGGACGGCTTCGCCGTCGGCGTGCTCGACCTGGACGAGCCGTCGTGCGAGGAGGTGGCCGGGCGGATCCGGGACTCAGGAGGCCGGGCCGCCGCCGTGCAGGTCGACGTCACGAGTGCCGAACAGGTCGAGAGCGGCGTGGCACGCGTGGCCGAGGAGCTCGGCGCGCCGGACGTCCTCGTCAACAACGCCGGCATCATCCGGGACAACCTGCTCTTTCGGATGACCGAGGACGACTGGGACGCCGTCCTGGCCGTCCATCTCAAGGGCGCCTTCCTCATGACGAGGGCGTGCCAGACCCACATGACCACGCAGCGGTACGGGCGAGTCGTCAACCTCTCGTCCTCCTCGGCCCAGGGCAACCGCGGGCAGGCCAACTACTCGGCGGCCAAGGCGGGACTCCAGGGCTTCACGAAGACCTTGGCCATCGAGCTCGGCAGGTTCGGGGTCACGGCGAATGCCGTCGCGCCGGGCTTCGTCCAGACCGACATGACGGCTGCGACGGCCACGCGGCTCGGCGTGTCTTTCGAGGACTTCATCGAGCACTCGGCCCGGCAGATCCCCGTCCAGCGGGTGGGCCAGCCCGAGGACATCGCTGCCACCATCGCGTTCCTCGTCTCCGAGGAGGCCGGCTTCGTCTCTGGCCAGGTCATCTATGTCGCCGGTGGGCCGCTGGACTGACGGACGCACGCGGATGCCGGCGGCGCGTGGGTGCGGCGACGGCATCCGACGCGTGGGGAGAGGTGGTCAGAGACCCAGGTCCCGGCCGATGAGCTCCTTCATGATCTCGTTCGACCCGGCCCAGATCTTCGTGACGCGGGCGTCGCGCCAGGCGCGAGCGACGCGGTACTCGTTCATGAAGCCGTAGCCACCGTGCAGCTGGACGCACTCGTCGAGGACGTCGTTCTGCACCTGGGCGCTCCACCACTTGGCCTTCGCGGCGTCGACCGCTGAGAGGCGGCCCTCGGCGTGCGCCTCGATGCAGTCGTCGACGTAGGCCTCGGCGACCTCGATCGCGGTCACCAGCTCGGCGATCTTGAACTTGTTGTGCTGGAAGGAGCCGATGGCCTGCCCGAAGGCCTTGCGCTCCTTGGTGTACTCGATGGTCTCGAGGAGGATCTGCTTGGCGTGCGCGACGTTGGCGCAGGCGGCGCCGACCCGCTCCTGAGGAAGGCGCTGCATCATGGCGACGAAGCCCTGCCCCTCCTCGCCGATGCGGTTGCTGTCCGGCACCCGCACGTCGGAGAAGAACAGCTCCGCGGTGTCGGACTCCTCCTGGCCCACCTTGTCGAGCTTGCGGCCGCGGGTGAAGCCCTCCATCCCCTCCTCGACCATGAAGAGGGTGATGCCCTTCGCCCCCTTGCTGGGATCGGTGCGGGCCGCGACGATGACGAGGTCGGCCTGGTAGCCGTTGGTGATGAAGGTCTTGCTGCCGTTGAGCACCCAGTGGTTCCCGTCGCGCACGGCGACGGTCTTGAGGGCCGCGAGGTCCGACCCGCCTCCGGGCTCGGTCATCGCGATGGCACAGATCTTCTCCCCCGCGGCCATCGGCGGCAGCCAGCGCTCCTTCTGCTCCTGGGTGCCGAGGTCGACGATGTACGGCGGGCAGACGTCGCTGTGGATGCCGAAGCACGACCCGATGGCGGCGTTGAAGCCGTTGATGACCTCCGCCGCAACGGCGTTGAAACGGTAGTCCTCGGCACCCATGCCCCCGAACTCCTCGGGGATGTCGAGACCGAAGAGGCCTTGGCCCCCGGCCTCCTTCCAGATGTCGCGGTCGATGGACTTCACCTCGAGCATCTGCTCGACCCGGGGCTTCAGCGTGCGCTCGACGAACTCCGTGACCGACGAGCGGAAGTCCTCGTGCTCGGGACCGTAGATGTTGCGGGGCATGGATCTCCTCGGACGGCTCGGGCGGGGCGTTCGCGTTGACTAAGCGCTTGCTTAGTGTCACGCCGGTGCGGCATGCTGTCAACCGTGCCGAGTCCGCCGCCACTGAGCGAGACCGACGTCCTGGCCGCCCTTGCGCCCGAGGGTGGTCGGCACGAGGCCGTCGGTGACGTCACCGACACGGCGGTGCGGATCATGCTGGCGGCGGCGGACGCGTTCGCCGAGCGTGGCTTCCACGCGACGACCACGCGCGACATCGCGTCCCGCGCCGGCCTGTCACCCGCGGGCGTCTACGTGCACTTCGCCTCCAAGGAGGTGCTCCTCTTCGAGCTGAGCCGGCGGGGTCACAGCCGCGCGCGTGACCTCCTCGTCGCGGCCGCGCAGGCCGCCCCCACGCCGACCGACGCGCTCCGGGCGATGGTGGGCGGATTCTCCCGGTGGCACGCCGAGCACTACGAGCTCGGCCGGATCGTCCAGTTCGAGTTCCGGCACCTCCGCCCCGAGCACCGCGACGAGGTGCTCCACCTACGCAAGGAGATCGACCACGTCGTCGCCGGCGTGCTGCGCGAGGGCGTCGCCACCGGCGAGTTCGAGGTCGTCGACATCCCGGGCACGGCGTTGGCGCTCCTGTCGATGGCCATCGACGTGGCCCGGTGGTACACCCCCGACGTCCGCCGCACGCCCGAAGGGATCGAGGAGACCTACGGAGAGCTCGCCGTGCGCCTCGTCCGCGCCGCCTGACCTCGTCGGCTCTCGTCGGTCGCCTGCTCGGGTCGGGAGGGGGTCGGGCACGCCGCTACAGTGACGCGGTGATGAACGCGCCCGGTCACGGGGGATCCCCCTCGATCGCCGTCCCGGACTACTGGTGGTACCTCGTCCGCGCGGACCTGCTCGAAGTGACCTTGCGCTCCTACGTCGACGGCGCCCGGCTGACGCTGGACCTCGGCAGCGCCGACGGACCGAGTGCGGCCTGGCTCCGCGACGCGGCCGAGAGCACCGTCTCGCTCGACATCGACCCGCGCGGACTCGACGCGGACGGTGTCTGTGGATCGGCCCTCGCCCTTCCCTTCGCGGACGGAGTCTTCGACGCTGTCTCCGCCTTCGACGTCATCGAGCACTGCGACCCGGAGGACCAGGCGCTGGCGGAGGTACGCCGCGTGCTCCGCCCCGGCGGACGGCTGGTGATGTCGGTCCCGGCGTACAGCTGGGCCTGGAGCGACTTCGACGTGGCGAACGGTCACCATCGCCGCTACACCCGCAAGCGCGCGGTGGCCGCGGTGAAGCACGCGGGCTTCACCGTGCACCGGGCGACGTACGGCTTCGCGTCGGTGTTCCCGTTGTTCGCTGCCGAGCGGCTGGCCCGGAAGGTGCGCCGTCGCGGCGCCTCGGGGCCGGCGGACATCGTCCAGGTCCCCCGCCTGCCGAAGCCGCTCAACGACGGCCTGATCGGGATCTCCCGTCTCGACCGGATGCTCCTGCGTCGGCGTGACCTGCCGTTCGGGTCGTCCGTGTTCGTCGCGGCGACCCGCACGGGCTGAACAGGGTCGCGGGTCGCAGGCCGCCCGCCGGGCCGGTGATCAGCGGTCGAGCGCACCTCCGGCGACGACGCGCGAGCGGACGTCGGCGGAGGTGCTCGCGAGGCCCGCAGCGAGCGGGGTCGTCGCGAGCGCGTCGACCCCCGTCCACACTCGGGACTCCAGTCGCAGGTCGAGCACCTGGCCTGCGGACACACCGCCGACGGGAATCATCCGCAACGGCCGGTGGAAGACCCGCCGTGCCTCCGAGACGAGGTAGCCCACGGTGACGGGTCGGCCCGAGGCGAGGACCTTGACGACGACCGAACCCTCGGGTTCCTCGCGGGCGCGGGCGATCGTGCGCACCACCATGCGCGCGGCGTCACCGGCATACAGGTAGTCCCGGATCGTGTCGAGGGAGACGAACACGGGAAGTGGGCGGCGGGTTGCGTGCGCGAGGCAGAGCTGGGAGAGCAGGCCCTGCGGCTTGCCGAGCCTCTGGCCGGGGCCGTAGACGTTGGCGAGCCGGCCGAGCACCACGCGCACGCCGGTGCGCTGGGCGACGGCGGAGGCGTGGCCCTCCATGGCAAGCTTCGCCCGGCCGTACGCCACGAGAGGATGCGGCTCGGTCCGCTCGTCGAAGGGAGGGCCAGCCGACCCCGCATAGACCCCGCCGGCCGAGGACGCCAGGAAGAGGACGCCGTCCTCCCCCGGGCCGACGGACGCCGTGAGCGCTGCGGCCACCCGATCGAAGACCCGCACCTCGGTGGCCAGCTCCGCCTCCCCCGTCGCGACGACGCCGGCCCCGGCGCACCACGCGACACTCCACGGGCGGCCACGTCGCGCCCGAGCGAAGTCCTCGACGGCCCCCGTGAGGACGCGGATGCTCGCGTCCTCGTCGGCCCAGGGCACGTTCGTCGTCCGGACCTCCTGGCCGCTGCCCCGCAGCTCGGCGGTGACGTGCTGTCCCACGAGCCCGCCGGCCCCGACGACCCAGGCGAGCTCGCGCGGTGTGGTCGGCGCGTCGGTCACGCGTGGTCCCGGCCCAGCGGCCCGTCGTGGCGGTCGCGGACGGGAAGGTAGAGGGGTTTGCCCATCGCCATGTTGACGGCCAGGCCGACGTACTCCGCGATGACGCCGAGGCTGAAGAGGATCACCCCGGTCGCCACCATGAGGAGGATCATCGTCGAGGTCCAGCCCGGGACCTGCCACCGCCCGGACGCTCGACCGGCGATGAGCACCACGGCCACGAGTGGCGCCAGCAGCACCGCAGCGGCGCCCAGTGCGCTGACCCACCGCAGGGGCCGGGTGCCGCTGGAGAGCACGAGCCGCCAGAAGTGCGAGGCCAGTCGGCGCAGGTCGTATCCGGACGGGCGGGCCCCCTCCGCGCGCATGGGCATGGGGCAGGTCGTGACCCGCCGCGCCACCCACGAGATCGCCACGTCCAGATAGATTCCAGGGCCGGCGTAGGCGGCGACCGACCGGGCGACCTCGCCGAGGAGGAGGCGGTAGCTCGCGAAGTCGGATGCCGGTGCTCCCTTGGCGAGCCGCATGACGAGCCACTTGGCCCCCCGGGACGCGGCGTTGCGCACCGGTCCGTGCGGGGGCTCGTTCGTGGCCCGGGCGTAGACGACGTCTGCCTGTGCGTGCATCGCGGTGTCGATGAGCTGACCGATCCGCTCGGGGTCGTGCTGGCCGTCCTCGTCCATCGTGACGACCCACTCGCCCCCCGAGGCGGCGATGCCCGCGAGCGTCGCGGCGTGCTGGCCGAAGTTCCGGCTGAGCCACACCGGTCGCACCCATTCGTGGTGTGCCGCGAGCCGACGGATCACCGCGTCCGAGGCGTCCGGCCCGCAGTCGTGCACGAGGACGACCTCGGTCACGCGATAGGCCCGCCCCGCGGGTGTCTGGCGCTCCGGGAGCGACGCGGCGATCTCCTCGACGACCGCCTCCAGCGTGAGTTCACCCTGGTAGACCGGGATGACGACCGAGACGAGATGTGGTGCCGTTGCCGAGGTCTCCGTCTCCACGCGGCACACCCTATCCGTGGGCCTCGTGGGGTCGGTTCGCTCGGTGCCGGGGGCGGCGTCGGCCTCAGTCGCGGGTCAGCTTGCGGTAGGTGACGCGGTGCGGGCGGGCTGCCTCGACGCCCAGGCGCTCGATCTTGTTCTCCTCGTACGAGGCGAAGTTGCCCTCGAACCAGTACCACTTCGAGGGGTTCTCCTCGTCACCCTCGTACGCGAGGATGTGCGTCACCACGCGGTCGAGGAACCACCGGTCGTGGCTGATGACGACGGCGCAGCCGGGGAACTCGAGGAGAGCGTTCTCGAGGGACCCCAGCGTCTCGACGTCGAGGTCGTTCGTCGGCTCGTCGAGGAGCAGCAGGTTGCCACCCTCCTTGAGCGTCAGCGCGAGGTTGAGCCGGTTGCGCTCCCCGCCGGAGAGGATGCCGGCCTTCTTCTGCTGGTCTGGTCCCTTGAACCCGAACTGGCTCACGTAGGCGCGCGACGGGATCTCGACCTGGCCGACGTTGATGTAGTCGTGACCGCCCGACACCGTCTCCCAGAGGTTCTTCGACGGGTCGAGGCCGCCGCGGCTCTGGTCGACGTAGGAGATCTTGACGGTCTCCCCGACCTCCACCACGCCGGCATCCGCCTGCTCGAGACCGACGATCGTCTTGAAGAGCGTGGTCTTCCCGACACCGTTCGGGCCGATGACGCCGACGATGCCGTTGCGCGGCAACGTGAAGGACAGGTCGTCGATGAGGATTCGGTCTCCGAAACCCTTGCGCAGACCCTTGACCTCGATCACCTTGCTCCCGAGGCGCGGGCCGGGAGGGATCTGGATCTCCTCGAAGTCGAGCTTGCGGGTGCGCTCCGCCTCGGCGGCCATCTCCTCGTACCGGGCCAGTCGTGCCTTGGACTTGGTCTGGCGGGCCTTGGCGTTGCTGCGCACCCACTCGAGCTCGTCGGCGAGGCGCTTGGAGAGCTTTGCGTCCTTCTTGCCCTGCACCTGCAGCCGCGCCTGCTTCTTCTCGAGGTAGGTCGAGTAGTTCCCCTCGTAGGGGTAGGCACGCCCTCGGTCCAGCTCGAGGATCCACTGCGCCACGTTGTCCATGAAGTACCGGTCGTGGGTCACCGCGACGACAGCGCCGTGGTACGCCGCGAGGTGCTGCTCGAGCCACAGCACCGACTCCGCGTCGAGGTGGTTGGTCGGCTCGTCGAGCAGGAGGAGGTCCGGCTTCTGGAGGAGCAGCTTGCACAGCGCCACCCGGCGCCGCTCACCTCCGGACAGGACGGTGACGTCTGCCTCCGGCGGGGGGCAGCGAAGGGCGTCCATGGCCTGCTCGAGCTGGGAGTCGAGGTCCCACGCGTCGGCCGCGTCGATGGCCTCCTGGAGCTGGCCCATCTCCGCCATCAGGGCCTCGAAGTCTGCGTCAGGCTCCGCCATCAGCGCGGAGATCTCGTTGTAGCGGTCGAGCTTCGCCTTGATCTCCCCGGCACCCTCCTCGACGTTTCCGAGGACCGTCTTCTCCTCGTTGAGCTCTGGCTCCTGCATGAGGATGCCGACCGAGTACCCCGGGGTCAGGCGCGCCTCCCCGTTGGACGGCTGGTCCAGTCCCGCCATGATCTTGAGCACCGAGGACTTCCCAGCGCCGTTCGGACCGACGACCCCGATCTTGGCGCCGGGAAAGAAGGACAGGGTGACCTCGTCGAGGATGACCTTGTCGCCGTGGGCCTTCCGGGCACGCGACATGACGTAGATGAACTCGGGCATGGGGCAAGGCTAACGACCAGCAGCCCTGCGGCCCGAATCCGTCGGCCAGCGGCTGGAGCCGGGCGCCTCGCCTCCTCAGGCGGCAGGTTCCGTCGCGGCGGGGACGAGCGGACCGGTGTCCTGACCGTCCGCGCCGTCGCTGTCGCCCTCCGCTGGGTCACCCCTGCCGTCCGCTCGGCTCGCGGGAGCGCCTTCGACGACGTAGGGATCGCGCTCGGGATCCCCCAGGCCGACGTCTGCGAACGTCTCGGGCGCCTCAGGCACGGCCGTCCGGTCGCCGTCGGAGAACTGGCCACGGCTCACCCTGGCGAAGGCGGCGGTGCCGTACGAGAGGTCGTGACCCACGGCATCCGCGACGACCTCGACCCCCCACCACGTCGTCCCGTCGTCGCGGGCCCTCGACACGATGTGCTGCCGTCCGTGGATCGTCACGGGGTGGCCCTTGCGCACCGAGACGCCGACGTTCGCAGCAAGAGCGCGGTAGGTGACGACGTCATAGAAGCTCGTCTCCGCGTCGGCCCAGACGCCCGGCTGGCCGGCCACGGGGCGCCTCACTGACGAGGCGATCCGGAACGACGCCATCGGCGCTCCGGCCCTCGTGGTGCGCACGGTCGGGTCGGCGACGAGCCTCCCCTTGATCGTCACGTACGTCTCGTTCATCGTGTCTCTCCCTTCGGGCCCCGTCCCTCGGCACCCGTGGACCAAGCCTTGGCCGAGAGCGCCGCCTGGTGGAGAACCGCCTGCGACCTGTGGACGGGATGCACGGCATCCAGAACCTGTGGAGGACGGCTGCGGGGCCGACGCAGGCGGCGTCAGACGTCCGCTGCCCGGGTCAGTGCCACGCGCGTCGCGCCGTGCCGTTCGAGCACGAGCTC
>CALCXF010000038.1 GCA_937907685.1 uncultured Nostocoides sp.
CCGGACCCGCGCATCGACCGCGACGCGAAGTGCGCCCTCTCCGTGGTCGGGAAGTCGGCCGTCGAGGACCGGCCGATGGACCCCGTGTGCGGTCCCGCGACGAGGCGACGAGCCACGACGTCGCCCGCCACGACGAGGTCGTCCAGCCGTATGCCACGACCCGCCACCTCGCCGAGGTCGACCCACGTGTCGGCCGGCTCGACGACTCGTACGCCATCGACCTCGACGACCGCGCGCCGCTCGAGACCCCTGTGGCCGACGCATCCGGAGCGGCGGACCCGCGGTCGTGCGGAGTCGCGCATGACGTGCAGGTCCGCCCCGTCGTCCACGAGCTGACGGGGCAACGGCAGGTCCAGCAGCCGGGCCGCAGTCACGTGGGAGAACGCGACGTCCGCGGGCAGGGCTCGCGAGAAGGCGGCGACCCGGGCGCGAAGGCAGTCGGGCTCGGCCCGGCAGCGAACAGCTCGGGTGGGGATGTGGAGGCCGGCGGCTCGTAGGTCAGTCGGGCGAACACCGGCATCCCGAGCCTCGGCCACCGTGAAGGCCCGGCCCTCGAGCGCCGCCGGTAGGACGAGCTCCCCCATGCCGGCAGCCTGCCCAGAACCGCCGATCGGCCGGCCGGGTCATCCACAGGGCTGGGTGGCTCCCCCGTCGAGGGGTCGCGACACGCGGATGCCGGGCGCCTCCCGTCGGCATGTCGTGACCCCTCGTGTGGCGCCGCCGCCTTCTCGGACGCCTCGTCGACCGGCGCGACGTCCGTCAGGAGCGGGGGAAGATGCGGAGGAGCTTGTCGTCGTCGCCGTTGGTCGTCGTGACGTAGAGCGCTCCGTCCGGGCCCAGGCGGGCCGCCCGGAGCCGGCCGAACGGGCCGTCGGTCTCCTCCGGAACAGACACCTCGGCCAGGGTTCCGTCGTCCTCGAGGGTGAGGAGCAGGAGCTTGGCCCCCTTGAGCGCGGTGACGACGAGGGCACCCTCCAGGCCCGCCCACTGCTCGCCCTCGAGGAACTCGGCGGAGCAGACGGCCTCCGTGCTGCGACCGGACTGCCAGATGGCGGGCACGGCATCCGGGAAGCGCTCCCGGTCCGTCATCGGGACGCTCTCGTCGTAGCCGTCCCGGGTGCCGCCGCGAGAGGGGTCCCAGCCGTAGTTGGCTCCGGCGCGGATGAGGTTGACCTCGTCGTTGTTGCTGGGACCGTGCTCCGCCGTGTAGATCTCCCCGGTGCCCGGCTGCACCGCCACCCCTTGGATGTTGCGGTGGCCGTAGCTGTAGACGTACCGCTCCCGCTGGTTGCCCGAGGACGCGAAAGGGTTGTCGGGCAACGGGTCTCCGCTGTCGAGGTCGAGTCGGAGCACCTTGCCGCCGAGGCTCGTGCGGTCCTGGGGGTTCCGCCCCCGCGCGACGTCCCCGGTGCCGACGAGCAGTGCGCCGTCGGCGGCGATCTCCGGGCGGCAGCCCGAGTGCCGTCCGGTCGAGATGGGCAGCCCGGTGAGCAGGTCGCGCACTCGCTCGGCCGACGACCCGTCCGCGCTCAGCCGCCAGGTGACGAGCCGGACGTCGTCCGGAGAGCCACCGTCCTCGTGCGTCTGGCAGGTGGTGAACAACCGCGAGGACGCGAAGTCGGGGTGCACGACCATCCCCATGAGCCCGCCCTCGCCCTGCACGAAGACGTCGTCGAGGTCCGCATCCACCCGGCTGACCCTGGCTCCCTCCCGCAGCCCGGAGACGAGCGAGATCCGCCCGGGCCGCTCGGACACCAGCGCCCGTCCGTCCGGGAGGAAGCCGATGTCCCACCCGTGCTCGAAACCCTCCGCGACGACCTCCACGTCGAGGTCCGGCACGGCGGTGCTGCGCGGAGCCGGGCTGGCCGACGGCGCCGACGTACTGGGCGTGGATGACGTGGCGCCCGTCCCGGGGGATGCGGGGACCTCTCCCACCTCGTCGCTTCCCGAGCAGGCGGCGAGGCCCGTGGCGGCGAACATGCCGAGCACTGCCAGCCGGGCGGCATACCTGCTCCTCGTCATGCCGACATCCTCACCCGGCGAGGTCGGCCGTGGCGCGTTCCCAGTCCGCGGAGAGGCGAGAGAGGTCGGCCCGGTGGTCCTCGATGCGGCAGCCCCGACCGTCGCGACGAAGGAGGATCCCCTCGGCCGCCCACCGCTCCCGGACCTCGTCCATGAGGGCGGTCGGCAGGGCCCCGGACGCGTTCGTCACCCGCCACCACGTGACGTTGGACCCGTACAGCCGCATGATGGTGCCCACCTGACGGGGGCCGATCCCGACGAGGGCGGCCAGGTCGCCGTAGGACACGACGCGGCCGCGGGGCACCTGCTCGACGGCCCGCAGGACCCGCTCCACGACGACGTCGTCCACCCCGGCAGTCTGCCCGGTCACGCCTCCGACCAACGATGGAGACGCGGGTCCGCGGTCCTGTTCACCAGAGGCCGGCTGGCCCTACCCTCGCACCCAGGGCCCCGACGGCGGGGCCACCAACAGGAAAGGCCGGTGGTCGTCGTGTCGACGCAGCGTGTCGCAGCACTCGTCATTCTCCTCGTGCTCGGAGTGCTGAGCCTCCCGCTCGTCGCGGCGGTTCTCGACGGCGAGTCGACCGAGAACTGGATCATCCCGGTGCAGCTGCTGCTCATGGCCGCCATCGGCGCCCTCGTGGGCCGGATGGTGCCCGCCCTGGCCGGCCCCGGCGCGACCCGAGGCCGGGCGGTGCTCGTCGGCGCGGTCGCGGGTGTTGCTGCGGCCGTGCTCGGCCTCCTCATCTTCTTCCTGCTGCTGAGCGGGCTCGACGGCGCCTGACGGCGGCCCCGGCCGTGCTGCGAGACTGAGCGCCATGCGTCGGATCGTCCAGAGCAAGAAGCTCCAGCACGTGCGCTACGACGTGCGCGGCCCGATCCTCGTCGAGGCCCATCGGCTCGAGAGCGAGGGCCACAAGATCCTCAAGCTCAACATCGGAAACACCGCCCCGTTCGGGTTCGAGGCCCCCGAGGCGATCGTCGCCGACATGATCCACAACCTCCCCGAGAGCCAGGGCTACGCCGACTCCCAGGGGATCTACTCCGCCCGGACCGCGGTCGCGCAGTACTACCAGTCCCACGGCCTCACCGACACCGGCGTCGACGACGTCTACATCGGCAACGGCGTGTCCGAGCTCATCGGGATGGTGCTCCAGGCGTTCGTCGACGACGGGAACGAGATCCTCGTGCCCGCGCCGGACTACCCCCTGTGGACCGGCGCCGTCACGCTCTCGGGCGGCACCGCGGTCCACTACCGCTGCGACGAGGCGAACGGCTGGAACCCTGACCTCGAGGACATCGAGGCGAAGATCACCGAGAGCACCCACGCGATCGTCGTCATCAACCCGAACAACCCCACCGGAGCCGTGTACTCCGAGGAGACCGTGCGTGCCCTGGTCGACATCGCGCGACGTCACCGTCTCGTCGTCATGGCCGACGAGATCTACGAGAAGATCCTCTTCGACGACGCCGTCCACCACCACGCCGCGACCCATGCGGGCGACGACGTGCTGTGCCTGACCTTCAGCGGGCTGTCCAAGGCCTACCGCGTCTGCGGCTACCGCGCCGGCTGGGTCATGGTCTCAGGCCCCAAGCACCTGGCCGAGGACTTCCTCGAGGGCCTGACCCTGCTCGCCAACATGCGGATGTGCGCCAACGTGCCCGCGCAGCACGCCATCCAGACCGCGCTGGGCGGCTACCAGTCGCTCACCGAGCTCATCGTGCCCGGCGGGCGCTTCCACGAGCAGAGCAAGCTCGCCTCCCGCCTGCTCAACGAGATCCCGGGTGTCTCGTGCGTCGAGCCGAGGGGCGCCCTCTACTGCTTCCCGCGGCTCGACCCGCAGGTGTACCGCATCGAGAGCGACGAGGAGTTCGTTCTCGACCTCCTGCGGGCGAAGAAGATCCTCGTCACGCACGGCACCGGTTTCAACTGGTTCGAGCCCGACCACTTCCGCCTGGTGACCCTCCCGGACGTCGACACCCTGACCGAGGCCATCGGGCGGATCGCCGACTACCTCGAGACCATCCGGGACTGACGGGTGGCCGAGCGCCGCACGGCGGTCGAGCCATTGGTCCTGGCTGCCGTCGCCCTCGGTGGGGTGGTCGGGTCCCTCGGCCGGTATGCCGTCGGCGTGGCACTCCCCCAGCCGGCCGAAGGCTTCCCCTCCGCCACGCTGCTCGTCAACGTCACCGGGGCCTTCGCGATGGGCGTGCTCGTCGCCTTCCTCGTCGACCGCCCCGGTGGGCACCGGCTCGCCCGTCCCTTCGTCGGGGTCGGCGTGCTCGGCGGCTGGACGACCTTCTCGGCGCTCGCCGTGGAGGTGGTGGCCCTCGCGACCGTCGACCGGGTGCAGGTCGCCCTGCTCTACGTCGCCGCGACGTTCCTCCTCGGCACGCTCGCCGTTCCCACCGGTGCTGTCGTGGGTCAGCGCATCTGGCCCGGCCCGTGAACGGGCTCGACGCCCTGCTCGTGGCAGCCGGCGCCGCCTTGGGGGCGCCGTTGCGCTACCTGGTCAGCCGCACCGTGGGTGATCTCGGTGGGGCACCCCCGGCCGGCACGCTGGTCGTCAACGTCGTCGGCTCCCTCTTCATCGGACTCCTCGTGGGGGGAGGCACCACCGGCTGGCCGCTGGCCCTGGTCGGCATCGGCTTCTGCGGCGCGCTCACCACCTTCTCGACCCTGGCCCTCGAGCTCTGGGACGCGATGGCCGACGGCCGGCCCCACCACGCCGTGGCGAACGTCGCCCTGTCCCTCGGCCTCGGCCTGGGTGCCGCCTGGCTCGGCTGGGCTCTCGCGGCGGGGTGACTGCACACACAGCGGGATGCCGCCCGCTCGGTCGAGCGGACGGCATCCCGGATGGTGCGTTGCTGCGGTCGTCAGCTGACGGCCGCCAGCGCGTTGACGATGCCGTCGCCGTAGAACCCGTTGAAGTCCGCGGTGCCGACGCAGAGCGCGTTGAACTCCGCCGACCGGCCCTCAGCCAGGTAGGTCTCCAGCGGAGGCTGGGGGCAGGCGTGGTTCGTCGCCGTGTCCATGAGGATCGCGCGGGTCTGGGCCGGGGCGAGACCGAAGTTCGCCTCGGATGTTCCGGACCCGTGCGCGCCCACGATGAGCGCCGCGACACCGGAGGCGTGCGGGGCGGCCATCGAGGTGCCCTGCAGCCACTGGTAGTAGGCGCACTCGGACGTGTTCTCGTTGTGCTTGCCGTTCTCGCACGACTTCAGCACACCGAGGTCCCGGCCGAGCTTGGTGATGTTGCCGTTCTTGTCGACCTCACCACTCGCCTGCAGGACGTTCAGCGGGGCTGCCGACAGGATGAGGTTGCCGTTGGTGCGGTAGGAGTCCGTCCCCAAACCGTCGCGGAACCAGCCACCGGGAGCGGAGACCTCGATCTCACCGGAGGTGAGGTCGGTCGTGTAGTTCGAGTAGTCCGCCTTCGCCCCCGACGGGCCGAGCGCCGAGACGCCGATGACGTTCGGACCCTCGACCGGCAGGTCGAAGCACTTGGCGTTGTCGATCGTCCGCTCCCAGGGAGCCGTGTCCCAGGTGTAGAGCGGGTTGTCGTAGTCGGGGCTGGAGAAGTCGTGCCGCGGCTTCGCGAGGTCCTCGTGGTTGTTCCCGAGGGAACCGACGAGCGCGACGCCGTGAGCCGTGGCGTAGCCCAGGGCCCGGGTCATCGCGTCGATGACGAGGTTCTGCTCGGCGACCGCCTCCGGGTACTTCTGGTCCTCGGGCGCACCACCCTGGCAGTTGTAGAGCCACGGGTCCACGTAGAAGGACATGTTGACGACGTCGAGGCCGTTGTTGCCCGCGTAGGTGAGGGCGTTGACGACCGGGCCGAGGAAGAAGTAGCCGCTGTCCTGGCCGCCTCGGATGTTGACGAGGGTGGCGTCGGGAGCGATTCCGCTCATCCCGACCCCGTTGAGCGCCGCGCCGATGGTTCCCGCGACGTGGGTGCCGTGCCCGTTGTCGTCGTGGTCCACCGGGTCGAGGCAGCCCGCGAACTCACAGGCGCCGTCGACGGCGGGGATGTCCTTCGCGAAGTTGCGCGAGAGGGCGGCATCGAAGTTCGGCGCGATGTCGAGGTGGTCGCCGTCGACCCCGGTGTCCATGACGCCGACCCGGACCTTGTCGCCGGTCTCCAGCGCCCGGGCCTCGAACGCGTTGACCATCTCGTGGCCCCACAGGAGGCCGTCGAGCGGGTCGGCGTCCTCCGGAGCGGCCGGGAGCTTGGTGGAGCCGTTGGCACGGCTCTTGTTGAAGACGTGCTCCTTCTCGACCGGGTCCGGCTTGACCTTGAGGTCAGTGGGCGCCCGGCCGACCGTGCGGTCGGCGGCGGCCCCCTTGACACCCGCCAGACCCCGGGCCTTGGCCGCGAACCGGGAGTCGGTGGACGTGACCGTCACGAGCCCGATCGCCGTGTTCTTGGCCGTGACCGTGGCCCCTGCTGCCCTCAGGGTGCGGGCCAGCGCGTCGGCCGAGACGCCGGCCTTGGCCAGGACCTGGAAGGTCCGCGCCTGACTGGTGGCCGTGCTCACGGCCGGTGCCGCGGTCGCGGGTCCTGCTGCCGCCGCCGCGACGCCGAGACCGCTGATGGCCAGGGCCACGGCTCCGGTGATGGCGACTGTGCGAGATCGTCGCATTCGTCTACTCCTTTGTAGGGAACGAGCCGAGACATCAACGGCCCATCCGGCCACCGTAGCGACCTGCTCGCCGGCATCGGCCGCTAGCGACGCGCGGGCATTCGCGGCGCCGAACCGTATGCTCGGGCCATGCCTCGCCGCCCCTCACGCCCCGTCCCGGACGTCTTCGAGACGTTCGCCCACCGGGTGGACTCCGACGAGGAGGCAGGGCTCGCTGCACCCACGGCGGGTGCCGTGGCCCGCTCGGCCGGGATCACGGTGGGGTTGATGGTCCTCACCTCGGTGGCCTTCGTCGCGGGCGCCTGGCTGGCGGGGCGGGCGCGACCGGACCTCGTCTTCACCAACCTCTTCTGGGAGGGCGTCGTGATCGCCGCCTGGTCGTTCCTGTGGGGTGCGCTCGCCGCGGCCGCGGTGCTCGCGGTCGGCGTCGTCGCCGTCGGGATGCCGTGGGTGCGGCGTCAGCGCGAGGCGCGCGCCACCTCGACCTCGACGCCGTAGGACCACCCTGCGCGCATCGGCAGGCTGTCGCCGCTCCAGAACCTCCCCGGGTCGTACCAGTTCGACGGGGCGCTCCCCTCGAGGACGCCCATCTCCTCGAGGGTCACGGCGACGACCTCGGCACAGTAGGCGTCCTCCGGTCGGGTCGCCTTGTGCTCCGCGGCGCGACGGGTGAGGTGACCGTCGCGACCGCGGAGCCACCGCCAGGCGAGCGCTGCGGATGACGGGAACGAGACGCCGTCGAGCCGGGCGATCGTGCGCAGAAGCGCGTCCTCCTGCTCCGCGGCGACGTCCGGGGTCAGCTGGCGCAGCCAGGCACGCTGGCCGTAGCGGACCTGCCAGGTCGTCACCGCCTCGCGGAGGTCGTGCAGCTGGACACCGCGGTGGTGGCCACCGGTCCAGTGGTCGCGCAGGGAGCGGCCCAGCTCGGCGTGCCACATCAGCGGGGGGAGGTCGTCGAGCACGACCGCCATGCCGACGTGGTTGACGGGTGCGTTGCTCGCCGTCTGGATGACCCGGTCGGCCACCGTCCCGCCGCGGAAGGTCCAGAGGTCGCCGGTCCGGGTCGCCGCGACCGCCTCCTGGAACGGAACCGTCGTCGTCCGGGTTCGCACCATGGCGACAGTGTGCCGAACGGCTGGCTAGGGTGTCTGCGTGCCCGCCTCGAACCGCCTGTGGAAGCTCGCCGGCCTGGCCAGCATCGTCGGAGTCGTGGCCACGGGCGCCCTTCTGGCCCGGAGTGAGCGCGAGCGTCGGTCCTACACCCCCGACGAGGTGCGCGACCGCCTTCGCGAGCGCTATCGGGCGACCGAGCGCGGTACCGGCGCCGACGCCGGCTGAGCCGCGGAGCGACGCCCGGCCCGACCGCTCGGCTCACCCCAGCTCGGCCGCGGTGCGCGGGATGAGCGGTCGATCGGCCCGGGCGCGGAGCTGCTGGACCGCCCACGAGTTCCCGTCGGGGTCAGAGAACCCGAACAGCGTGCCGCCGTCGCGTTCGTCGATGACGACCACCTCGCTGCACTCGACGCCGCGCGAGACGAGCTCCGCCCGGGCCGCCTCGGCGTCTGACACGACGAGCTGCAGACCGTGCAGCGTGCCGGGCGCCATCTGGTTCTGCGACGGCAGGTCACCGATGACGATCGAACAGCCCGAACCCCGTGGGGTCAGCTGGGCGACGTGCATGTGCTCGTTGCGGGTCTCGTGGTCGAGCGCGAAGCCGACCTGGTCGCGGTAGAAGGCGATCGACGCCGCCAGGTCGCTGACCGGGACGACGACGACCTCCAGGGTCCAGTCCATGGGTGCTCCTTTGGTGTGGATGGGATGCCGGTATGCCGTGCGCCGGCCAGGCGTGCTGCGAACTGCGGGATGCCGGGCCCGCGACCCGCAGGCCCGGCATCCCTGGTGTGTCAGCTGCGTGCGAGCTCCTCGAGCCGGTCGTAGCCCTCGGCCATGCCCTTCTCCATGCCGGACTCGACCATCGCGTCGCGGCCCTCGACGGTGCGGCCGATGCTGCGTCCGCGGAGCCGCGTTCGTCCGTTCCCGAGGTCCTCGAACCACATGAACTCGAGAGCCACCTCGTCGGGCGCCCCGTCGAACTCGAAGGTCTGGAGGGCGAACTCGTTCTCGCGGATCGTGTGGAAGACACCACGGAAGCCGAACGTCCCTTGGTCGCTCGTGTGCGTGTAGCGGTAACCGCCGCCGGTCTTGAAGTCCCAGCTGTCGATGTCCATCTGGTAGCCGTGCGGGCCGAGCCACTGACGGACCTTGTCGGGGTCGCGGTGCGCCTCGAAGACTGCGGCGACCGGAGCGTCGAAGTCCCGGGTGAAGTCGATCCACGGGACGCCGGCCGGGATGTCGAGGTGAAGGTTGTTGCTCATGACTGCTCCTGTTCGGTGGGTGGGGTGTCGACCTCCGTGGCCGACGGGGGGCTGAGGACGGCGTCGAGACGCCGGAACCGCTGCTCGTGGACGAGCCGGTAGCGGTCGATCCAGGCGGTGAGTGCCTCGAGAGCCGCCGGGTTGAGGTGGACGGGCCGCCGCTGGGCGTCCCGTGTGCGGGTGACCAGGCCCGCGTGCTCGAGGACCTGGATGTGCCTGGACACCGCCTGGAGGGAGATCCCGAACGGCTCGGCAAGCTCGTTGACCGTGGCCGGGCCTCGGCTGAGGCGGGCGATGATCGCGCGCCGCACCGGGTCGGCCAGGGCCGTGAAGCCCAGGTCCACTCGCTCCTCTGCGGTGCTCATGACTCTCATTCAACACGCTCATTGATCAACTGTCAAGTTGATTAAGAGCGGGATTCCGGCCGCACGAAGACCCGGAGCGTCGACCCCTAGAGGGGGGCGCCGGCGACGACCACCAGGCTCGCCGCCGCGGTGGCGGCCCGGCGGTAGCGCTCGCGCGTCGAGCCATCCGGCGCCGAGACCCGCGTCTCCACGGCACCCGCGTGCCAGGCGGGCGGATGGTCGCCGCCGGAGAGGACCCACGCCGCCTGTCGGGCAGCCCCGTCCGCCACCGCCTCGCCGGGTGGGGGGACGACCACCGGGACGCCGAGGATCGACGGGGCGAGCACGCGCACCGCCTCGGACCGCGCTCCACCGCCGACGAGTGTCACCTGGTCGATGGTGATCCCCTGCGCGGTCATGGCGTCGACACAGCCGGCCATCAGGCCCAGGAGCCCTTCGACGGCGGCACGGGCGAGGTTGGCACGAGTGGTCGACTCGAGGGTGAGCCCGAGGAGCGACCCGGTGGCCGTCGGGAGGTTGGGGGTCCTCTCCCCCTCCAGATAGGGCACGAGCACGAGGCCGGCCGCGCCCGGTTCCGCGGAGAGCGCCAGGCGGCTCAGCTCGGCATGGTCGACGCCGAGGATGCTGCGGACGGCATCGAGGACCCGGGAGCCGTTGAGGGTGCACGCCAGCGGGAGGAACCGTCCGGTCGCGTCGGCGAACCCGGTGACCAACCCCGAGGGGTCCGCGGTGGGTGTGTCGGACACCGCCGACACCACCCCGGAGGTGCCGATCGACAGGCACGCCTGACCCACCTCGAGCCCCAGGCCGAGTGCGGCACCGGCGTTGTCCCCGCACCCCGGGCCGAGGACCAGGTGCTCCCACCCACGTCGCGGGTCACCGGCACCGGCCACCTCGCTCGGACCGAGCACCCGGGGCAGCACGAGGTCGTCACCGTCCCCACCCCTGCCCTCGAGAGCCAGCGCCAGCAGGTCGCGCCGGTACGTGCCGCGCACGGCGTCGAAGTAGCCGGTCCCCGACGCGTCGGACCGGTCGGTGGTCAGGGTGTCGATCGACGAGGAGCCGCAGAGGCGCCACGTCAGCCAGTCGTGCGGAAGCGCCACGGCGGCCACCCGTTCGGCGTGCTCCGGCTCGTGGCGAGCCAGCCAGCGGAGCTTGCTCACCGTGATCGACGCCACCGGCACGCTGCCCACGGCGTCGGCCCAGGCCGCCGCCCCGGCCGCGGCGTCGCCGTCGCCGAGGGCGTGGACCAGGTCGGTCGCGTCCTGGGCCGATCGGGTGTCGTTCCACAGCAGCGCGGGGCGGACCACCTGCCCCCCGGCGTCCAGGCACACCATGCCGTGCTGCTGGCCTCCGACCGAGAGGGCGGCGATGTCGTCCAAGCCGCCGGCCTGGGTCACTGCTGCCTCCAGGGCCGCCCACCAGGCCTCCGGGTCGACCTCGGTGCCTGCAGGGTGCGGAGCCGAGCCGGAGCGGACGAGCGCACCGGTCTCCGCGTCCCGGACGACGACCTTGCAGGACTGCGTCGAGGAGTCGACGCCGGCGACGAGGGGCATCGTCCTCAGCCGATGAGGTGCTCGAGGGCGAGCTGGTTGAGGCGGACGAAGCCGTAGTCGCGCTCGGCGGCCTTCTCGGCGTCGAAACCGTCGTCGCCCTGGAGGAACGCGTCGACCGTCTCCCCGTCGTCGAGGGTGGGCGTGGCGAGGTCCGGCACCCCGGCATACGCCACGGCCTCGGTCACCCGGGAGTCGGCCCGGAACGCCCGCGCCTTGTCGGCGAGGAGCAGGTAGGTCGACATGCAGGCGGCCGCCGACGCCCACACACCGTCCATGTGCTCGGTGCGTGACGGCTTGTAGTCGAAGTGGCGAGGGCCGGTGTAGCGGGGCGCGTCCGGACTCCCGGGGAACCCGTTCTCGAGCAGGTCGACGGTGAAGAACGCCGAGAGCAGGTCGCCGTGGCCGAACACGAGGTCCTGGTCGTACTTGAGCCCGCGCTGACCGTTGAGGTCGATGTGGAAGAGCTTGCCGCACCACAGCGCCTGGGCGAGCTGGTGGGTGTAGTTGAGGTTGGCCATCTGCTCGTGGCCGGTCTCGGGGTTGAGGCCGACGATGTCGCCGTGGTCGAGCTCGGCGATCATCGCGAGCGCGTGACCGAGGGTCGGCAGGAAGATGTCGCCCCGCGGCTCGTTGGGCTTGGGCTCCAGGGCGATGCGCAGGTCGTAACCACGGGACTTGATGTAGCCCGCGACGGTGTCCAGCCCCTCCTTGTAGCGCTCGAAGGCGGAGAAGAGGTCCTTCGACCCGTCGTACTCGGCCCCCTCGCGGCCACCCCACATGACGAAGGTGCTGGCTCCCATGTCCGCGGCGATGTCCACGGCCTGGAGCACCTTGCGGAGGCCGAACCGGCGCACCGACCGGTCGTTCGAGGTCAGCCCGCCATCCTTGAAGACCGGGTGGGTGAAGGTGTTCGTCGTGACCATCTCGATCGTCAGCCCCGCCTTGTCCGCTGCGTCCTTGAGCCGGCCGAGGCGGTCACGACGAGTTGCTTCGTCGGCGTCGAACGGGAAGACGTCGTTGTCGTGGAACGTGATCCCCCACGCGCCGAGCTCGGCGAGACGGTCGGAGTACTCCCACGGGTCGAGGGCGGGTCGCGAGGCGGTGCCGAACGGGTCGGCGCCGGTCCAGCCGACGGTCCAGAGCCCGAACGAGAACTTGTCCTCAGCTGAGGGACGACGTGTTTCCACCGACATGAACCTGCTCCTCCACGTTTGTTGTTTCACAAAACTAAAGCCCGAGACCCGGTACCGTCAAGGGGTGCCGACCCTCCCGCCGCCGCCGGACGCCGCCGCGCCGGGCTCGACCTCGGCCGGAACGGGAGGCTCCGACCAGGCCGGCATCCGGGCGGCGAACCTGGCGCTGGTCACCCGGACCGTCTTCGCCGCCACCGAGCCCCCTACCCGAGCCGACGTGGCCCACACCACGGCGATGACCCGCTCCACGGTCTCCCGCCTCGTCGACGACCTCGTGAGCGGCGGCGTGCTGACGGAGCTGCAACCCGTCGCCAGGGCGGGCCCAGGACGCCGCGGCACTCCGCTCGTCCCTCACGGCGACCGGTTCGCCGCGCTGGGCCTGCAGGTCAACGTCGGCTACCTCGCTGCCCTCGTGGTAGACCTCGAGGGTGAGGTGCGGGGGCGGCGCGTCGAGGCCGACGACCTACGGTCCTCCGACCCGGCCGACGTCCTCGACCGCCTCGCGCTCATCGCTGCCGAGGCCGTCGCCTCGGCCCCGGGCCTCGTCCTCGTCGGAGCGGGCCTCGCCGTGCCCGGGATCGTGTCCCCGGGCTCCGGGCAGCTGCTGCGCGCGCCCAACCTGGGGTGGTCCGACGTCGACCTGCCGGCCGCGCTCTCGCGTCACCTCGGTGACCTGCCGCTCGTCGTGGGCAACGAGGCCGACCTGGCGTCCCGCACCGTGTCCTCGCAACGGCCGGGACGACCGGGGCGGCTCCGCGACTTCATCTACGTGTCCGGAGAGACGGGCATCGGAGGTGCCGTCGTCCTCGGTGGGGTGCCGCTGGCCGGCCGCCATGGCTGGGCTGGCGAGATCGGCCACGTCACGGTCGACCCGTCCGGACCTCGGTGCCCCTGCGGCTCGACGGGGTGCCTGGAGCAGTACGCCGGAAAGAGGGCGCTCTTCACGGCGGCCGGACTCGACCCGGAGGCCACGGCATCCGAGCTCACCGACCGGGTTCGCGCTGGGAACGCACGAGCGTCGGATGCCGTCGACCGTGCGGCCTGGGCGCTGGGGTGCGCGGTCGCCGGAGCGGTCAACCTCGTCGACGTCCCCGTCATCGTGCTGGGCGGGCACCTCCGGGAGGTCGCGCACCTCATCCGGCCCCGTCTCGAGTCGACGCTGCGGGACAGGGTGCTCTCGGCGCGGTGGGTGCCGCCCACCATCGAGACGGCGGGCAACGACCCGGCTCCCGGCGCCCTGGGGGCCGCATACGTCGAGCTCGAGCGGGTGGTCGGCGACCCGGCGCCATGGCTGGCGCGGACAGGTGCGGCGCGCTCAGCGCCGGGGTCTGGAAGGATCGCACGATGACCACCTCCCCTCGCCGGATCGAGATGCGCAGCAACAACATCCGGCTGGAAGTACTCAGCACCGGGGCGGCCGTGCGCGGCCTCGTGGTCACCGGCCCCGATGGCTCGGAGACCGACGTGGTCCTCGGCCACCGGGACGTGGAGGCGTACGCCGCCGTCGGTGGCTACTTCGGGGTCGTCGTGGGCCGGGTCGCGAACCGCATCGACGGCGGCCGCTTCTCGCTCGACGACGTCGAGTACGAGGTCCCGACCAACGACCGCGGCCATGCGCTGCACGGCGGGCCGGACGGGTACGACCTGCGAGAGTGGGACGTCGAGTCCACCGGTCCGGAGGCCGTGACGCTGTCGCTGACGAGCCCCGACGGCGACCAGGGTTTCCCCGGCGAGCTGCGGGTCTCGGTCACCTACACCGTCTCTCCCGGTGAGGTGGCCATCGACTACGTCGCCACCACGACCCGGGCGACGGTCGTCAACCTCACGAACCACGCCTACTTCAACCTCGACGGCGAGGGCCGCGGCACCATCGACGACCACCTCCTCCAGGTGCACGCCGACGCCACCACCCCGGTGCGGCCGGACATGATCCCCACCGGCGAGGTGGCTCCGGTCGACGACACGCCCTTCGACCTCCGGCGCCCTCGGCGCCTGTCGGACGTGCTCGCCGAGCCGTCGGAGCAGCTCGGGCACGCCGGCGGCCTCGACCACAACTTCGTGCTGTCCGGGAGCGGGCTCCGGCCGGCGGCGCGCCTGACCGGCCGCTCGGGTCTCGGGCTCGAGGTGCTCACCGACCGCCCGGGCCTCCAGGTGTACTCGGGCGCCTACTTCGACGGCTCCGTCGTGGGTCCCTCGGGTGTCCGCTACACCGAGCGGGCAGGCATCGCGCTCGAGACCCAGGGCTTCCCGGACGCGCCGAACCACCCGCACTTCCCCTCGGTGGTCCTCCGCCCGGGCGAGACCTTCTCCTCGCGCACGGTATGGCGGTTGGGGCACAACGGCTGACCGGGGGCGACAGGGCCGCCGGCGCATTCGAGGGGGCAGGACACTCCGAACGCGGGTGCCGGTTCTCCGCGTGTCCTGCTCGGTCGTCTGCCGCAGGTCAGCCGTCCCCCGCGGCAACCTGGGGTCCCGCCGGTCCGGACGGTCCGGACCCGTCGGGCCCTTCGGACGACGCGGCGTGCTGGGCAGCTGCTCGGGCGGACCTCGTCCGCCATCCTCGCCGGGCCGCCTCGCTGCGGCGTCGCCGCGCGGCCTGGAGCTCTCGTGCCGCGCGTTCGGCATCCCGCTGGCGTGCCCTTTCCTCCCGGCGCTCGGCGTTCTCGGCGCGGCGGCGCTCGCGCTCCACGACTGCGGGTGAGCGAAGCGGCCAGTGGTAGGGGAGGTCGGGGGGAACACCGGCGAAGAGCGGACCGTAGTGGTCGGGGTCCTTGCGCACGAGCGCCGAGCGGTGCGTGCGCTGGAGCTCGTCGTCGAACAGCCAGGGTGGCAGCGCGCCGGCGTCCAACAGCTCGTCGTAGCTCCGAATACGGTCGATGCCGGCTGCGGCGAGATCCTCACGAATGGTCGACTCGCACGTGTCGGCGAAGCCCAGCTCGGTCCACACGTCGCACATCGTCAGGCCGTACCGGCCGAGCGCCTCCTCGTACCCCTTCCACATGAGCACGGCAGGGTGCGACGACCACGCGTACCCCGGAACCGTGAGGGCCCGGACGATCTGGATGACCTCGACCCGCTGCTTGCCGAGCCGCCTGGGGTCCAGGACGCGGGCGGTGTCCTCGAACGCGGCATACGGGACGAACGTCTGCATGGCACCGGTGGGTGTCGGGGTCGGATGTCCGAGGAGTGTATGCCGCTCAGGCGTCCACCGGGCGCACGCCGAGTGACTCCAGGAGGGCCACCACGCGGCGCCTGACGTCGTCGCGGATCGGGCGCACGGACTTCACGCCCTTGCCGGCCGGGTCGTCGAGCTCCCAGTCCTCGTAGCGCTTCCCCGGGTAGATCGGGCAGCTGTCGCCGCAGCCCATCGTGACGACCACGTCGGACCGCTGGACCGCCTCGTCGGTCAGCATCTTCGGTGTCTCGGCGGAGATGTCGATGCCGTCCTCGGCCATCGCCTCCGCGGCCGCCCGGTTGACCTCGTCGGCCGGGGCCGAGCCGGCGGACCGCACCTCCACCGCACCGCCGGACAGGTGGGCGAGGTAGGCGGCGGCCATCTGGGACCTACCGGCGTTGTGGACGCACACGAAGAGCACGCTGGGCTTGTCGGGCACCACTCGACGCTACAGCGGACCCGACCTGCCGGGTGGAGCTGACGACGGCTCGCTCATCGCCCTGCCCTGGTGTGGCACGGTCACGCCTGGCTGCCTTGCGGGGCTTCGAGCCCGGGCGCAGTGTCCAGACCTCGAGCCGGTACAGCAGCAGGACCAGCCCCAGCACCAGCAGAGGGCTTGCCAGCGCGATGGCCTCCATCATGGTCGGGGCATCCCGTTCGCATGTCGCCGCCGCAGGCCGCTGACCGTTCTCTCTCTCGCCACATCGGTGAAGACCCCGTCGACGCCCCTCCATGACGCGACCACCGTGAACGCGACGGCGACAGGGGACCACGCCCGCGGCAGCCGGTGGGAACCGCACTCCCCCGCGACGTCGTGTCACGCGGTGCGGTCCACGGCGTCCGGGAACGTGGGCCGCCCCTCATCGCCGCGTGCTGCGGAGCTCAGCCGAACGTGCCACCGATGCCGCCGAGCAGGTCGGCGGGGTTGATGCCGAGCTGCTCGAGCTTCGCGCGGTGCTGGTCGGTGTCCACCTCGTCCGGGAGCTCGTTCTCCGCCTGGTCGGCGGTGTCGTGCTCACCGCGGCTCCTCAGGAGCTCGAGAATCTCCTGCTTGTCGATCTGCATGACACTCCTCCTTCTCGGATCCTTCTGGTGTCAGTCGCCGAGCCCTGCGCGGTCGACCTTGCGGTGGAAGCGCATGCCGGCCAGACCACCGAGAACAGCCCCGGCGAGGCTCGCCACCGCCACGCCGATGGCGGCCAGGATGCCAGCCGTCGAGAGGTCTCCCTCGCCGACGGGGATGCGAGGAAAGCTGTTGAGGTTCGCGAGGACGTTGAACTCGTCACCCGCGGCGGCTCCGAGGGCGGCCACCGCGATCGCGGCGACCACGGCCCAGAGCCATACGGCGAAACCCTGCTTCGCCCCGTCGAACCGCGCCATCCGCCCGGCCACGTAGCCGCCGCAGTAGTAGGCGACGAAGAGGATGACCAGCAGGATGACCCCGCCGACGAGGCCGACGGTGGCCGGGTCGCTCGTCGCCTCGGATGCCGCGTCCTCGGGAGTGGTGCCGGTCGCCAGACCGACAGCCGTCCCCGCGGCCGCGACGAGCGAGATGAGGAGGATGGCCGTGCCCGTGGCGGTCAGCCACCCGAAGAAGGCCGAGCCGACCTTGATCCCGCCGTACTGCTCCCTCTCCAGGCCGACGACCTCCCGACGGGTGGGAATCGCCGCCGGGACAGCCGAGCGGTCACCATCCGCTCGCACGTCGTCATACCGCTGGTCCACCCGGTCGTCGGGCAGCGGGCCGTCGCGGTGGCGATCGGGTGTCGCGTCCGGGGTGGTGCTCATGGTGCTCCTTTCCGGGGCGTGCTGCCCCGTGCGAAGCGCTCTGCCGCGGCCCGCGGGGATACGCGGGCCGCGGCACAGCCAGGGGTCTCAGCGCAGGTCGCCGCGCCGCTCGTCGACGCCCTCGGCCTCGATGCGCTCCTTGCGGACCTCCTCGGTGACCTTCTCCTGCTCGGTGACCGTGTCCTTGCCGAGCCGCACTCGCTCGACCGGGACGGCCTCCTTCTGCACGACCGGCTTCTCCTCGTGCAGGACCACCTCGTGCTCCTCCTCGGAGATGCTGGGCCCGTCCATCGCCGCGCCGACGTTGGCGTCGGTGATGGGCTCGCGCTCCAGCGTCACCTTCTCACGGGTGACGGGCACGTTGACGGTCTGCTGCTCGGTGACGACGTACTTGCGAAGCCGCGCCCGGCCCGCCTCGCGGGTCTGGGTTCCCACCTCGAGGTGCTCCTCCGAGCGGGTCATGGCGTCGTCGGTGCTGGGTCCCGACGTGTCGTGGCCCACGGTTCCGCGGTCGCGACGTGCGGAGGAGTCCTCGAGCCCGTAGTGGCGGTACAGCTCGGCCTCCTCCTCCTTCGACAGGTGACCCTGGTCTGCGTCGACGCGAGGGGCACCCTTGATGAGGTCCTTGTCGTACGGCACCCGCAGACCGTCGTCGGTCATCTGTGCCTGCGAGACGGGGACGAAGCTCTCCTTGGTGCCGAACAGGCCGGTCCGCACGGTGGCCCACTCCGGCCTACCCGTCTCGTCGTCGAGGTAGACCTGGCCGACCTCGCCGATCCGCTGGCCGTCGGAGCCGTGGACGGACTGGCCGATGATGGTGCCGATGTTGCTCTGGTCGATGCTCATGTACTTCCTCCTGTGATGGTGGTGGTGGTGTGCATCGGTGTCGGACGTCGGGCCGAGGCCCAGTCAGTACCGCTGGTTGGGGTCGTATGCCGTGGACGGCCGGTTCGGGTCGTATGCGGTCGAGGGCTCGTTGGGGTCGTAGGCCGTCGACGGAACGTTGGGGTCATACGCGGTCGCCCCCACGGTCTGGTCGTAGACGGCGGTCGGTGCCTGGCTGTCGACCGTGGTCGGAGCCCGGTAGTCGGACTGCATCTGCTCCTTCTTGTCCCGCACCTGCTCCGTGACGCTCGGCGCCATGGCGGCCTCCTGGCGGATGCGCGGAGCCTCGGCCTCGGCCTTGGTGAGGTATGACTCCCAGCGGCTCTGCATGGGCCGGACCAGCCCGCCGCCCACGCCGACGATGAGGATGCCGGCGATGGTCGCGAGAACCGCGATGAGCACGGGCGTGGTCACCGTGGTCGCGATGCCCACCTGGTTCAGGGCGGCGATGATGCCGAGACCGAGGATGAAGACAGCCGCGATGTTGGCGAGCGTCCGTCCGTAGGACAGGCCTCCCAGGGTGCCCTGGATGAGGCTCTTCACCCCGGCGGCGATGGCCGCGGCCACGACGACGATGACGATGGCGACGAACACCCGGGGAAGGAAGGCGATGATCGCGGTCAGCAGCTCGCTGATCGGGTTCGGGCCGAAGGCGCTGAACGCGAGCTGGAGGGTGAACAGCAGCACGGCGTAGTAGACGATCTTCGCCAGGATGTCGGAGGGGTCGTACTTCGACTTCTCCATGACGCGGGCGACTCCGCCGCGCTCGATCGCCCGGTCGAAGCCGACGCGCTCGAGGATGGCGTTCACGGCCTTCGCCAGCAGCCGGGCCACGATGACACCGATGATGAGGATGACGAGGAACAGCACGAGCTTCGGAACGAACGTCACGACGGCCGTGAGGGCGTCGTCGAGTGCGTCTTCCACGGTTGTCTCACTTTCTGTGGGGCTTGCCCGGACGCCTATGAAGACGCCGACCGGGCCGGTCCATGACGCAGTGCCCGCTCGTTTACGAGGTAAACCTTCGACAAAGATGTGATCCTCAGGCCCCTCTGGGCGAGATCCCCGCCCGCAGCGGCTGGCGCGGGACCCGAATCCCCGGCCGGGATGCCGGAAGATGGGACGCGGATGGAGGACTTGATGTCGGATGCCGGACAACCACCGGGAGCGGCTCGCCAGCCGCTGAGTCGTGGAGTGATCGTCGAGGAGGCGATCGCCGTCATCGACGAGCAGGGCCTCACCGCGCTGACGATGCGCTCGCTGGGAGCCCGGCTCGGGGTCGAGGCGATGGCGCTGTACCGGTACGTCAACGGCCGGGAGGACCTCCTCGAGGGCGTCGTCGACGACCTCGTCGACAGGATCCGCCTACAGCCGCACGACGTGACCGGGGCGCTCGACGGCTGGCAGGCGGTGCTCCAGCGGCTCGCCCACTCCGTTCGGACGATCGCCGTGGAGCACCCGAAGGTGTTCCCCCTCGTGGCGACCCGGCACCCGTCAGCTCCGTGGCTCCGCCCGCCCCTGCGCAGCCTGCGTCTCGTGGAGGAGTTCCTCGGGGCCCTCACCAGTCGTGGGTTCACCGACCGACAGGCGGTGGGGGCCTACCGGATCTTCACGAGCTTCCTGCTGGGGCACCTCCTCCTCGATGCGGCCGAGCACGGAGCGACGACCGGCCCGGTGGAGGAGCCCCTGGACGAGGGGGATGCGGCCGTCCCCGCGCCGAGCCCGAGGGTGGACGTGTCGGACTACCCCACGCTTCTGCGGACCGCCGACCTGCTCGCTGAGGACCACACCGAGGCAGAGTTCGAGGCCGCCCTCGAGGCCCTCCTCGACCGGTTGGACCTCCTCCTCTCCCAGTGAGCGCAGCCATCGCCGCCGGGACCCGTGTCATGCTCAGGTCGTGAGCAGCCTGGAGGACGCGGCCCAGGAGCTGTACGCCGTGGCGCCAGGCGACTTCACGACGGAGCGCAACCGTCGCGCGAAGGAGGCCAGGGCGGCAGGTGACGCTCAGCTGGCCGAGCGGATCCAGAAGCTGCGCAAGCCCACCACGGCCGCATGGCTGCTCAACACCCTGGTCCGTACGCACCGCGAGGAGGTTGACCAGGTGCTGGCACTGGGCGCCGAGCTGCGCGCTGCACAGGGCGTGCTCTCGGGAGACGAGGTGCGGGCCCTCGACCGTTCCCGACGGCAGCTCACCCGTGCGGTGACCGAACAGGCACGGGCGCTCGGACGCCAGGCAGGGCACCCGGTGAGCGAGCAGGTGGCCGGCGCCGTGGAGGAGTCCTTGCGGGCCGCGATGGCGGACGCCCCTGCGGCGGCGGCCTTGTCCACCGGTCTGCTCACCGACACCTTCTCCTCGACCGGCCTCGACCCGGTCGCCGTCGACGGCGTGGTCGCGGTCCCGACCGCCCTGACGGAGGAGGATGCCCCGGCGCCCGCACCGCGCCGGCCGTCCCCCGAGCGACGCACCGGGCCGGACCCGACCGAGGTCACCGCCGCCCGCACTGATCTCGAGAACGCCGTCGCTGAGCTCGAGGAGGCCCGCCGCCGCGCCGACGAGGCCCGGGACGTGGCCACCGCGGCGCACCGGCATCGAGAAGGCCTCGAGGTCAGGCGGCGAGAGCTGGAACAGCAGCTGGCCGAGGTGCAGCACGGCATCGGCGAGGCGAAGGATGCCGAACGCGCGGCTGGGCGGGCGGCGGAGTCCGCTGCGCGGGACGAGCGGGCGGCCGCGACGGCCGTCCAGCGCGCAGAGGACCGGCTCGGCCGGCTGGGTTGACGACTCGTCAGGCCCCGCCGCGCTGGACGCTCGCGAAGCGTGGCCTACGGCTGCTCGGTCAACGTCATGCGGGTCGTGTCGTCATCGAGCGTCAGGACCTCCCCGTCGACCTCGAGGGCCGGTGAGGACGTGAGGAACGACGCCAGCCACTGGTCCTGCGCCATGAGAGCCTGCTCGCACGCCAGGCGCGTCGAGGCCATCGGCTCCTGCACGTCGAGGGTTCCCCCGTCCCACGACGCGGCCCCGTTGAGTGTGTTGCACCCCGCCTGGGCCGAGATCCCGTTCTCCTCGAACGCCAGTGTGACAGTGCTGCCCTCGACGAGGTCGTGACCTCGGACCTCGGTGGTGGTGAAGGTGCGGCCGGCGAGGTCTGCCTCCTCGCCTGCGCAGGCACCGAGCACGAGGGTCGCGGCGAGAGCTGCCAGGACAACGAGCCGGCCATCGGTGGTCATCGGGTCTCCTCGTCGGTTGCCTGACCCTAGCGCCACGGTGTCGAAGGCCCGTGGAGCTTCAGGGACGCTGGGTCAGGCGGAACTCGTGGCAGTCACCGCGGACTGCTCCGCCGACCGCCAGAAGAGCCAGCCGGACAGCCCGAAGAGGCCGGCATACATCACCGTGAGCATGAGGATGTCCGCGACCGAGGCACCCTCGGAGTCCTGGAGCCCGGACGCCAGTGCGACGACGGCGACGAGCACCTGCGTGGCCGCCGTCGCGGCGAGCGCGACAGCCATGCCTCGTGGTCTCAACCGCGCGACGATGGTGCCGACGACGAGGACGGCGAGGACCGCGAGGTACATCCGGTCCGCTCGCCCACCGTCACCGATGATGCCGAGGGCCCCGATGCCGAATGCCAGGAACAGCACGGTCCCGAGCGCAACGGCGACGGCGAGGCGGTACGAGGTCTTCGCGTTCTTCATGTCTGCTCCCTTGGAAGGTGTCACCGGTTGGCGTCGGTCCGCATGAGGCGCCAGCCCCCTGCGAGGAGCGCGGTGACACCCCACGCGGCGAGGGTGAGTCGGGCGGAGGTGGTCGTCATGTCGTCGCTCGGCCCTTCGCCGAAGATGAGGAACAGTGCGCTCGAGCCGGGCATGAGGGACGAGAGGGTGACGGCCCACTCGTAGGGAAGCTGGGCCATCAGCGGAGGCAGCACGAGCACGAGCGCGATGACGGTCACGAGACCCCCGGCGGTGCTGCGCAGGACGAGGGCGAGGCCGACCGCCAGCAGGGCGCCGCACGCGTAGACGAGAGCAAGTCCACCGAGGATCTCGGCCCCGTCCCCGACCGGGAGCCCGAGATGCGGCAGGAACGCCCAGATCACCACGCTGGCCGCCGCCACGAGCAGCACCCCGAGGAGGGTCGTGGTGGCGACGACGACGCCGGCTCGGGCCGCGAGGAGAACACCCCGGCGCGGCGTCCACTGCAGGGTCGGCACGATGGCGCCGGTGCCGTGGTCCGCCGCGCTGGTCACCACGGACAACGCGAGGATCCCGAAGAGCGCGAACATCCCGGTGAGCTGCCCTCCGTCCCACGCGCTCGCGTCCGGGGGCGGCCCCGAGGGGTCGTCGGAGCTGTCGATGCCGATGATCGTGCCCAGGCCGACGACGGCAACCGCCGTCACCACGGCAAGGATCCAGCTCGAGCGCACGCTCCAGATCCGGGTCCATTCAGCCCGAGCGGACCGGGCGAGGACCGTGGTGGCGCTCATCGTGCTGCTCCGTCCATCATCGGCTCGGCGGAGCGGCCGTGGTAGTCGACGCTGTCCTCGGTCAGGGAGAGATAGGCGTGCTCGAGGGACTGCTCGACGTCCGCGAGGTGGTGGATCGCCAGGCCGAGAGCCTGGGCGAGGTCGCCGATCTCCGGCGCGCCCAGCCCCGTGACCTCCAGCTCTCCGGGCGTGGTGCGGACTACTGCGGCGCGGTCGGCCAGGGCACGGTGCAGGTCGTCGTCCTGAGGAGTCCGGACCCGCACCCGTCGGCCCCCGAGTCCGCTCAGCACCTCGTCGATGTCGGCGTCGGCGATCAGGCGCCCCCGACCGATGATCACCACGCGGTCGGCGATCAGCTGGATCTCGCTCATGAGGTGGCTGGACACCAGCACCGTCCGCCCCTCGTCGGCGAAGCCACGCAGCAGCGCCCGGATCCAGCGGACGCCGTCCAGGTCGAGGCCGTTGACCGGCTCGTCGAAGAGCAGCACCTGCGGGTCACCCAGCAGGGCAGCCGCGATCCCGAGTCGCTGCCGCATCCCCAGGGAGTACCCCTTCACCCGCCGCCGCGCGGCGGCACCCAGGCCCACCTGCTCGATCACCTCGTCGACCCGAGACAACGGGATGCCGTTGCTCCGGGCGCCGATCCGCAGGTGGGACCGCCCGGAGCGGCCGGGATGCATCGCCCCCGCGTCGAGCAACGCCCCCACCTCGCACAGCGGCGCCGCGATCTCCACGTACCGCTTCCCGTTGACGGTGGCACTGCCGGCCGACGGGCGGTCGAGTCCCATGACCATGCGCATGGTCGTCGACTTGCCGGCCCCGTTCGGTCCGAGGAAACCGGTGACCTTCCCCGCCTCGACGTCGAAGGTGAGGTCGTCGACGGCCCGCACGTCGCCGTAGTCCTTCGTCAGTCCTCGCATGCTGATCATGAGGGGAACGCTATGAGGGACGTCGCGCACGGGGCGCGGGGAACGTGTGGAGGTTGTGTGTGGATCCCGAGTGACGCTGCGAGAGGTGTCAGGGTCGAGGCGTCTGGGGACGTTCCTGCAGCCGGTGCGCCATGTCGAAGGTCGAGAGCACCTCGACGAGGAACGCGGCCGCCGCCGAGCTCAGGGCGGGCGTGTCCTCTGCCGGCGTGTCCACGAGGACCTCGGCGAGGACGGTGTGATGCACCTGGACGACGTCGAGCAGGCTCACCCCGTCGACGACGGCTCGGCGCCCGAGCTCGTACCCCAGCGTGAGGGCCGCCTCGCTGCGGCCGGGCAGGTACCGCAGGAAGGCGGCTCGGTAGTCGCGCGTGAGGTCCTCCACCTCGGTCACGGAGCCGCCTTGTGCCGGCCGTTCCGCATGGACGACAGGTAGGCGAGGCCCTCCTCGAGGTCCAGAGCCGTGTGGGCACCCACCCGGCCCATGCCGAGCTGGACCATGGCGTACGCGACATCCGGCTGGATGCCGACGATCACCGTGGTGGCGCCCCGCAACCGCGCCATGTCGGCGATGGTCCGCAGCGTTCGTGACCCGAAGCTGTCGAGCACGTCGAGCGCGGCGACGTCGATGATGACGCCGCGGGCCCGGTGCTCCCCGATCTGGTGGACGAGGTCGTTCTGGAACCGGATCATCTCGGAGTCGTCCAGGGCAGTGTGGATCGACGCCACGAGGGTGTCACCCTGGCGCAGGATGGAGACGAGGGCCGGCCCAGTGCTCACGAGGCGTCGTCCGCCTCCATCCGTGTCACCCGGTAGCCGAGCAGGCGCTCGGCCTCCTCGAGGCCCCCCTGCAGGTCCCCGATGGTGTTCATCTTGCTGAGGTCGACGCCGATTGTCACGAGCGTCTGCGCGATGGTCGGCGAGAGGCCGGTGATGATGACGCTGGCGCCCATGAGTCGCGAGGCGTCTACGGTCTGCACGAGGTGGTTGGCGACGGTCTCGTCCACGTCGGGCGCCCCCGTGATGTCGATGACGACCACCTTGGCCCGGTGGGTGCGGATGCCGCGCAGCAGCTGCTCCGTGAGCTGCCGAGCCCGCTCGCTGTCGAGGACACCGATGATCGGAAGGATGAGGAGGCGCTCGCGCACCGGCAACACGGGCGTCGAGAGCTCCCGGATGGCGTCCTGCTGCTGGGTGATGACCCGCTCGCGCTCCTCCACGAAGCTCACCGCGACGGTGTTGGCGATGCGGTTGGCGGCCGGCTCGTAGGCGTCGAGCACCTGGTTGAGCAACGGGAAGTCGCGCTGGTACTTCTCGAACAGCGAGCGAGCGAGCACGTCGCGCAGCAACAGCACGATGCCGACGACCTCGTGAGTCTCCACTCCCCGCGGGATGATCCGCTCCGACAGGTCCCGCGCATAGTGCTGGAGTGCCTCCACGCTGCCGGTCTCGAGGACCTCCACGTAGTTGTCGTAGACCGAGGTCGTCTCGGCAGCCATCTCCTGTGGCGTCATCGCCTCGAGGAGGTGGGCATCGCGGATGCGGGACGCCCACTCGTCTCGCAGCCGGGCGCGGTGCTCTCGAAGGTGCGCGACCAGTTGCGGGAGGAGCTGGTGCCCGTCGATGGGCACAACCGTGTCCTGCTGCTCCTCGGTCTGCTGATCGTTCATCGTCATCCCTTCTTGTCGAACCACTTGGTCATGCTGACGGTGGTGCCGCGGCCCTGCTCGGAGACGATGGAGAACTCGTCCATGAGGCGCCGGGCGCCCGGGAGGCCGAGACCGAGGCCCTCGGCCGTGCTGAAGCCGTCCTCCAGTGCACGGCCCACGTCGGGGATGCCGGGTCCGGTGTCCCGCGCCACCACGCGGATACCGGGCTGGGGTTGGTCGAGGAGCTCGATGGTCACGTCACCGCTGGTCGCGAACTTCACGATGTTGCGAGCGACCTCCGAGACGGCCGTTGCGAGCAGGGTGAGGTCGGTTCCGGAGAATCCGGCGCGCACGGCCAGCTCACGAGCGGCCTGCCGCGCCGCGACGATGTCCGGGTCGCTGGTGATGGGGACGTGGACCTCGTCCTCGCGCGTCGGTCCCCGGCCGAGGAGCGGCGCGCTCAGGCGGGCACAGAGGTCGCACTCGAGCAGGTGCCGGGGAGCATCCAGCTCTCGCTGCCGCCGCCGGTCCGCGCTGGACAGGGCGAGGAGGACCGGTCGGCATCGGTCCGTCGGAGGCTCGACCTTCTCCAGCGCCAGGAGGTACTCGACGCGGAGCCGGGCGCGGGTCCTCTTGAGCTGCGCGGCGACCGCACCCGCGGTGCTGCCCGTCTCGTCCGCGAGGGAGCGGGTGTCACGCCCACTCACCTCGTGTGCGAGGAGCACCTCGCGCTCCCGCTCCGTCAGCCGCCCGAGCGCCTCGGTGATCGCCGACTGCTCCTCGGTCGCGACGACCGACTCCTCGATGTCCCGGGGCTCGTTGGGGTCGTGGAGCCGGTGGCGGTTGCGCTGCTCCCGGTCGCCGCTGCGCCACATCGTGGCGACCAGGTTGCGCACCGTCGTGATCGCGTACGGCTCGATCATCCCCGGCTCGATCCGGTCCTTGGCGGCGAGGACGCGGGCGAGGGTCTCCTGCACGAGGTCCTCCGCGGCCGGGTGCTGGCCCACCCGAGCGCCGACGATCCGCCGGAGCATGGGAATGAGAGCCGCCACGTCCTCATCGGGTCCGCCCGGCTCGGACGACTGCTCAGCCGCCGCTCCAGAGGTCACGGCTGTGACCATACGCGCGGCCGGACGGTCGGGTCCGTCGAAGCTGCAGGCCGTCGTCACCCGGAAGGAGGGAGCCGGCCGCCGGCAGACGTGCCGCCCCGCACCGACGTGCACCGCGCGGCGCCAGGAGAGTCTCCTCGAATCCCGGCGCCGCGCGGCTGTTCGGGTGCCCGCCGTCAGGAAGGGCTCCTGGTCCCCTGGACGTCGGTCGTCGCCATGGAGCCCTCCGGCTCCGGACCGCGGATGCCCTCGAGCGAGGGGCTTTCCGCCAGCGGGTCGACGTAGCCGGGGGGTGGGGGCGGATCGCGCAGCAACGAGATGCGCTCGATCTCCTCGGCGGATGCCGGGGACGGCTCAGTCATCGTTGCGCTCCCGTGGAAAGGTGGGCCCGGTTGTGGGTGCTGTGTACGTGCATCCACCTCTCCAGCCGGTCGAGGACAGCTGCAACGATCAGGGAGAAGACCTGGCCGACCACCGTCAGGGCGGTCACGAGGGCCCACCGCCTTGCGCGGATCGACGGCGACTGGCGGAGCGGCCAGAGAGCGCGTCGAATGTCGGAAGGTCTACCGGCCGTTCGATCGTGAACCGGTGCACCCGAACCGTGATGCCCATGAGGTCGAGCTCGAGGGGGTCGACGACGAGCTGAAGACCACGCTCACCGCGCACTGGGCAGGCGGTCAGAGTCGCTCGACGGCTGTCGACCCCGATCAGGCCACCGTCCGCCTCGCGCAGCTCCGCGGTGATGACCCCCGTCACGGACACCCCACCCGGCGAGGGCAACAGCCTGCGGACCCGAAGGATGCCGTTCATGTGGCCGGATCGGCCACGCGGGGACTGGAACGCGCCGGTCACGGACAGGTGGCTCCCGGCATACGCCTGCTCGGGGCGCGAGGAGGGATGCGGAAACGCGATCACCGTCATCGCTGGCCTCGGGCAACGGGCTGGTCATGTGGCTTCACACCATTGAAGACGCCAACCCGCACAGGTCATGACGCGGAAGGCCACGGGAGAGGCCATCGAGCCGCGCGCGTCGCGGAGGAGGAAGAATGAGTGCCGATCACCGTCTCAGCGCAAGGGTGCGAACGACCATGGGCAGCGATATCCCCACCGACCCCACGAAGAACATCCTCATGTCCCAGCGGCCGTGGGGGGAGTTCCAGCAGTTCGTGTGCAACGAGCAGGTGACGGTCAAGATCATCACTGTGCGGCCCGGGCACCGGCTCTCCCTCCAGCGTCATGACCACCGAGGCGAGCTGTGGCAGGTGCTCGACGTCCCGATCGACATCACCGTCGGGGACCGCACCTGGACGGCCGATCGCGGCGAGACCGTGTGGGTTCCCCGCGGAGCAGTGCACCGGATGGGGAACCCGGGCCGCTTTCCCGGGCGGGTGCTCGAGATCGCCTTCGGGAGTTTCGACGAGGACGACATCCACCGCCTCGAGGACGACTACTCGCGGTGAGCGGACTCGACCGGAGGCCCTGGGAGCGCAGGGGGTGCTCCAACGGCGGCCGGTCGGCGGCGCGAAGCGAGTGACCGGACCGTCCAGGGATACGCCCGCACGGACCATTGTCATCGGTGGTTCCACAGTGCCAACCTTGGGTGGTGGTCCTCGGGAGGGCCGAGGGCCAGTGACGATGGAGGGGAAGATGAAGACACGAACAGCAATGCGAGCAGCCGCTGTCGCAGGAGTGACCGGCGGCCTCCTGGTCGCGCTGTCGCCGTCGGCCTTCGCCGACCACACCCATGCCAAGGTCGTGGGGAACGGTCAATGTGTCGTGTTGGCCGAGGGCGCCGGTGAGGAAGCCGTGGTGCTCCCGGCATCCGTGTTCGACCACAACCCGAACGTCGACATCGCTCGGACCGAAGGGCGGAGCCATCCGCTGCACGTGCTGGTCCACCTCGGCCAGGCCGGCGAACACACCGCGTTGTTCGTCTACGGCACCCCGGCTGCCAACGCGGCCTGTGCTGCGGGCTACGTGAACCGGTAGCCCAGGTCCGTTCCCGGACTACTGCTTCCTACTGCCTCGCACTCAGTGAAGCCCCGACCGGTCGCGACTGGTCGGGGCTTCGCGCTGTGCCTCGTTCGTGCTGGGTGCGCCTCCCACTGAGCCACGTCCCCCTCCGTTCTCAACGTATAGCGCAGTGGGGGGCTTGCCGCAAGGCCCCGTCTCGGTCGCAGGATGTGCGGACCGAGCAGGCGTCGAGGGAGTGGGGGTTCGGACATGAGTGGGTCGTTGCCGGACGTGACGACGAGCGCGTTCCATCTCCCGGACCGCCTCGCTGACAAGCGTGACCCGAGGTTGATCGCCGTCGACGAGCGGCAGTTCGCGGCGATCACGACGGCGCTCGAGCAGTCGGTTGCCGACCTGTCGGAACGCCTCGAGGCGGAGCGCAGGGCACCGGCCGGCAGGGGCCAGCAGGCGATGGACCGCGACCTGGAGGTCCACCGCCTGACCGCTCGTTTGCGGTCCCTGCGTCGCTTCGGTCTCGACCTGTGTCTCGGCAGGATCGTTCCGGCGGACAGCCGGGAGCCGGTGTACATCGGACGCCTCGGCCTCACAGACCCCGCGGGTCGTCGGGTGCTGCTCGACTGGCGCTCTCCGGCATCCGAACCGTTCTTCGGTGCGACGCACGCGAACCCGATGGGTCTGCACAGCCGCCGGAGGTATCGGTGGTCCCGCGGGCGGATCAGCGACTACTGGGACGAGGTGTTCGCCCCGGAGGGGTTCGAGGGCCAGGCAGCGCTCGACGACCAGTCGGCCTTCATCGCCAGCCTGGGCAGCAGCCGGTCGAGCAGGATGCGGGACGTGCTCGGCACGATCCAGTCGGACCAGGACGCGATCATCCGAGCCGGCTCCCGGGGCGCCCTCGTCGTCGACGGCGGTCCGGGCACGGGGAAGACCGTCGTCGCCCTGCACCGGTCGGCATACCTGCTGTACTCCGACCCCCGCCTGGGGCACCGCCGGGGCGGAGTGCTCGTCGTCGGTCCGCACGAGCCCTATCTGGCCTACGTCGCGGACGTCCTCCCGAGCCTCGGAGAGGAAGGCGTGCAGACCTGCACCCTGCGTGACCTCGTCGCAGAGGGGACCGGCGCCTCGGAGGAGACGGACGCGGAGGTGGCTCGCCTGAAGTCCTCGATGGAACTCGTGCGGGCGATCGAGCCGGCCGTCGGACTGTACGAGGAGGCCCCGACAGAGGGGATGTGGGTCACGACCCCGTGGGCCGATGTCTGGCTGGGCCCTGACGACTGGGCTGCCGCGTTCGACGCGCCAGACCCCGGCACCCCTCACAACGAGGCCCGCGACGCCATCTGGGAGGAGCTGCTGACGATCCTCATGGACAGGCACGACGACGGCGAGGCGCCACCCGAGCTGGTGCGCCGGTCGCTGGAGCACAACCGCGAGCTCCGCACCGCCCTCAACCGCGCCTGGCCGTTGGTGGACGCGACCGAGCTCGTGGGCGACCTGTGGTCGGTCCCGGCCTACCTGCACCGGTGCGCGCCCGGGCTGAGCCGCGAGGACGTCCGCCGGCTCCAGCGCCCAGAGCCCACCGCGTGGACGGTGTCGGACCTGCCGCTCCTCGACGCTGCCCGGATGCGGCTCGGCGACCCCGAGAGCTCGCGGCGCAGACGTCAGCGCGAGGCGGCCCGCGTCGCCGAGCGCGAGGAGATGGCAACCGTCATCGACGACCTCATCGCGACCGACGACTCCGAGATGATGGTCATGTCGATGCTCCGGGGTGACGACCTGCAGGCAGCACTGGTCGACGAGGTCGACGAGGTGGCCGGGCACGCCGCCGCCGATGTCGACCTGCTCGCTGGCCCTTTCGCTCACGTGGTCCTGGACGAGGCGCAGGAGCTCACCGACGCGCAGTGGCAGATGGTGCTGGCTCGCTGTCCGTCGAGGAGCCTCACCATCGTCGGAGACCGTGCACAGGCGAGGCACGGGTTCACCGAGCCATGGGGGGAACGGCTCCAGCGCGTCGGACTCGACCGGGTCACCCTGGCGTCCCTGAGCATCAACTACCGGACGCCACAGGAGGTCATGGCGGTCGCTGAGCCCGTGATCCGAGCCGTGCTCCCGGACGCCAACGTGCCGATCTCGATCCGCGACAACGGCATCCCGGTGCTTCGGGGCTCCGCCTCGGAGCTGGACGGGCTGCTGGACACGTGGTTGGAGGAGCATGGTGAGGGGATCGCCTGTGTCATCGGCGCCCCGTGGTTCCGCGCCTCGTCCCGTGTCCGGTCGCTGGCGCCCGAGCTCGCCAAGGGCCTGGAGTTCGACCTCGTCGTCCTCGTCGACCCGGACTCCTTCGGCACGGGCATCACGGGCGTCACGGGGGCCGTCGACCGCTACGTCGCCATGACCCGTGCGACCCAGCAGCTGGTGATCCTCACGGGCCCCTGACCTCGGGCAGGCGGGACCGAGTGAGCCTCGCCCCGGGGAACAAGCGGTCGCGGCCGTCATCAGGAGCGGTTGACCGCGGCAGTGACGGGTTGCCACGCCGGCTGCCCGTCGAATCCGGGCGCCTGCGTGAGGGCCCGACTGTCGCCCGTCGCGACATCGACGACGTAGACGTCCCACGACCCGTCCGCGTCCGTGTAGTACGCCAGCGACCGGCCGTCCGGTGACCACCGTGGCCGTTCCTCCGACGCCGACTCGGCGACGACCGACCGGTGACCGGTTCCGTCCGCGGCGACGACGGCGATGTCGAAGCCGGCCGACGTCACGACGTTGTACGCCAGCCGCGACCCGTCGACGGTCCAGGCCGGGTTGATGCCCCGCACCGGCTGCGGCAGGAGCGGCTCCTCCACGCTGGTGTCGGGGTCTACCGCGCGGAGCTCTGGGACGCCGCTGCGCGTGGTCGCGAAGCCGATCCGCGAGCCGTCCGGCGACCACTGCGGCTTGTCGTCCAGCCCGGGGGAGTTCACCAGCTGGCGGACGTTCGACCCATCGACGTCCATGACGAAGATGTCCCAGTCGCCGTCCCGGTTGGAGCTGAAGGCGAGGCGACGTCCGTCCGGCGACCAGCTCGGGTAGAAGTTCGCGGCCGCGTCGCGGGTGACCTGCGTGAGTCCTGACCCGTCCATGGAGATGAGGTAGATGTCGCTCGTTCTGGATGACCCAGCGTTGAACGCGAGCCGCCGGCCGTCGGCTGACCAGGCCGGGTGCGACACCGCAGGCAGCTCCTCCGTCAGCCGCCGCACATCTGAGCCGTCCGGGTCCATGAGAAAGAGCGCGTCGACGCCCTCGCGATCGGAGACGAAAGCGATCAGCCCAGCCTGGCTCCCGGACGGCGGAGGCGCCGTCGGCTGACGGGAGGAGGGCTCGGGGTCTGGCGACGTGGTCGTACACCCGAGGGCCGTGCACACGACGAGCCCGGCCGACAGCGCCGTGCTGCGCAGCCTCGGTCCGTGCACCGTCCGCACGCTCCCGAGTCTGGGCGGCATCCGGCGGCCTGCCAAGGGTCCGCACCCCACCGTGTCCCAACCGTTGCGTCGCGGGAGGCTGCGCTCTTGCGGCGGCGCCGTCCCTGACGGCACGGACCCCGACCGCGCATCCGCAGGTCGGGGCCGATGTCCTCTGTCTCAACACAGAGCGCGCCCGAGGGATTCGAACCCCTAACCTTCTGATCCGTAGCAACTCAATCGATCCGACCCCAACCGAAGCAGCCCGCCCTCAGACGAAGCCAGATCAGATGTTTGCGCAGCTCAAAGGCGTGAGGACGCGCCAGGGCGGGCCTCGTCGGGGTGTTGCGGAACTGAGATCCCGCGGAATTTTGGGTCACATTCTGGGTCCGTCAGCAGAACGTCAACAAGGAGATGGGCGGGCCGGGCGCCAGCTACGACCTGTGCTACCGGGTGCGGCGAGAAGAAGTTTTTACGGCACGCCGCCGTAAAGGGCGTGGT
>CALCXF010000039.1 GCA_937907685.1 uncultured Nostocoides sp.
GTGTCGTCTGTCCCCGGGGCGGTGTCCGTCGACGTCGTCCCACCGGAGGCTCGTGTCGAGCTCGACCGCCTCGGGCGCCGGTGGGGCGAGCTCCCGCTGGCGCGTGCCGAGGCGGCGATGCCGTTGCTCCGGCGCCTCCTCGACGACCTCGGACGGCGTTCGGCCCCCGAGGAGTCGTCCGTGCCCGACCTCGGGCCGGGGGTCGTCGCCCACCAGCTCGCCGTCGTCGTGTGGGACGCCTACGCCGTCGGGCGAGGTGACGGCATCCCCGCGCTCCTCACGGACCTGCGCCGGACCCTCGACTGACCGCCCGATATCCAGAGCACCGGGGGCGAGGTTCTCCAACGGACCACTGCGGCCGACCTGCTCCGTGGCCAACATGCCGTCCACGTCGCGCTGGGTCCTACGCTGCGGACCATGGCCGACAGTGACGTCCGTCCCGACGCCGACGACCCTGATGTCGTCGTCGTCATGGGGGTCTCCGGCTGCGGGAAGTCGACGGTGGCCAAGGGTCTGTCGGAGGCGCTGGGGTGGGAGTTCGCCGAGGGGGACGACTTCCACCCGGACACCAACGTGGCGAAGATGCGCAGGGGCACGCCGCTCACCGACGAGGACAGGTGGCCCTGGCTCGAGTCCATCGGCAGGTGGATCTCGGGGAAGGAACGAGCGGGCGAGTCCGCCGTCGTCACGTGTTCCGCGCTGCGCCGCGCCTACCGGGACCTGCTCCGCGAGGGCCGGCCGCACGTCCGCTTCCTCCACGTCACCGCGCAGCCGGACGTCCTCTTCGACCGACTGCAGGAGCGGCCCGGCCACTACATGCCTGCGTCACTGCTGACCAGCCAGCTCGCCACGCTGGAGCCGCTCGCGGACGACGAGCCGGGCGTGACCATCACCAACGGGGGAGATGCCGCGCAGGTCCTGGATCGAGCGCTCGTCGCCCTGGGCCGTCGACCCGAGCACGCCTGACTGTCCGACGGCTCAGGTGAGCCGCTCGACGATGATGGCCATTCCCTGGCCGCCACCGACGCACATCGTCTCGAGGCCGAGCTGGCCGTCGCGCTCCTCGAGGCCGTTGAGGAGTGTGGTCATGATGCGGGTGCCCGTCGAGCCGAAGGGGTGGCCCAGCGCGATCGCGCCACCGTGGACGTTGAGCCGCTCCTCGTCCATGCCGAGGTCGTCGGCACTGGGCAGCACCTGTGCGGCGAAGGCCTCGTTGATCTCGTAGAGGTCCATGTCACCGACCGACATGCCGGCCCTGGCCAGTGCCTGGCGCGACGCCTCCACGGGGCCCAGCCCCATGATCTCGGGTGAGAGGGCGGAGACCCCCGTCGAGACGATCCGGGCCCGAGGGGCCACGCCCAGCTCCTTGGCGCGGGTGTCGCTCATGACGACGACTCCGGAGGCGCCGTCGTTGAGGGGGCAGCAGTTGCCCGCGGTGACCGTGCCGTTCTCGCGGAACACAGGGCTCAGCGCCTGCACGCCTTCGAGCGTCACTCCCGGCCGAGGACCGTCGTCCGTCGCCACCACCGAGCCGTCCGGCATGGTGACCGGAAGGATCTCGCGCGCGAAGAACCCGTTCGCGATCGCCTTCTCCGCGCGGTTCTGGCTGCGCACGCCCCACTCGTCCTGTCGCTGTCGCGAGACGGCCCGGAGGGTGGCGACGTTCTCGGCGGTCTGGCCCATGGCGAGGTAGATGTCGGGCAGCCGCCCGTGCTCGCGGGGGTCGCTCCACGTGGCGTTGGTGCGTGCCGTCTCGGCGCTGTGGGTGGCCGCGTCGGCGAAGAGCGGATTCTGCGCCTCGGCATCGGTGCCACCCGCCCCGGCGAAGCTCGTGTACTGAGAGACGCACTCGACCCCCCCGACGACGAAGGTGTCACCCTCCCCGGCCTTGATCGCGTGGAACGCCATGCGCATCGTCTGGGTCGAGCTCGCGCAGAAGCGGTTCACGGTCGCGGCCGGCAGGTGGTCCATGCCGGCGAGGACGGCGACGACGCGGGCGAGGTTGGATCCGTGCTTGCCACTCGGGTCGGCGCAGCCCCAGTAGAGGTCGTCGATCGTGCTCGGGTCCAGCGACGGAAGCTGGTCGAGAAGACCACGGACGACCTGCACCGACAGGTCGTCCGGCCGGACGTCCTTGAGCGACCCCTTGAACGCGCGTCCGATCGGGGTGCGGGCGGCGGCGACGATGACGGCCTCGGTCACGGGTGCTCCTCTGGTGCGCGGACGGCATACGGGTCCTCGACGACCCGCTCGACGACCCACGGCCCGGGTCGGTCCTGTTCCCAGCGTATGCCGGGTGACCCGGAGCCGGCATGTGGCCTCGGTCTCGCCGCGAGGGTCCCGCCGAAGGGGGTGCTCCGCCATGATGACGTCATGGACACCACGCGCAGCCGGGCATCGTCAGGGTCGCCGTACGAGGGGAGCGTGGGGTTCTCCCGCGCGGTCCGCGTCGGCCAGTACATCGCGGTCTCGGGCACCGCGCCCATCAATGCCGACGGCCACGTGAGCGTCGATCCCGCCTCTCAGGCGAGGCGCTGCTGGGAGATCGCCCTGGGGGCGCTCGCCGAGCTCGGCGGCCGGCCCGAGGACGTCATCCGCACGCGGCACTTCATCACCGACGAGGACGTCGTGGACCCCGTCTCGACGGTCCACGGCGAGATCTTCGGAACGATCCGGCCCGCCAGCACCATGGTCGTCGTCGCCGGCCTCGTCGACCGTCGCTGGAAGGTCGAGGTCGAGCTCGACGCGATCGTCTCCGGCTGATCCCCCGCGGGCCGTCTGACCGGCCGGGCGCGTGACCGCCCTCGTCGGTGACGCTGCGACCGGCGGTGGTCCCCGGGTCGGTTCAGGCGCGTTCCACTGCCGTGCTCTCGTCCGACGCCTCGGTCTCCACCGGAGTGTCCTCGGACGGGGGTACCGCGTCGTGCCGGCGGCGCAGGAGGACGGCCCAGCGCCCGCGGGGACCGCGGTCCTGACCCGCGATCTCGGTCGGGGCGACCTCCGCTCCCGGCTCCCTCACCGCCTGCCCGGCGGCGACGGCGACCGGCCCGACACCCTCACCTCGGCGTGGCTCGGGAGCGCGGTCAGAGGTGTCGGCGCCCCAGACCGCGAGCGCAGCGCAGACGCTCGGCAGGAGGGCGGCCGCAGCCCGGGCGTACCCGGCCGCCGACGGGTGGAAGCGGTCCTTGCTGAACATCTCGTGGGGTGACTCGTCGAACTCCGGCCCGAGGAGGTCCCCCAGCGACACCGTCCGGCCGCCGGCCTCGACCACGGCCACCGTCTGCGCCGCGGCGAGGTCGCGCGACCACCGCTTCATCAGCGAGCGCAGCGGCTGCCGGATCGGCTGGATGGTCCCGAGGTCGGGGCACGTCCCCACGACGACCTCGGACCCGAGGGCGCGGATCCGCCGCACCGTCTGCTCGAGGGCGCGCACGGACGCCGACCGCTCGATCCGGTGGGTGACGTCGTTCGCCCCCACCATGATGAGCACGACGTCGGGGTGCGTGATCTCCTCGAGGGCGTTCGCCAGCTGGCGCTCGAGGTCGCTCGACTCGGCCCCCACGACCGCGGCGTTGGTCAGCCGCACCCGGCGGCCGGTGAGCGCCGAGACACCGCCCGCGATGATGGCACCGACCGTCTCGTGCGGGGAGTCGGCCCCCATGCCGGCAGCGGAGCTGTCACCGAGCACCACGAGCTCGTACGGCACGCCGCGACCCGCCCCGTAGATGCCCGCGTCGTCGGGCGAGTCGTCGAACGGGTTGCCGATGACCCGGCGGGCGAGTGCTGCCTCCGCCTTGATGACCCCCCAGCCCGCCGCTCCCAGGGCGGCACCGGCAGCGGCGACACCGCCGCCGCCGTATGCCGCAGTGGCTGCGATCTTCCGGGCCCGGCGTGCTCGTCCCATCGGCTGCCTTCCTCCTCGCCGGCCTCCACGGTACGCGAGCGCTCACGCGACCGTTCCGCCTGCCGGCCCGACGCCATAGCGTGTCGTCGTGGACGTCATCGTGGGAAGCGCGGCCGACCTCGTGACCGTCGTCACCGAGGACGACACCGCGGTGGCCGTCGGCTCCGGCAGCCTGCCGGTGCTCGGCACGCCCCGCCTCCTCGCCTGGTGCGAGCAGGCGACCTGCCGGGCGCTGGAGCCCGCGCTGTCGCCCGGCTCGACGAGTGTGGGGACCGCGGTGCACCTCGAGCACCTCGTGCCCAGCGGCGTCGGTGAACGGGTGACCGTACGAGCCGAGGTCGAACACGCGGACGGCCGCCACGTCGTCCTCACGGTCACCGCGACGGATGCCGGCGGCACGGTCGTCGGACGGGGAACGGTCCAGCGTGTGGTGGTCGACGTGGAGCGCTTCCTCGGCGGCCTCCGCTCGTCCACCTCACCACGCCGCCGGCACGAGAGCTCCTAGCGCTGCGGTTTGCGGGCCTGGAGGGTGTAGCTGAGCGGGAGCCGCTCCTGGTGCTCCTGCAGCGACCACTCACCGAGGCCGTCGCGCACCATCCGGTCCGGCAGCGCCTCCCAGGGCACGCTTCGGTGCTCCACGAGCCCGGTGACCTCGAGCCCCCGCTCGAGCAGTGCCGTGACCGTCTCTCCGATGCCGTGGTTCCAGGACATCGAACGGTTGTTCCTGAACTCGACGTCGGTCTCGACGTAGGTGCCGGGATCCTCGTCGTCGATCGGCTCGGGAGTCTCGAAGTAGGGGTACGCAACGGTCAGGGCCTCGGTCAGTGCCTCGTCGAGCGACCACAGCATCGGGTGGCCCTCGCGGAGGAAGAGCCGACCGCCGGGCGCGAGGAGGTCGTCCACCACCCCTGCCCAGCGGTCGACGTCGGGCAGCCAGCAGAGGGCTCCGACCCCGGTGTAGACGAGGTCGAAGCTCCTGCCCCAGAGCGCCTCCGGAGCGGTGTACACGTCGGCCTCGACGTAGTCGACGGGCGGTCCGGCCTCCGCCGCCAGCCGGCGTGCCTGCTCCAGCGAGGCAGGCGACAGGTCGAGCCCGGTCATCCGGGCGCCCAGCCGGGCCAGCGAGAGGGTGTCGGTGCCGATGTGGCACTGCAGGTGGATGCCGGTCCGTCCGCTGATGTCCCCCAGCAGGGGCAGGTCGAAGCGGACGACGCTGCTCAGGTGGTCGGAGTCGGCGACGAAGGCCTCGAACCCGTAGTCGGGGCTCGCCGCGTGGGCCGGAGCGCGCTCGTCCCAGTTGGCGCGGTTCACGGTGAGGTAGTCGTCCATGTCCGCCATCGTCGCCTATCCGTGGCCCTCCGCGCCCCGGGGTTTCGGCGGGCCGGGAGCCGGTCGCCACCGTGCGAGGATGACTCGGTGAAGTACGCGGAGCACGTCGTCGACCTCGTCGGGAACACCCCCCTCGTCAAGCTCAGCTCGGTCACCGAAGGGATCGGAGCGACGGTCCTCGCCAAGGTCGAGTACGTCAACCCCGGCGGGTCGGTGAAGGACCGGATCGCCCTGAAGATGGTCGAGGCCGCGGAGGCCTCGGGTGAGCTGAAGCCCGGTGGCGTCATCGTGGAGCCGACGTCGGGCAACACCGGGGTGGGCCTCGCCCTCGTGGCGCAGCGACGGGGCTACTCCTGCATCTTCGTCTGCCCGGACAAGGTGTCCGAGGACAAGCGCAACGTCCTCAAGGCGTACGGCGCGGAGGTCGTCGTGTGCCCGACCGCGGTGTCCCCGGAGCACCCGGACTCCTACTACTCGGTCTCCGACCGCCTCGTCCGCGAGACCCCCGGCGCGTGGAAGCCCGACCAGTACTCCAACCCCAACGGGCCGCTCTCGCACTACGAGACCACGGGTCCGGAGATCTGGCGCGACACCGACGGGCGGGTCACCCACTTCGTCACCGGTGCCGGCACGGGCGGCACCATCTCGGGCGCCGGCCGCTACCTGCGCGAGGTCTCGGCCGACCGGGGAGCGGGCCGCGTCCAGGTCGTCGCCGCGGACCCCGAGGGGTCGGTCTACAGCGGCGGCACGGGTCGGCCGTACCTCGTCGAGGGCGTCGGTGAGGACTTCTGGCCGGCGGCGTACGACCCCTCCCAGGTGGACCGCGTCGTCGCCGTCTCCGATGCGGAGTCATTCGGCATGACCCGCCGACTCGCTCGTGAGGAGGGCCTGCTCGTCGGGGGCTCCTGCGGCATGGCGGTCGTTGCGGCCCTCGTCGTCGCCCGTGAGCTGCCCGACGACGCGGTCGTCGTCGTCGTCCTCCCGGACTCCGGTCGGGGCTACCTGTCCAAGATCTTCAACGACGACTGGATGGCGTCCTACGGCTTCATGAAGAGCGACGCCGAGCGCACGGTGGGAGACGTCCTCCACGCGAAGGACGGTGCGATACCGGCGCTCGTCCACACCCACCCCTCGGAGACGCTGCGCGACGCGATCCAGATCCTCCGCGAGTACCACGTCTCCCAGATGCCGGTCGTCAAGGCGGAGCCGCCGGTCATGTCCGGTGAGGTCGCCGGTGCGGTGTCGGAGCGGGACATCCTCGAGGCACTGTTCACCGGGAAGGCCCACCTCGCGGACCGGGTCGGGCAGCACATGAGCCCCGGCCTGCCACTCGTCGGCGCGGGTGAGCCGGTCTCGACCGCTCGCCAGGAGCTCGAGGGCTCCGACGCCGTCCTCGTCGTCGAGGACGGCAAGCCCGTCGGGGTCCTCACCCGCGCCGACCTCCTCGCGTTCCTCGCCGACTGACCGACGGCTGCGACGTCGCGCACCGGACGATCACCTCGGGTGGCGGACAGGGTGAGACTTGACGCATGGAGCGGTCCCGGTGGGAGAGCCCGGTCGAGAAGGCGATCAGGGAGGCCCAGGAGCGAGGGGAGTTCGACGACCTCCCGGGCGCCGGCAAGCCGCTGCCCGACCTCGGTGACCCCGACGACCCGCTGTGGTGGGTCCGGCGCATGGCCGAGCGGGAGCAGCTCGACCTCTCGCTCGCGCTGCCCACGGCGCTCCAGCTGCGCAAGGAGGCCGCGGGCTTCCCGGAGTCCCTGGTCGGGCTGCGCTCGGAGGATGCCGTCCGACGGGTCCTCGAGGACTACAACGAGCGCGTGCGTCGCGACCGCCTGCGGCCGCCGGACCCGGGGATGCCGCAGCTCCTCGCGCCCACGGTCGACGTCGACGCGACGGTCCAGCGGTGGCGTGTCCTGCGAGCAGCCTCACAGCCGCCCACGGTTGACCCGCCGGTAACAAGCCGCGAGGCTCGACCCGGGCGCCGCTGGTGGCGCCGCCGGCGCTGAGCCGGTGAGCGGTGCGATGCCGGCACACGGCATCCGCGGTGGTCCGTCGCCGCGGTGACCGGCGAGCCGACCGCACCACGGACGAGGAAGGGCCGATGAGCGAGTACCCCCACCTGCTGGCCCCCCTCGACCTCGGACACCTCACCCTCCCGAACCGGGTCATCATGGGCTCGATGCACACGGGGCTCGAGGACCACGCCAGGGACTTCCCGAAGCTCGCCGCCTACTTCGCGGAACGCGCCCGCGGCGGGGTGGCGCTCATGGTCACCGGCGGGTTCGCCCCCAACGTCGAGGGCACGCTGTACCCGATGGCGTCCAAGCTCACCACCCGACGCGAGGCTCGCCAGCACCGCCAGGTCACCACCGCGGTCCACGACGCGGGGGGACGGATCGCGCTGCAGATCCTCCACGCCGGGCGCTACGCGTACACGCCCTGGTGCGTCGCGCCCTCGGCGACCAAGAGCCCCATCTCGAGGTTCACCCCCCGAGCGCTCTCCGACCGCGGCGTGAGGCGCCAGATCCGTGCCTTCGCCCGCGCCGCCCGACTGGCCCGCGAGGCCGGTTACGACGGCGTCGAGGTCATGGGGTCCGAGGGCTACCTCGTCAACGAGTTCCTGGCGCCGAGAACCAACCAGCGCACCGACCGGTGGGGTGGCACACCCGAGAACCGGCGGCGCTTCGCCGTCGAGACGGTGCAGGCCGTCCGCGAGGCCGTGGGCAGCGACTTCATCGTCATCTACCGCATCTCGGTCCTCGACCTCGTGGAGGACGGTCAGACGTGGGAGGAGGTGACGGCCCTGGCCCATGAGGTGGAGGCGGCCGGGGCGAGCATCCTCAACCTCGGCATCGGCTGGCACGAGGCCAGGGTGCCGACGATCGTCACCTCGGTGCCCCGGGCCGCCTTCACGTCGTATGCCGCCCGCCTCAAGGAGCACGTGTCGGTGCCCGTCGTCGCGACGAACCGGATCAACATGCCGGAGGTCGCCGAGTCCGTCCTGGCGGAGGGCGGAGCCGATCTGGTCTCCCTGGCCCGGCCCTTCCTCGCCGACCCGGAGTGGGTCCGCAAGTCCGCGGAGTCGCGGGCCGACGAGATCAACACGTGCATCGCCTGCAACCAGGCCTGCCTCGACCACAGCTTCGTGAGGAGGCGCGCCACCTGCCTCGTCAACCCGCGAGCCGGGTACGAGACGGAGCTCCTCCTGGGTCCCACCCGCACCGTCAAGAAGGTGGCCGTCGTGGGGGCCGGGCCGGCGGGGCTCGCCTCCGCGACGACATTGGCCGACCGCGGCCACCAGGTCGAGCTCTTCGAGGCGCGTGACCACCTCGGCGGTCAGTTCGACATCGCCATGCGCATCCCCGGCAAGGAGGAGTTCGCCGAGACGATCCGCTACTTCACCCGCCGCCTGGACCTGACCGGCGTCAAGGTGCACCTCGGTCGACGGGTGGATGCCGACGAGCTCGTCGGGGCGGGCTTCGACGAGGTGGTCGTCGCCACGGGGGTCGAGCCGCGAGTTCCGGACATCCCGGGCATCGACCACCCGATGGTCATGACGTATGCCGAGCTGGTCCGCGGCGAGCGGTCGGCCGGCTCCCGCGTGGCGGTCGTCGGCGCGGGCGGGATCGGTGTGGACGTCAGCGAGTACCTCACCACGGCCCATTCGCCCACCCTCGACCTCGACGCCTGGCGAGCGGAGTGGGGGGTCGGTGACCCCGCCCTGACCAGGGGCGGGCTCGCGTCGCGGCACCCCGTGACCAGCCCTCGACAGGTCGTGCTGCTGCAGCGCAGGACGACGTCCATCGGCAGGAGCCTCGGCAGGACCACCGGCTGGGTCCATCGGGCAGCACTCAAGGCGAAGGGCGTCGAGCACGTCACCGGCGTCGCGGCATACGAGCGCATCGACGACGACGGGCTGCACGTCCGGCTGGGCTCCGACCCGTCGCAGCGGCGGACGTTCGCAGTCGACACCGTCGTCCTGTGCGCGGGACAGGTCTCGGTGCGAGCCCTTGCCGACGAGCTCGCGGCTCTGGGTGTGACGACCCACGTGGTGGGTGGTGCCGACGTGGCCCTCGAGATCGACGCCAAGCGCGCCATCCGCCAGGCGACGGAGCTGGCCGCCAGGATGTAGGGGCTCAGCCCGACGGTGGCCGGCCGGTGTAGGCCAGGAGCCGCTCCTGCGGGGTTGCGTCCGGCGAGACGGGAAGCTCCGGCTTGAACACCCCGTGGCGCTGCTCCTCGGTGAAGCGGCCATGGATCTGCTGGTACGCCGCCTCTGCGAGCCCCTCCGGCATCGTCGCGTCCTGGCCGGTGGCCTTCGCGAGGTCCCAGCCGTGCAGCAGCTGGTCGCTGAAGGCGATGCCGACGGACGGCCCGGTCCGCTCGATGACGCCCTCCTTGCCGAACGTCCGCAGGGCCTCGTCGCGCGAGCGCGTGAAGTCGGCGAGTGGCACCTTGCCGAGGAGGGCCGGCGGCTCCGCGCCCGGCGGGGAGGCGTCCTCGCCCCGCGCGGACCACACGAAGTACCGCTGGGTCTCCAGCATGTGGTTCATCAACGTGCGCACGTCCCAGCCATCGCAGCCGGTCATGGCGTCCAGGTGGTCGCTCGCGATGGCGACCTTGCCGAGCGTCCAGTCGGTCGCACGGCGGTAGAGATCGAGCAGGTCGACGTCGTCCATCGCGCCCTCCTTGTTCGGGACCACCACGAGGCGTACCCACGGGGCACGGGGCAAAACAGCGCAGCCGAGCATCGTCGTCGGAACACCCGAGACGCAGGCGTCCGGGGCGGCGTAGTGTCGACGGACGGAGTCGTTCAGGCTTCCTAGCGCTGGGAGCACATCATGGCGGACAAGTCACCTCGACAGCACATGACGAAGAAGGCCGGCAAGTCGATCAAGGAGAAGCGGGCCGACAAGCACGCCAAGGCGGACGCCAAGAGCCACCTGGACATCGGAGAGATCCGCAAGAAGTAGGCACCGGCTGGCTGCGGCGGCGCTCATGCCCCGGCGGCCGGTCGAGGGGGCAGGACTCGCCCGGGATACTCGACGCACGTCGGCGTGTCGTGCCCACTCGATCAGACGTCACCGGCGCCCCAGCCAGGCCGGTAGTAGGGCGTCCCTCTGCGCCGGGAGGGTCGGCGACGCCGAACAGGTCACAGGAGACTCGAGATGGCACCCGTCGCCATCAGGAAGAACCACTCCGCGAGAACGACCGCTGTCCCAGCCACGATCGCCACGACGGCCCTGCTCTTGGGTCGGGGCCGTCGAGCCGCGTCGCCCGGTTCGTCGCGGGTCATGGACGAGTCGGGCACACCGATGAGCGCCCCCACAGCGGTGCTGATGGTCATCAAGGGCAGACCCATGGAGAACATGGCCCCGCCCTCGGCAGCACCCCCCAGGAGGGCCTCAGGGAGCCAGATCAGGAGGAACACGAGGGACGCACCCACGGCCACCCCGATCAGCGCACCTGGACCTGGTCGACCCCTCATGGCCTGAGTGTTGCAGTGCCGCACTACGACCGCGACCTCTCAAGTCCGGTTCCGGCCAAGACTGCTGATAGGCGTTGCTAGGCCTCGTGCGCTTCTGTCTCGGGGAGCCGCAGTCCGGTCACGGCCAGTCGGGACTCCTTGGCCTCCGCCAGTGCTCTGTCACTCAACGAGCACCCGTAGGGGCCGTGGTTGCAGTAGCCGTTGGGGTTCTTGTGCAGGTACTGCTGGTGGTAGTCCTCGGCATACCAGAACGTGCCGGCGACCTCCGCCGGTGCGAGGGTGGTCGTGATCTCGCCGCGTCCAGCCCCGGTCAGCACCTCCTGGAAGGCGGACCGTGTGGCCCGTGCCGCGGCCTCCTGGCCGGGGGTCGTCCAGAAGATCGCGGACCGGTATGCCGTGCCGATGTCGTTGCCCTGCCGGTTGCCCTGGGTGGGGTCATGGTTCTCCCAGAACGCCTTGAGGAGCATCTCCGGGGACGTCACCGACGGGTCGTAGGCGACGAGCACCGCCTCGGCGTGCCCGGTGCGGCCGGTGCAGGTCTCCTCGTAGGTGGGGTTGGACGTGAAGCCGCCCATGTAGCCGGCGGCGGTGGTCACGACACCGGGCAGCCGCCAGAAGATCCGCTCCACACCCCAGAAGCAGCCCATGGCGACGTAGAGCACCTCGGTCCCTTCGGGCCACGGCCCCTCCAGCGGGGTGCCCAGCACCTCGTGGGTCGTCGGCACGTGGAAGGGCCGGTGCTCACGCCCGGGGAGTGCCTCGTCGGCGCTGGGCAGGGTGGTCTTGGCACGGGATCCGAAGAGCATGTACGTCTGAACGTCCGGCACCCCCGGCATCATCCCCCGTGGACGAGCACGGCATACCCTCGAGCCCATGGCACTCGACAACCTCGGCTTCTCCTCGCGTGCGATCCATGCTGGGCAGGAGCCGGACCCCTCGACCGGTGCGGTCATCGTCCCGATCCACCAGGTCAGCACCTTCAAGCAGGACGGCATCGGCGGCCTGCGCGGCGGCTACGAGTACTCACGTTCGGCGAACCCCACGCGCACGGCGCTCGAGGAGTGCATCGCGGCGCTCGAGGGCGGTGAGAGGGGGTTCGCCTTCGCCAGCGGCCTCGCCGGTGAGGATGCCGTGCTCCGCGCACTCCTCACGCCCGGCGACCACGTCGTCGTCCCCTCCGATGCCTACGGTGGGACCTACCGGCTCTTCGACCAGGTCTTCCGGCCCTGGGGTGTCGACCACTCCGTCGCGACGGTCGCCGACGTCGACTCCGTGCGCGCGGCGATGCGCTCCAACACCCGGATGGTCTGGGTCGAGACGCCCACCAACCCCTTGCTCGGCATCGCCGACATCGAGGCGATCGCCGCGGTGGCGCACGAGGCGGGGGCCCTGTTCGTCGTCGACAACACCTTCGCCTCCCCCTACCTGCAGACCCCCATCGCGCTCGGGGCGGACGTCGTCGTGCACAGCACCACGAAGTATGCCGGCGGGCACAGTGACGTGGTGGGCGGGGCCGTCGTCGTCGCCCCCGGTGCGCTCACCCGGGACGGCGAGAGCGTCACGGAGCGCATTTCCTTCCACCAGAACGCCATGGGTGCGGTCGCCGGGCCGTTCGACGCCTGGCTCGTGCTGCGCGGCCTGAAGACCCTCGCCGTGAGGATGGAGCGCCACTGCGACAACGCGGAGGCCGTCGCGCGGTTCCTCCTCGACCACGACGGGGTCACGGCCGTGCACTACCCGGGCCTGCCGGACCACCCCAACCACGACGTCGCCGCACGGCAGATGAAGCGGTTCGGCGGGATGGTGGCCTTTCGGGTCCGCGGCGGTGAGGACGTGGCCACCAAGGTGTGTGCCGAGACCGGGCTCTGGACCCTCGGCGAGTCGCTCGGCGGCGTGGAGTCGCTCATCGAGCACCCGGGTCTCATGACGCACGTCTCCGTCGCCGGCACCGAGCTCGAGGTCCCGTCCGACCTCATCCGGCTCTCGGTCGGCATCGAGGACGTCGAGGACCTCGTGGCCGACCTCGGCCAGGCGCTCGACCGCCTCACCTGACGCATGCCGGCCGTGCTGTGCGTCGACGTCGGCTCGACGTTCACCAAGGGGGTGCTCGTGGAGGTCCCCGGAGGTTCATTCATCGGCACGGCCAGCTCCCCGACCACCGTCGGCACAGACGTCATGGACGGCGTCGACGCCGTCAGAGCGGGTCTCGCGACGCACGGGGAGCCGCAGGAGGTGCTCATCTGCTCCAGCGCGGGTGGGGGGCTGCGGCTCGCCGTCGTCGGATACGAGGCGGAGGTCACGGCCGAGGCCGGCCACCGGGTCGGCCTCTCGGCCGGCGGCAGGGTGGTGCACGTGTCGAGGGGACCGATGACGAGGGACGACGTCACGGCCCTGCGGGGCGCGCGTCCTGACCTCGTCCTCCTCGTCGGCGGCACCGACGGCGGCAACGCCGACGTGCTGCTCCACAACGCGGACCGGCTCGCTCGGAGCCGCGTGGCGGTCCCGCTCGTCGTCGCCGGCAACGCGGAGGTGGCACCGGCCGTGGCCGCGCTGCTGGCCGGCACGGGACGCCGGTTCGTCGTGGCGGACAACGTGCTGCCCCGCATCGGGGTCGTCGCCCCCGCGGCGGCAAGGGATGCCAT
>CALCXF010000040.1 GCA_937907685.1 uncultured Nostocoides sp.
AGTCGAAGCAGGCGATGGCTGCTGTACCCGGTGTTCGCGCTCATGGCTCTGGCCGCAATCGGGGGCGGCTACGAGACGGTGAGTGAAGCGCTGGATGAAGACCCCCCTATGCCGGGTCAGTTGATCGACGTGGGCGGACACAGCCTGCACCTGAGATGCAGCGGCTCGGGCAGCCCGACCGTGGTCCTCGAACCCGGTGCCGGCTTGATGTCATCGACTCTTGGGTGGATCGCGCCGGCCGTCGCCCGCGAGACCCGCGTCTGCGTCTATGACCGCGCAGGTCACGGCTGGAGCGAGCCCGCTGACAGCCCCCAAGACGGAGCGCAGACGGCGGTTGACCTCCACACCTTGCTTGAGCGCGGGGACGTTCCAGGACCGTATGTGCTGGCCGGTCACTCCTTCGGCGGCCTCTACGTGCAGAGCTTCGCCGCCCAGTACCCCGACGACGTCGCCGGACTCGTGCTGGTGGACACCACCCGACGGAAACCGACTCCGACAACATCGCCCGACGACGCGAGCTCCCACGAGATCATGAGTCGCGTCTCCGCCCTGCTGTCGTCCACGGCGGAACTGGGCGTCGGGCGCTTGCTCAGCCTCGGCTCGTACGACAGCCTGCCGCAGCAGTCCGCCGACGAGGCAGAGGCCACCGGGTCGACCGCCAGCAACCTGCAGAGCACGGTCGAGGAGTACCTCCGGGCGAGTGCCTCCAGCGGTCAAGCTGCGGCTCTCGATGACTTCGGCGACAAGCCCCTGGTCGTCCTGACAGCCGGCAGCGGCAGTGATGCCGACACGATTGCTGCCCACGACGACCTGACCGCCTTGTCGACCAACAGCGCGCACCGCCTGGTCGACGGCGCCACCCACGAATCGCTGATCCTGGAGCAGCAGGATGCTGCCGCCACCACTCAAGCCATCGTCGACGTCGTCTCATCGGTCCGGAGCCGAGAGCCCCTGGACAGGTGATCCGGAACCCAGCAGAAGGTCAGAGGTGATGCCGGTTCCTTCATCTCACTTGGAGTCCTGCTCGAGCAGTCAGTATGGGGGCCGGATTCTGGGCATTCTCGACAACGGTTGCTGGATGGCGACCCGGTCGTCATGGTCACCGGGGCCCGACGACAAGATAGGTCGGCATGGGCCCCTTGCCCTTGACGTCGATGATGCCGCGGGCCTCGCAGATGTAGGCGTCCTCGACGAGCAACCGCGTGGATTCACTGACGTGGATGCGGCCGGGCACCCCGTGAGACTCCATCCGACTGGCGGTGTTGATGGTGTCTCCCCAGATGTCGTACTGGAACTTCGTCCTGCCGATCACACCGGCGACCGCCGGACCCGAGCTGATGCCCACCCGGAGCTGGAGGAGATGGCCACCGCTGCCGTCATGGGCGGCCCGCAACATCTCCAGCCCGAGGTCGACCAGGACCGGAGCGTGGTCGACGCGAGGGGTGGGAACACCTGCGGCGACCATATAGGCGTCGCCGATCGTGCGGATCTTCTCCAGCCCCCGCCGTTGGGTCATCTCGTCCAGACGTGCGAAGAGTCCATCGAGCATGGCGACGAGCTCTTCAGCACTCATGCCGGCGCTGAGCGGGGTGAATCCGACGATGTCGGCGAACAGCACGCTCACCGCGTCGAAACGGTCGGCGATGACGGCCTCTCGCTTTTTCAGACGCTCGGCGATCGGCGCGGGCAGCACGTTCAGCAACAGCCGCTCGGATCGCGCCCGCTCGGACCCGAGCAGGGCGTACGCCTGGTCCTTCTGCGCGATGAAGAAGACCATCGCCCGATAGGTCACCACGGCGGTGCCGACGAGGTTCAGTCCGAAGAACACCGCCACAAGCCACGCCGGTAGGGCGTTGCTGGTGGCGGCCAAAGGCCGCACGAACACCGTAGCGACGACCAACAGAGCGAAGATCACCAGCAGGGTGGTCGCCGTGCGGCGGGAGGCGATGAGCAGGGCGCTGATCGGCGCGCAGAATGCCCACACACTGATCGCACTGCCCGGGATGAAGCCACCGAGCTCGATCTGCAGGAGGAACGGCAGCACCAACCACATGCAGAGCTGAACTGCGCGGAACAGGCCGAACCGGCCCGTCCAGCGCACAGTGGCGAGGCCCACCAACGAAACCAGGGTGTAGCCCCATGGAATCAGCGCGGCCAGCGGCTCCCCGAACGCCATGTAGAGCGTGCCCCACAGGATGGCCAGCGGGGCGATCAGCACCGCGATCCGCACGAGCAACTGCTTCTGCGCGGTCACATCCGGTGAGTCGTCAGCCTGGCCCTCCGCACGGTGCACCGCGCCGAGCTGACGCCAGCCGGGACGCGCGCGCTCTGGCTCACCGACCGGTCGACCTCGGGTGTTCATCGGCTGCCCACGTTTTCCACCCTGCCATGCACGCGCTCTTCGGCCATCTCTCTGCGCCGTCACAGGCCGGCCACATCAAGGGCATCGACCTTCCGAGGTCGTCACAACTCACCCGCAACCACCGCAGAGGCACCAAGAACCTGCATCTCGGCGGCGCCGACGATGACGGCACCGTCGTCCCTGTCCGTGTATTTCCATGCAGCAGGCTTTCTTCGCAGTCCGCCATTCGGACGTTCGTGCCGCACCTAGCCCACCACCGCAGGTCATCGCGCCTTCGCGACGGTCAAGCCGGCGGGATCGTCCTGCTCACGATCCAGGCGTGCTTGCCGACCGGCCGGACGCGGGAGAAGCTGCAGTCCTCGAACAGTTCCACGGTCGCGCTGAACAGGAACCGGTCCTGGGCGTCACGGCCACTCGTCGTCTCGGATACAGCCTCCACGAGTCCTCCCCCAGCAGAAGCGATCTGCCCCAGCGCTCCTTCGAGGGCAGCTCTGGCCACCCCCTGCCCTCGATGCCGTTTGTCCACGAAGATGCAGGCGATCCGCCACGTCGCTCGCGGCGGTGGTTCCTGTTCATACCCTCGCTTGTGCTTGAGCAAGAGGTCATCTCGTTTCCCGTACTGACACCAGCCTTGGGCGAGACCGCCCGCGTCGAAGACCAGCGCTGCCCGGGCGCGGCCAGCGCTCACCAGCTGCTGCTTCAAGGTGCGCGGGTCGCTGATCCCACGCTGGTACTCCGGGTGGTGCACGATGCACCAGCACCCGCCGTAGATCCCGTTGTTGCGCTCCACCAGCTCGGCGAACGCCTCCCACGTGGAGACGTCCAGGGGTCGCGTGGTGAGCGGCACGTCATTTCCTGAACGCTGCGGCGGCTGACGACGGCACGATCTCCACGGCACCAAGATAAGGCGACCCGAGTCGCCTATGAGCTTGTACTCGGCTTCAGTCCTCCGCACCACTCCCGCGAGGATGAACACCGCTTTGGGCCGAATCGACGGGCTGCTCCCTTCCGCTACGTCGGAGTCTGCGCCTGTGGTACCCGGCGACGTCGCCAGCTCGTGGCGCAGCTTCGACAACGCAGGCTCCGCCGATGATCGCCCTAGACCTGCACGGTGGTCTTCCCCTCGGCAGCAGCCCGGCGGGTCGCTCGACGCCGGTGCCATCGCTGGACACGGCGTGCATACAGGGGCACGAGTTCGTAGCCGTGCGGGATCCGGGCCGCGCGAACGGACCATGGCGTCACGCGCTTCTGGACCGAGAACCCGTTGGGCAGGATCCAGTAGCGTTCTGCGCTGACCACCTCCGGGCTCGGTTCTCGCAGCACCCGCTTCTGAAGGTGGATCAGCAGCGCGGTTCGGCGCACCAGACGACCCCGTTCCAACCGGTACTCGCAGATCTCGCCGTCCTCCCAGGCGTACCGGCGTGGCCCGCTGCCCTGCGGCTCCTCGGGGCGAGTGCGGTACCGGTGGAACGAGATGTCGAAGATCACGTCCTCGTGCCAGGCACGGACACCGAGGTCCTCGACGATGTAGTAGATGCCGGCCCATTCGTCGAAGTGCATCGCCTCCGGGGCTGTCAGGGCATCGCGAAAGCTGACCTTGCCGACCTCGTGGCGATACCAGCGGGCCGCCTCCGGGGTGTTGCGGTAGAGGCTGAAGTTCCCGTTGAACAGGATCTTGTCCGCATCGAAGGCAACGCTCGGCAGGTGGTCACGGATCCGGCCGAAGATCACGTCGAGGTCGCTGTGGCCCCAGAAGTCGTATCCCGCGAGCTCCTCGGCGAAGATCTCGCCGAAGGCCGGTCGGAAGTCGCAGAGCTTGTAGGGCTGCTCCAACGACACCTCGAAGTCGAAGAAGTCCCGGATGCGTTTCGCGAGGTCATCGAACTCGCACAGCTGCACCGCGAGGTTGGGCGGCGCATCCGGCACCGGATGGTCGGTCAGGAGCAGCCAGGACACGTCCGGGTTTGCGGCCATGCTTCGAACGACCAGCGGGAAGTACGGCGGTCGCTCGCCGAAGTAGGGCACGACCAGCCGGAGGGAGGGGGCAGTGCTCGCGGCCACCGCCCCTGTCTGCTGGGCTGGGGCTGACACCCTCCGCATCCTGCCGCAGTTCGGTGCCGGCAAGAGCCAGTCGAACCGGTCAAGGTCTCGAGCGCGTCCGCCGGCCGTTGCAGCTTCGGCTCGACATGTGGCGAGCGCGGCCCAAGGTGCGGCTACAAGCCTGCTCAGTGCCCGCAGACGCCCTGGTCGAATCGGTCTCCATGGTCGGGGACGTTCCCGCCCATCGCCAGGGGGATCACGCCGGAGATCGGTCCGCCGTTGGCAGCGGAGGCAGGCGTCTCGTTGGTCTGGTTGGCGCCGGCATTCGACGGGGCGGGGGTGCAGTTCAGCGGCGTGACGCGGTGCACGTGAGCCGATGCGGTGCTGACGGGGACGAGCAGCAGCGCGGCCGCTGTGACTCCGGCACCGACCAGGGAACGGAGCGTTGACATTGGTCCTCCTCATGGCGGTTGTCTGCGCCGCCCTCCCGAACCGTGAGTTCACGAGGACGATCGCCTGTATGAAGGAGTACGCGGCCGGCTGGACGATGGTTCACCCCGGCCAGGCCGAGAACCCGACAACAGGCGCGGCGCAGCAGGGTCCACCCCGACGAAGAGCCCGGTCAGCCCGGCGCCGGGCCGTGCGACCGGCGCAGCCGGATCCACCGGAAGCCGTAGGGCCCGACCTCGAGCTCTGACGGGTCCGTCTCGCCGTCGTAGGGGTGGTCCGAAAAGACCTCGACGGGCGGCTGGTCCTCGGTCGGAACACCCGTGGGGTGCACGACCTGCGGTTCATCCGAGAGGTTGTGCACGAAGAGGACCACGCCCGTCGGGCCTTCGGCCACGTGGGCGAGCACGGCATCCGGCGTTCCGTCGACGACCCGGTGGGTGCCACTCCCGATCTCGTCGCACTCACGCAGCGAGTGCAGCATCCGCTCGAACCAGCTGAGCATCGAGTCGGGCTCGAGCCGCTGGTCGGTGACGTTGACGTCCTTGAACCCGTACGGCGAGGAGGCGACCACCGGCCGGATCAACCTGCTGGTCGGCGCCTCGGAGAACCCGCCGTTCTCGGTCCCCGACCACTGCATCGGCGTGCGGATCGCGTCACGTTCCGGGAGCTCGAGCTCCTCACCCATGCCGATCTCGTCGCCGTACCGGAGCACGGGCGTCCCGGGCATCGTGAACTGGAGGCTGTAGGCCATGCGGAGGCGACGCTGGTCGCCGCCCATCATCGGTGCCAGCCGTCGGCGGATGCCGCGCTCGTAGAGCTGATGGTCCGGCTCGGGGCCGAACGCGGCGAACACGTCGTTGCGCTCGTCCTCGGTCAGCTGGGACAGGTCCACCTCGTCGTGGTTTCGCAGGAACGTGGCCCACGAGCCGTTGCGCGGTGGCGGGGGGAGGCTCCTCAAGGCATCCGCCAGGGCCCGGACGTCCTGGCGCGCGAGCGCGACCATCAGCGCCTCGTTGATGCGGAAGGCGAAGAGCATGTGCACCCGGTTGGCCGCCCCGTCCGCGTCGCCGAAGAACTCGACGAGCTGGTCCGAGGGGACGTGTGCCTCTGCGAGGAACACCGCGTCCCCACGTGACCACGACAGCCGCTCGCGCAGCTCGACGAGGAAGCCGTAGTCCCGTGGCAGCTCGCCTCCCCCGGGCTCGGTCTTCTCGATGAGGAACGGGGCCCCATCGAGCCGAAAGCCGCTGACGCCCAGCCGTTCCCAGAAGGTCACCACCTTCTTCATCTCCGAGCGAACCTGCTGGTTCTGCGAGTTGAGGTCCGGTTGGAACGGATAGAAGCGATGGTGGTACCAGGCACCAGCCGTCTCGTCGTAGGTCCACGTCGCCTCCTGGACCCCAGGGAAGACCATTCCCTCCAGGCGGTCGGGCGGCTCCTCGTCCGCCCACACGTACCAGTCGCGGTAGGGCGACTGGGGGTCGGTGCGAGCAGCGCGGAACCACGGGTGCTCGTCGCTGGTGTGGTTGAGGACGAGGTCGAGCATGACGCGGATGCCGCGCTCGTCGCACTCGGCCATGAACTCCGCGAAGTCGCCGAGGTTGCCGAGCGATTCGTCGATGCCGTAGTAGTCGGTGACGTCGTAGCCGCCGTCGCGGTACGGAGTGGGGTGAATGGGGTTGAGCCAGAGGATCGAGACGCCGAGCCGGCTGAGGTGGTCGAGGCGGCTGGTGAGTCCGCACAGGTCTCCGATGCCGTCGCCATCGGAGTCCTGGAACAGCCGGACGTCCAGACTGTAGATCACCCCTGTCCGGTACCACCGCGCTGTCATTCCCCAGTTATAGGGCCCGCAACGCCCTCGATGTGACGTCTCAGCGCAATTGCGTGCAGAGCCACGGCGTCTTCGTGAGCCGGCCATGAAGGACGGCAGCCCCAGCCCCGGCTTCCTCTGCCGAGGGAGCGCATTCGAAGACTGAGCGACCTCGACACGACTGCGCGTCCTTTGCGTCATCGCCGGGGCTGTGCCGTGGGCCACGCCTTTCGCGAGCCCGCGAACCCGTCCAGTGGCGCGTCGCTGTGATGGTGCCTTGGGCCGTGGAATCCGCGAGCCGCTGCGGCCCGTGACAACTGACGAGTCCGCCGTGGATGACCGGGTCGGCATGTCGGTGGTCGTCTGTATGTTCGATTCATGCAACAACAGCCGATGAGCCTTGAGGAGCGTCGCTCCGCCCTGGAGGCCGCCCGGCGGGCTCTGGACGGCTTCGACTCCGTGCTGTACCAGGCGCCGGGCGCTGAGCTGGCCGGGCTGATGGGCTTGGCTGACACCGTGGCCGCGAAGGCCGGGGCGGCACGGGTGGCAGTCACGGTCGAGGCGGTGACCCGTGGTGATGTGGCGGCGTCGGGGGCGGATGCGCACGGGTGGGTTCGGGAGCACGCGCCGACCCTGCGGCAGGGTGGGGCCGGGGATGTCGCGAAGGTGGCTCTCGCCGTCGCGGGTCCGGGATCTGTATGGCGGCCGGAGGGTTTCGAGCTCGACCCCGGTTCGCCGCTGGGAATCGTGTGGGCGGGCGTGCGTGACGGTGTGGTGGCCCCGGGGCTGGCCACTGCTGCCCTGCGCGAGATCGAGCGTCTGGAGCCGCTGCTGGTCCGGGAGACGAGGCCCACCGTGACGGGCGCGCTGCTCGATCTCGGGGTCAGCTGGGGTCCTGCCCTGATGCGCCGACTGCGGCCGCGTCTGCTTGCCGAGCACGGTCTGCCAGGAGTTCTGGACGACGTGCAGGAGCGGCTCGCCCCCGCTGCCAGGCTTTCGTCGCCCGTCGTCGAGTCCGGGGACCTGACCGAGTACCAGCTGCTGATGACCCCGGAGCAGGCCGCCGCGCTGGAGGCGGCGATCGGACCACTCAGTGCCCCGGCGCCGAACGAGCAGACCAAGGAGGCGGACCACCGCCCCGCAGGCCAGCGTCGGGTGGAGGCGTTGACCGAGGTCTGCCGCCGCTCCTCCGCCCTGGATGCGCAGGACCACGGTGGAGCCGACGGCGCCGCCGGGTCGGCATCCGCGGTCCACGTGACCATCGCCCTGGCGGACCTGCAGTCCCGCACCGGGTGCGGTGAGGTCCTCGGGTCCACCGCGACGGGCACCCTGCTGTCACCGGAGGTCCTGCGGCGGGTCTCCTGCGAGGCCGACCTGATCCCGCATGTGCTGGGTACCGCCGGGGAGGGCATGGACCTCGGGCGGGTCGTGCGGCTCTTCACCCGCGCCCAACGCCGATGGCTGTTGCGACGGGACCGCTGCTGCACCTACCCAGGGTGCACCGCCCCCGGAGCGTGGACCAGGGCGCACCACGTGACTCACTGGGCGGACGGCGGACGCTCGGACATCGACAACGCCGCCCTGCTCTGCCAACGCCACCACACCGTCGTCCACACGCGCCGGCTCACCGCGAAGATCAGCAAGGAGCCCGACCAGCTGGGCAGATATGTCGTGTGGGACCTGACCGAAGGCAGCTACGACCGCCACCTGGAACTGCTCCAGGTGGAGCAGTCGGCTCACGACCCGCCCCCACTCACACCCGAACGACTGCGCGCCCTGTTCCGGGCGATCGCCAGCAGCGATCCAGACGATCACGGCTGGGCCGAGGACGAGCTCCACCTCTGGGAGGAACCCGACGACCCGTTCCACCACGACGTCCCCGACGACGTCTGGGCCGAGCGGATGCGCCACGTCGCATGACGCCGCCCATGCCGGCGCGGGCACGGCAATCGGCCCACAGCACGCTCAGCCGCTGAGGGGTGCGGTCAAGGCTCCGGTGCAGTGGTACACGTCGGGGCGCCCTGGCCAGATCCGGCCGCCCTCGCTCATGTCGTCAGCGAGCTCGTTGCGCCAGGTACCGCGCTCGTCGATGAAGTAGCGCGCGGCGTGGTCCCAGAGCCGCCGGTACCACCGCTCCCAGTGGTCGTCACCCGTGCGACGCAGAAGTGCAGCGCTGGCCTGGATGCCCTCGCAGACCGGCCAGTGGAGGCGGACGCCGGCGACGGGCACACCGTTCCAGTCGACGGTGTAGACCAGACCCGGGCGCCCGTCGATGGCCCAGCCGCCGTCCAGAGCCCGCCGGCACAGCGCATCGGCGGCCTCCAACAGCCACGAGGGACCCTGGATGAGCGGGGACTCGTCGAGCTGGAGCAGGAAGCGAGCCCACTCGAGGGAGTGGCCGAACGTCGCGCCAAAGGGTCGGAAAGGATGCAACGGCTCGTCGCGGTTGTACTCCAGCTCCTCCTCCCAGCCGGGCGAGAAGTGCTCCGGGAGCAGCCAGTCATGCTGCCTTGCAGCCTGGTTGACGATGCGGTCGGCCATCGCGAGACCACGCCGGTGCCAGCTGGCATCGCCGGTTGCCGTCCCCATCGTGAGGAACGCCTCCAGGCCGTGCATGTTCGCGTTGGCCCCCCGGTAGTCCTCCGAGTCGGACCAGTCCGGTGCGAACGACTCCAGGAGCGTCTGGCTCGACTCGTCCCAGAGTCGGCTGTCGACGACGTCGACCACCTGGTCGAGGAGCCTTCCTGCTGCGGGATGGCCCACCCCCAGGGCGGTGGCGGCAGCCAGACCCACGTGGACGTGGTCGTACGTGGCCTTCCGGGTCACGCTGCCCGGTTCACTGAGCCACCCGCCGTGCCGGGTGTCGGCGTGGAGCCCGGTGAGCGAGTCCATCGCATGGTCGAGCAGCTCGCCTGACCCCGGGATGCCGTGCCGCACGCCGAGAGCGGAGGCGTACGCCATCCGTGCCGTGAGGAACAGCTGCGGCGGTCGGAGACCCAGCGGGGACCCGTCCGCATCGAGGTGGTGGAAACCTCCTTCGGGCCGGATCGACCGGAGGGCGAACGTCAGGACGTCTGCCAGCCGGCGCCCGAGCCAGACGCGGTGCGACGGCTCATCGAGCCACGAACCACCCTGCACCAGAGCGCCTTCCGCCCGACCGGGGCCGCCGGGGATCACAGGCTCTCCACCGTCAGGTGGTAGCTCGTCGTGTGCGCCTCTCCAGGTCCGAGCGAGACGGCGTCCCCGAGGGCGTTGGCTCCCTCGATGCACACGAACCGCATCCAGTCGTCGTCTCCGATGTCCGCGACCTCCTTTGCCTTGGCGGACCAGGGGTTCCAGACGACGACATTGCCTGCTCCGGTGGTCCGAACGACCAGGCGACGGCCCAGCACCGGGTCGTGAAGGGTCACCGGGTCGACGGTGCGGAACACGGCATCCGTCTCGCCGGAGAACGTCACGTCCCCGGACTGGACCCGCTCCGCCCTGGCGACCTTGTCGTAGAACGGCTTTCCGTCGAGCCCGGTCACCCGAGCGGAGCGGATGTCACCAACCACCAGGTACGCGTGCAGCGCCTCCTCGTAGTCGAAGGGCTCCTCGGCGAGGTTCGTCGTCGTCAGGGAGAGCTCGAGATCTGCGCCGAGGGATGACCGCAGCTGCACGGCATACCGGTAGGGCCAGTGCGGGGAACCGGCCGTCTCGTCGCTGATGCGGTGGACGAAGACGACGCTCTCATCGGTCGTCGTCTGGTCGACGAGTTCCCACGGCGCACTGCGGAGGAAGCCGTGGGCCGGCTCGAGGTCGCCGGTCCGGCCGGGGCCGAACCACGGCCAGCAGACGGGAATGCCGGCGCGAATCGGCTTTCCGGGTGCTCGGCGCACGGAGGTGCTGACGTAGAGCACCGGCTCGGCCCCGGCCGGGGCCCATCGGGTGACTTGCGCGCCCTGGTCGTGCACCTCGCCTGAGCACGTCGCCGTGTCCACGGTGTGCGGCGCAGCAAGGACGTCCGTCATGGCTCAAACCTATGGATGCCGGACCGTACCGACCAGTGCCGGCTCCTGGGGATTCCATCCGGACGAGGCACTCATCGGCCATTCGGACCGACTTCTTCGGACCGCTGGACTTGCCCCGTTCGCCTGCATAGCGTCATGCGCCATACCCCTGTTGACCTGCGGGGAGACAGAGGATGAGCCGCCGGAGGGGAGAAGCAGGCGGCGGGGGAACCGGGAGCAGGGGTCCCGGTTCCCCCGCCGCCGTACGCCAGCCCCCACCGTCGCCGATCAGCGGGCTGCCGGCTCCCTCGCGGCGGCCTCAGGGACCGCCTCGTCCCGACGGTTGGCGAGCAGGCTCGTCACCGTGACCAGAGCCAGGACCCCGACGACGACCGCGAGCGACAGGAGCGTCGGCACCTCCGGCACCCACGTCCACACGTCGTGGGCCCAGTGGAGGACCAGCTTGACGCCGATGAACGCGAGGATCGCGGCCAGCCCGAAGCCCAGGTGGCGCAGCGCCCCGAGCGCGCCGTGCAGCACGAAGTAGAGCGCGCGCAGGCCGAGGAGCGCGAAGGCATTCGTCGCGAACACGAGGTACGGGTCGCCGGTGATCCCGTACACGGCGGGCACCGAGTCGATGGCGAAGACGAGATCCGTGCCGAGGATGGCGACGACGACCAGGGCCAACGGGGTCAGGGCGCGGCGGCCGTCGTGCACCCGCACGATCAGGCGCGTCCCGGCATACCGCTCCGTCACCGGCCACAGGCGGCGCAGCAGGCGGACCGAGCGCAGGGAGCCGATGTCGACTGCGGGGTCGTCGTGCGAGAGGGCATCCCTCAGCACCTTCACGGCGGTGACGACGAGGATCGCCCCGAAGAAGAGGAACGCCAGCGACCAGGAGGCGATGAGCTGGGCCCCCAGGGCGATGAAGATGCCTCGGAGCACGAGGGCGCCCGCGACGCCGATGAGCAGCACCCGCTGCTGGAGCTCCTTGGGCACTGTGAACGCGCCGAGCAGCAGCATGAAGACGAAGAGGTTGTCGACCGACAGCGACTTCTCGACGAGGTAGCCGGTGGAGAACTCGAGGCCGCGCTGTCCGCCGTAGGCCGACCAGATCCACACGGCGAACACGAGCGGGATGGCGAGGTAGAAGGCGGACCAGCCGACGGCCTCCTTCATCGACACCTCGTGGGGACGCCGGGTGATGACGAAGTCGAGCACGAGCAGCGCGAGTACACCGCCGAGGGTCAGCGCCCACAGCGTTGGGGTCCCGACCGATGCGTCGGCGGCCGTGGGCACGGTGGCAAGGAGTGATGAGGCGGGGTACATGGGGCTCCTCAAGACGGAACTGCGGTCTTGAGGTCTCCTTCACCGCCCGGATGCCGGCCGGCGCCGCACCGGGACCGTCTCTGGACGGACGTCCTGACCGGCGCGAGCTTGGGAAGTACTCCCCTCGTGCCCACGAGTGTAGGGAGGCCGTGGCCTCACCCGCAAAATCTGCGCGTCGAACCCTCGCCGCAGTCAGCTCTTGACGGCCTCGAGTCGCGCCAGCGCCTCCATGCGCTCGGCCGCGTGGTCGACGATGCGCTCCGGGTAGCCCCTCGAGTAGCCCTGCGGGTCGTCCCAGGGCTCGTGCGCGCTGGCCCCCGCGACGTGAGCCAGCTCGGGCACCCACCGCCGCACGTAGTCCCCGTCGGGGTCGAACCGCTGCCCCTGGGTGACGGGGTTGAACACGCGGTAGTACGGCGACGCGTCGGTCCCGGTGCCGGCCACCCACTGCCACCCGTGGTTGTTCGATGCGATGTCGCCGTCGACGAGGTGGTCGAGGAAGTGCCGCGCTCCGACGCCCCACCAGACGTGGAGGTCCTTGGTGAGGAAGCTCGCGGTGATCATCCGCACCCGGTTGTGCATCCAGCCGTCCGACAACAGCTGACGCATCCCGGCATCCACGATCGGGAACCCCGTGCGACCCGCCCTCCACGCGTCGAAGCGCTCGCCGGGGTCGTCGTAGCGCAGCCCGCGGAGCTCCGGCCGGAGGTCGTGCCAGGCACTCGCCGGCTGGTGCCCGAGCACGTCGGCGTAGAACTCCCGCCACGCGAGCTCGGTCTCGAAGACGCGGGCACCCTTCCCTCGCCGGACGGCGAGGTCCGCGAGCAGCGTCCGGGGGTGGAGCACGCCCAGCTTGAGATAGGGAGACAGCCGTGAGGTGCCGTCCACGTCCGGGCGGTTCCGGTCGTCCCCGTATGCCGTCAGCGCGCCGTCCAGGAACTCGCGCCATCGCGTCGACGCGGCATCCTCTCCGGCGTCGGGCAACCGGGGGAGGTCGGGGGCGGCCAGCGCGTCCCGCAGTGCGGCGAGGGCCTCGGCGTCGCTGCGCGCCGGTCGCAGCGGGAGCTCGTCGGGCGTCTCCGCGGGTGCGGGCCATCCATGCGCCCGCCAGGCCTTGGAGAAGGGCGTGAAGACCTTGTACGGCTCCCCCGAGGCGTTGACGACCAGCCCCGGCCCGACCGCATACGGCGTGCCCGTCTCGACCCAGTCGACGCCTGCAGCCCGGAGACGGGAGGCGACCACCTCGTCGCGGCGACGACCGGCCGGTGTCGTCTCGCGGGACACGTGCACCGACGAGGCGCCGATGCTGCGGGCGAGCTCGGGCACCACCCGCCGTGGGTCACCGTGGAGGAGGGTCAGAGCGCCCCCGAACGCCTCGTCCGTCGCACCCAGCGTCGCGGCGAGCCACGCCCGCCGCGCG
>CALCXF010000041.1 GCA_937907685.1 uncultured Nostocoides sp.
TCCTTGCGCTCGACGTGGTCGGGATCGCCGCCGGGATGGCGGGCTGGTCACTCGGTGCGCTCGGCATGGGTATCGTCTCGCCGACGATCACGACCGAGCTGCTCGCGCAGGCGCCACCCGAGGAGCACGGCCGGGTGAGCTCCGCCCAGGGCCTGGCCGCCTCGACCGGTGTCGCGCTGCAGACAACCCTCGTCGGAGCGGTCGTCGCGCTCGGGGGCGATGGCATGGGCGGGCCGGCCTTCGCCGCTCTCATGGCGGCCGGCGGGGTCACCGCAGTCGGCGTGTCCCTCGCCGCAGGGCGGTCCCGGCCCGCCGCCTAACGTGGCCGCATGGATCTCCGCATCTTCACCGAGCCGCAGGAGGGCGCGACCTACGAGGACATCGTCGCGGCCGCCCGGGCCACCGAGAACCTCGGGTACGACGGGTTCTTCCGCTCCGACCACTACCTCGCGATCTTCGGCGACGGGATGCCGGGGCCCACGGACGCCTGGACGACCCTGGCCGGGCTCGCCCGGGACACCTCCCGGGTCCGGCTCGGCACGCTCGTGACGTCGGTGACCTTCCGCCTCCCGGGGCTGCTCGCCGTGACGGTCGCCGACGTGGACCGGATGAGCGGTGGACGGGTCGAGCTCGGCCTCGGTGCGGGGTGGTTCGAGGCCGAGCACGCGGCATACGGCATCCCGTTCCCACCGCTGGGTGAGCGGTTCGACCGTCTCGAGGAGCAGCTCGCCGTCCTCCGCGGCATCTGGTCCACGCCGGCGGGCTCGACGTTCGACCACGACGGCCCCCACTATCCGGTGCGGGGCAACCCGGGGCTGGTCGCGCCGAAGCAGGACGGTGGCGTGCCGCTCATCATCGGCGGTAGCGGGAAGCGGCGGACGCCGGCTCTCGCTGCTCGCCACGCGGCGGAGTTCAACGCCCCGTTCTCGTCGGTGGAGGCCACCGGTCGGCTCTTCGCACGGGTCGACGAGGCGTGCAGGGAGCACGGCCGCGATCCGTCGACCCTCGTCCACTCCACGGCACAGGTCGTGTGCGTCGGCCGGAACGACGCCGCCGTGCGCCGCAGGGCAGAGGCGATCGGCCGCGACGTCGAGGAGCTGCGCACCGGAGGCGTGGCCGGGACGTTCGACGAGGCGCGCGACCGGCTCGGCCGGCTCGCGGCTGTCGGCACGACCCGGGTCTACCTCCAGGTGTTCGATCTCGCCGACCTCGACCACCTCTCGGAGGTGCAGGAGGCGCTGTCACGCATCTGAGCCGTAGCCTCCGACGACGGACGGGACGACCTCGCCGCGCTCCGCACGAAGGGCGATGTCGCTGCGGTGATGCGAGCCGGACAGGCCGATCCCGTCGACGGCGGCATACACCCGCCGTCGCGCGTCGGCGAGCGTGGGCCCGGTCGCGACCACCGAGAGCACGCGTCCGCCCGCGGACACCAGCTCACCGCCCTCGTCTCGGGCCGTGCCGGCATGCAGCACGTATGCCTCGGGCGCGCCGACCACGTCGTCGGCACCGCTGACCCGGTCGCCGGTGCGCGGGGTGCCCGGGTAGTTCTCCGCAGCCACCACGACCGCCACCGCGTAGTCCTCCGACCACCGCAGGCGTGGCGCTTCGTCGAGGCGGCCCGTCGCAGCAGCGAGGAGCACCCCGCCGAGGGGGGTGGCGAGACGCGCCAGGACGACCTGCGTCTCGGGGTCGCCGAACCGGGCGTTGAACTCGATGACGCGTGGACCGCGAGGAGTGAGCGCCAGACCGACGTAGAGGACCCCGACGAACGGCGTCCCGCGCCGGCGCATCTCGTCGACGACCGGCTGGGCCACCCGGCCGACCACGTCGTCCACGAGACCTTCTGGCGTCCAGTCCAGCGGGCAGTACGCGCCCATGCCACCGGTGTTCGGGCCGACGTCGCCGTCGCCGACCCGCTTGAAGTCCTGTGCGGGACTGAGGGGGACGACAGTCACGCCGTCGCAGAGGCAGAAGAGCGACACCTCGGGACCGGTCAGGTACTCCTCGACGACGACGGCACCGTCGGGCTTCGCCAGGCACGCACGGGCGTGCTCGAGGGCCTCGCCCCTGTCGTCGGTGACGACGACACCCTTGCCGGCAGCGAGCCCGTCGTCCTTGACGACATGCGGGGCACCCAGGGCGTCCAGGGCATCCTCGACGGCCTCGACCGTCGTGCAGACGTGCGCCAGGCCGGTGGGCACCTCCGCCGCGGACATGACGTCCTTGGCGAACGCCTTGCTGCCCTCGAGGCGCGCCGCCTCCGCGGACGGACCGAAGCACGGGATGCCGGCCGCCCGAACGGCGTCGGCCACTCCGGCGACGAGCGGTGCCTCCGGGCCGACCACGACGAGGTCCGTGCCGATCCTGCGGGCGAGGGCGACGACGGCCTTGACGTCAGTCGGCCCGCCGGCGAGGGGCTCGCACGTCGCCATCGACGCGATGCCCGCGTTGCCGGGGGCGGCGACCACCTCGTCGACCGAGGGGTCCAGGGAGAGGGAGCGGACGATGGCGTGCTCACGGGCCCCGGACCCGACGACGAGTACCTTCACGGCCCCAATGTAGGGGTGGGCGACGGCCTTCGTGGTGGCGCGCGCGCCGGGATGCGGCATCCAGCGCGGCTCGGCCGGCGGACGCCGACGAGCGTTTTGCGAGTGCGGGATTAGACTGGACAGTTCCGTATCTGCGCCGCCCGTCGAGGAGAACCCGTTCGTGACCGCCCCGCCCCCGGGCCTTCCCGAGGCCTCGCCCGACGTCGCCGGTGAGCTCGCGCACGAGCAGGCTCACGTCGACCGGGTGTACGCCGAGCTCGAGAAGGCGACCCTCCGGGCCGCCGACGTCGAGGCGGACGGCCTTGCGCGAGGGCGCACGAGCCGCACGGGTGATGTCCGCGACGAGGAGATGACGGGACTCTTCGAGAGGGACGCCCTGGTCTACGCGGCCGCCAGGCGCCGGTCGATGATCGAGAAGCAGTACGAGGGGCTCGTGTTCGGCCGCCTGGACCTGGGCGGTGAACACAGCACCGCCACCGAGCGGGAGGTCCGTTACATCGGCCGCCTCGGTGTGCGCGACGACGACTACGAGCCGCTCGTCATCGACTGGCGGGCGCCGGCGGCATCGGCGTTCTACCGCGCGACCCCCGTCGACCCGATGGGGGTGCTCCGCCGCCGTGTCCTGCGGTGCAAGGGCTCCACCGTCGTCGGCGCGGAGGACGACCTCATGGTGCCGGAGGCCCCCGCGGACCTCGTCGTGCTGGGCGACGGCGCCCTCATCGCGGCCCTGACCCGCAGTCGCGGCCGCCAGATGCGCGACATCGTCGCCACGATCCAGCGGGACCAGGACGAGGCGATCCGGGCTCCCTCGAGGGGGGTCACCGAGATCACCGGCGGCCCCGGCACCGGCAAGACGGTCGTCGCGCTCCACCGCGCGGCATACCTGCTCTACTCGGAGCGGCGGAGGTTCGAGAACGGCGGCATCCTCGTCGTCGGACCGTCGGCGGCGTACACGGCATACATCGAACGGGTGCTGCCGAGCCTCGGCGAGGAGTCGGTGGCGCTGCGTGCGCTCGGTGACCTCGTGGACGGCATGACGGCGACCCGGCTGGACCCGCCCGAAGTGGCCGCCATCAAGGGTTCCCTGCGGATCCGGCGGCTGCTGTCCCGGATGACGTCGAGGGCTCCGGCGGGTGCCCCGACGACGTTCCGGGCGTTCGTCGGCGGGCACGCGGTGCGGCTCGACGACCACGCGCTGCGCCGGATCCGGTCGGACGTGCTGCGCGGGCACCAGCACAACCTCGCGACGGATGCCGCGCGCTCGGCGCTCGCGGAAGCGGCCTGGCGCTCGGTGCGCCAGGGCGAGCGGGACGCGTTCCTCGACGCCTTCGACGCATCCCGCGACGTCGACGAGTTCATCGCGTCGTGGTGGCGACAGCTCGACGCCCGGGAGCTGCTGCTCGGCCTCGCCGACACCGACCACGTGTATGCCGTGTCACGGGGGGTGCTCGACCACGAGGAGGGCGCCGCGGTGGCCTACTCGTACCGGGAGGCCCTCGAGCTCGGCTCCTGGTCGGTGTCGGACGCGGCGCTCGTCGACGACCTCGTCGCCCGGCTCGGGCCGGTGCAGGACACCGACCGGGAGGACGTCGGTTTCTACGACATCGAGGAGCTCGACGACCTCTCGTCGTGGGGGGTCATGGACGTGAGAGCCGGCGTGGACCGCCGGGTTGTCGCGGACCCGTCGGTGGGGATCATCACCCCGGCCGACGCGCGGGACCGGCTCATGGCCGGACGGATCGACCGTGCTTCCGGCTACGCCCACGTGCTCGTCGACGAGGCACAGGACCTGTCCCCGATGCAGTGGCGGATGCTCGCGCGCCGCGGACGGTCGGCGTCGTGGACCGTCGTCGGTGACGCGGCGCAGTCCTCGTGGTCGGACCTCACCGAGGCCGGCAGGGCGCGCGACGAGGCGTTCACCGGGCAGGAGCGCCGGGCGTTCCACATGCCCACGAACTACCGCAACGCGCGCGAGATCTTCGACTACGCCCGTGACGTCATCCTGCCTTTGGTGCCGGATGCCGACATCCCGGAGGCGGTGCGAGAGACCGGGGTCGACCCGGTCGACCGCGTGGTCGACGGCTCGCTCGTGGAGTCAGCCGCGGACGCGGTCGACCAGCTGCTCGGCGAGGTCGAGGGCTCGATCGCGGTCATCACGGCGCGGCGCTGGCACGAACGGATGGCTGGCCTCGACGGCTCGGGGGACGGACGGGTCCAGGTGATCGACCCGTTGTCCGCCAAGGGTCTGGAGTGGGACGCGACGGTGGTCGTGGACCCGGACGCCATCGCCGAGGAGTCACCCGGTGGGGTGCGGGTGCTCTACGTCGTGCTCACCCGTGCCGCGCACCGGATGCACGTGCTGCGCCCTTCCTGAACCGGCGCTGGTGCTGCTCCACGTCCCGATACCAGGGTTGCCGAGCGCGCGCAGTTTCGCGCCCCCGGCACCACCGGAGTTGAATGCGAAAGGCGGAGTTGGAGCCGCTCAAGCGGTGCGCTCCATCAGTCGCAAGGAGTAGGTGCCGACCGACCCGTCGACGGCCGGCACACCGTCGAAGCTGCCCTGAACCGTGGCGTAGTTGTAGACCCGCACCTCACGGACTCGGTAGGTGACACCGGACTCCGGGTCGCGGTACGTGTCGGTGTAGGTCGAGCGAGAGGTCGCTCCGGTCGGGGTCAGGGTGACCTGGAACGGCACGTCGGCCGCGACGACATCGCCGTCCTCGGTGTTCGCGTCGTAGAGATCGACGGTGCCCGAGTACGTGCTCGATGCCCCCTTGCCCTTGCCGGACACCACCGTCAGGTCCTCACCCCATGCGTAGTAGCTGCCTGTGCTTCTACAGCCGTTGTCACCGTTCTCGTCGCCCCAGGGTGTCTCGCCGTCCTTGCAGGCGAACGTGTCGACCCAACCCTCGGCGAGGTCACTGCTGTGGAACGTGAGCCAGGCGACGGAGTAGTTCCCGGGGAGGTCCCCCGGGGTGCCGGCGCCCTCGAAGAACGCGTCCGCGAACGAGCCATTGTCACGGTAGAGGAAGGTGCTCGAGGCAGAGGCCGGCTGGGCTGCTGCGAGGAGCGGTATCGCGAGGGCGAGGGCCGTCGCGGTCCGTAGGGCTTTGCGCATCATCGTTCCCCTTAGTGCAGTTGCGAATCCCACGTGACTCGCGATGACCGGAGCCGATGAGCCCCCGCAGGGTCAGAGTGGCAGCCCCGACGAGACAGCGCAAAAGATCGGCGACATCGTCCAGCCGACCGACGTGCATGCCACCATCGTCGCCGCGTCGCTTGGGCAGCTGGGGAATGGGGCCCTGACGTGTCACCCCATGGGTTGGTCCGTTGCTGGAAGGCTTGACGGTGGAGAGTCACCTGGCGGCGCGGAGTGGATGGACACGGGACGACCACTGACAGCATCCACAATCGGCCGCGTGCCGACCGGCCGCTTCGTGCGCACGTCGACACGGTGATGCAGCATCAGGGCGATGCAGGGGGTTTCGGCCCTCGGTTGTACCACGGAACCACCGATGACGATCAGGTCTGGGAACTCCTGCACGAGCCCCCGCGCACCCCCGTCGCACGCGCCGATCCCGAGGTCGAAGGCAATGGACTCGTCGCGGATGGATCGGAGCCGGACCGCCGGCACGATCCCGGATTCACCGCTGTTGCCCGGCGGATCCACCACTGGCAGGGACGTCGTGGCCGAGGGGGCAACGGCGACGCGCACGAGGGGTTGAGGCAGTCCTTCGACGGTGAAGTACCAGGCGGGGACGTCGGCCTGCCCTCGTGAGGTACCGATCCCGACTGTGGACAGCCGTGCCGAGGTGATCGTCATCCACTGGCACGTCGGCGGTCGCCCCTCGCTGGGGCAGGCGCCAGACCGTCTGGGGAGCTCGCTGTAGGCCGTGTTCGCCCCGACGAGCGGGACCGACAGGGACGAGCCGTCCGCGAACTGGATGACACCTCGCCCGCTCAGGTCGGAGAGGGGAGACGAAGTGCGAATCCACCCGTTGCCGTAGGACGCCTTGAGGATGCCGTTGGTGCTCCAGTCGGGCTCCACGACGAGATCCTGCAGGGGGACGAACCCCGTGGTCCACGCCGTGGTGATGCCGCGGTCCCGCCACTCCTCCGCCACCGCGGTCGCCTGGCGCTGGAAGGTGGCCTCGCTGCCAGTAACGGTCGCCGACGACCGAGCTGTCGATCCGCAGCCCGCGAGAAGGAGAAGGCACGCGAGCACGGTCGGCATGGTCGGCATGGGGCTCATCACGTGCCTTCGACGCACTGTGCCTCCCACCGGTTCCGTCCTCGGGCGATGCCGATCGTTCCCGAGATGAGCACGAGGAACACCAGCGCCGGGACGGGGATCACGGGCTGGCGGGCCCGGCCGTGCTGGCAGTTGACCGAGCCTGCTGGCACCCGTGACGGTGCCGGGCTCCGCCTTTGCTGCGAGCGTGGGCGCATGTTGGGAGTCCGGAGGGCCGGAATGGCTCTTCGGCTCGGCCCTGTGGGGTGTGGGGCTCGCTGCGATCTTCGGGACCTTGGCACTGGTGGCGTGGATGCCGGTCGATGTCCTGGCCTCAGGGCTGCGCCCGAGAGGTCGGCGGTGGATCTGGTTCGTTCTGGCACTGGCAACGTCGGCTCTCGCCAGCCGGCTGCCGATCGGTTCGTTGGCCGCGCCCCTGTCCTTCGTCCTCGTCGGTCTCGCTGGCATGCAGATCGGTGAGCAGGCCGCTCGTGACGGGTCGGCCCCGCGCCCCACGTCGGCCCGGCGCGGCACGCTGTTACACGTGCTGCGCTGGGGCAGTCTCGGCGCCGCCGCTTGCGCATCCGCGGTCGCGGTGCAGTCCGCGGCGGCGATGTTGGCGCTGGGTCACCCCTGCTGACGAATCGCCGACGTCCTTGGTGGCACGCGCTGTTCCGCCGCCGTTCCGCGTGGCCCTTGGCAGACTCGTTGGTCATGGTGACCGTCGACGACGTGCGACCCGTGGCTCTCAGCCTGCCGCGGACGACGGAGCATGTGATCCACGATCGGGTGAAGTTCCGGGTGAAGCAGCTGGTCTACGTGGCGTTCTCGCGGGACGAGACGCTGATGGGGTTCGCGTTCCCGCGCGAGGAGCGCGTGGCACTCGTCGAGAGCGAACCGGACAAGTTCCTGCTCCCGTCCGCGGCGGACATGCGCTTCAACTGGGTCCAGGCGAGGACGGCGGTCCTGGACATGGAGGAAATGAGAGACCTGGTCAGTGACGCATGGACCATGGTGGTCCCGAAGGGCGTCGCCCGGGACCACTTCGACAGTCTCGGCAGCTGACCGGCGACCCACCGCCCCGAGTGAGGGTCGTCTTGAGACACGAGCCCGCCGCTCACGTGTGCATCCTCGGATCGTGCGCAGGGTCGGCATACTGGGCCGGGCAGCCGTGAACGACGGCCTCGGGGCGCAGCTCGAAGTGCCACGCCTCGTTACGGTAGATCTGGCAGAGCCCGTACCTGCGGCCGTGTTCGGACAACCACTCGGTGGCATCCGGGCGTCCGACGTCGATGGCGTCCCCGGACACGTGCGGAGAGGTGTCGGCCGTGGCAACCCATCGAGCAGCGTGCTCTTCGGAGCCGTACTCCGAGACCGCCTCGCGCAGCAGGTGACTCTGGTAGTCGCGAGAACGCCAACCGCTGTTGACGTACACCGTGATGCCGTCGCGGGCAGCATCCGTCGTGGCGCGGCGGACTGCCCCGAGCAGGTCTCGGTCGAGGTTCGCCACCGCTGCGGTGTCCGCATCGAAGACCGTCGTCCCGTCCGGGACCACACCATCGGCTTCGCCCAGCGCCCCGCGATGGTCCGCCCATGCGTCGTCGATGATCGGGGTGGCCGACGACGACCCGGCCGGATGCCCGAGCACAACGGTGACTGCAGCAATGACGGCTGCCAGTCCGCCGAGAACGAGCGTGGAAACTCTGGTGGCCTCTGTGCGAGGTGGTGCCGTGTGCCTCATGCACCAAGGGAAGACAGCGCGGTGTTGCCAGGGCGTACGCAGCATTCGATATGCCGACGAAATGCTCCGGCTCGTAGCCTCGGACCATGCGTGTGCTGATCGTCGAGGACGAGCCCTATATGGCGGAAGCAATCCGTGATGGGCTACGCCTGGAAGCGATCGCCGCCGACATCGCCGGGAACGGGGACACCGCACTGGAGCTGCTGGACATCAACGCGTACGACATCGCGGTCGTCGACCGGGACATCCCTGGGCCCTCCGGTGACGACATCACCAGGCACATCGTCACCTCCGGCGCCGGTATGCCGGTCCTCATGCTCACCGCCGCAGACCGCCTCGACGACAAGGCGTCCGGGTTCGAGCTCGGCGCCGACGACTACCTGACCAAGCCCTTCGAGCTCCGAGAGCTCGTCCTCCGCATCAGGGCCCTCGACCGCAGGCGTGCCCACAGCAGGCCACCAG
>CALCXF010000042.1 GCA_937907685.1 uncultured Nostocoides sp.
GAAGGTCCAGACATATCCGTTGTCGTCGTCGAGCCACCACATGCCGACAAGGTCGGCGTTGGTGAGGGAGGAGGTCGCGGGCGAACCGGGCATGGTCTCGTCCACGCCGGTTCGCAGCAGGGCCGTGGCGGCGAGCACCAGGGCCGTGACAGTGACGGCCGCGACCGGCCCAGTCCCAGGGACGCCGATTCGGCCCCATGCGGCCTGGTGTCGGGTGCAGGCGGTCATCCAACGACGCCTCGAGGCGGTCGAGGTCCGCATCCGTCACCTCGAGCTCCTCGCCGTAGGCGCGCAGGGCCGTCGTGATCCCGCGTTCGTCGATGCTCATCGTGAGTCCACCAGTCGTTCGTGGAGCCTCGCGAGGCCCCGGTGGGCGTGGCGCTTGACGGAGCCGATCCCGATGTCGAGCGTGGAGGCCGTCTCGGCCTCGGTGAGCTCGAGGAAGTAGCGGCAGACGACAACCTGTTGTTGCCGCGCCGGCAGAGTCTGGACGGCGGCCGCCAACCGACGAGCGTCCTCGTGGGCGATCATCCGGTGCTCCGAGCTGTGTTCCGGCCAGTCGACCGAGGCGAGGCGCTGCCGCATGCGGCGTGCACGAATCAGCTGGCCTTGCCCAGACCGTGACCGATTGAGGACGGCCGCCCGCAGGTATGCCTGCGACGCGCCGTGGTCGCGCAGGCTGTCCCAGTTCCGGTACAGCGACAAGCACGCCTCCTGCACGGCGTCCTCAGCCGACTCGCGGTCGCCGAGAAGGCAGTAGGCCAGGCGCACGAGCCCGGGTGCGTGGGTGCGGAACAGCACCCCCAGGGCGTCGTCGCGGTCGACGTGAGTTGGTGCAGTGACGACGGCCGGCGTCGCCTGCGGCATGACCACTCCGAGTACGGGAGTTCCATGCACCAAGGTCCCGGAACTGTCCCCAAGGTTGACACGTGAGGGCGACGCGTTTCTGGCCCTTGGATCAGACGCGGACGAGCCCGTCCTCCCCGAGGTGTGGGTTGTGCGCCCTAGGCACCCGCTCGCCCTCCGGCGGCGGACCGGGCGGAGTCCCGTCCCCGAACGGCCGGCCGCCGAGCTGCTCGCGTCCGTGCGGCTCGCCCCATGCCGCCAGGTCCGGACCCTTCGGCACGACCCCGGTCGGGTTGATGTCGCGGTGCACCTCGTAGTAGTGGCTCTTGATGTGCTCGAAGTCGGTCGTGTCGCCGAAGCCCGGCGTCTGGAACAGGTCGCGGGCGTAGGCCCAGAGCACCGGCATCTCGGTGAGCTTGGTCCGGTTGCACTTGAAGTGGCCGTGGTAGACCGGGTCGAAGCGCGCCAGCGTCGTGAAGAGCCGCACGTCCGCCTCGGTGATCGTGTCGCCCACGAGGTAGCGCTGCGTCGACAGTCGCTCCTCGAGCCAGTCCAGCGCGGTGAAGAGCCGGTCGTAGGAGCGGTCGTAGGCCCGCTGGGTCCCGGCGAAGCCGCAGCGGTAGACGCCGTTGTTCACCTCGGTGTACACCCGCTTGTTGACGGTGTCGATCTCCTCTCGCAGCGCTTGCGGGTACAGGTCCGGTGCGCCATCCCGGTGGTGCTCGCCCCACTCGGTCGACAGGTCGAGGGTGATGACCGGGAAGTTGTTGGTGACGACCTTCCCGCTCGAGACCTCGACGACGGCCGGCACGGTGATCCCCCGCGGGTACCCGGGGAACCGTGCCTCGTAGGCGTCCTTGAGCCGCGGGATGCCGAGCACCGGGTCCAACCCGTCAGGATCGAGGTCGAAGGTCCAGCTGTCGGCGTCGTGGGTCGGCCCGCAGATCCCCATCGAGATGACGTCCTCCAGGCCGAGGAGCCTGCGGACGATGATCGCCCGGTTCGCCCAGGGGCACGCCCGCGCGACGACGAGGCGGTAACGACCCGGCTCGACCGGCCACTCGTTCTGGCCCGACGCGGTGCGCGTGATCCGGTCGTCGATGTAGGTCGTGTCGCGCTTGAACGACTCCTCGACGTACGTTCCCTGACTCATGCCGTCTCCTCTGCAGGTTCGCGGGGTCGCCAACCGCTCACGCGGTGCTCGTGTTCCGGAGCCGTTCGTCGGAAAGCGCTCCCAGGCGGGCGAGGAGCACGGCCTCGGCGACGCACACCTTCTCGAACTCCCCGAGGTGCAGGGACTCGTTGGCGCCGTGCGCCCTGGCGTCGGGGTCCTCGACGCCGGTGACGAGGATCGCGGCGTCGGGGAAGCGCCGGGCGAAGGCGGCGACGAACGGGATGGACCCACCCACACCGATGTCGACCGGCTCCACACCCCATGCGTCGTGGAACGCCGCCCGCGCCTGGTCGTAGATCGGCCCGCTGGCGTCGGCGGCGAACCCGAGCCCGTGCTCGTCGAGGGTCACCTCGACGCGGGCGCCCCACGGCGCGGTGGCGAGGAGGTGGTCGCGCAGCGCCTCGAATGCCGCGCTGTCGTCCTGGTCCGGCGCGATGCGCATCGAGAGCTTGGCCGAGGCGCTCGGCACCAGGGTGTTCGACGCGTGCGCCACGGACGGGGCGTCGATGCCGATCGTCGTCATCGACGGCCTCGTCCAGATCCGGGACAGCAGGGGCCCGGTGCCGATCGTCGAGACCCCGTCGAGCAGGCCGGACTCCTGCCGCAGCCGCTCCTCGGAGTAGTCGAGGTCGGCCGCCTCGCCCGACGAGAGCCCCGGCACGGTGATGTCTCCGGCCTCGTCGTGCAGCCCCGCGAGCAGCCGCACCAAGGCCGTGAGGGCGTCGGGTACCGCCCCGCCGAACTGGCCGGAGTGCACGCCGTGGTCGAGGGTCGTCACGGTGACGACAGCCCTCACCATGCCCCGCAGGGTCGTGGTCAGGGCCGGCTCGCCGATCGCCCAGTTGGTGGAGTCGGCGAGCACGATCGCGTCGGCCCGCAGCCGGTCGCCGTGCCGCTCGAGGATCGTCGGCAGCGAGCCCGAGCCGATCTCCTCCTCCCCCTCGACGAAGACGACGACTCCGACCGGCAGGTCGCCCCGGTGCGCGCGGAGGGCGGCGACGTGCGCCATGACCCCCGCCTTGTCGTCGGCCGCGCCACGGCCGTAGAGGCGGCCGTCGCGCTCGGTGGGCGCGAACGGCGGGCTGTCCCACAGCTCCGCCTCACCCGGCGGCTGGACGTCGTGGTGCGCGTACAGCATCACCGTCGGCGACCCGGGCGGACCGTCGGCGTGGCCGATCACGGCGGGGCGACCACCCTCGCGGACGATCTCGACGTCGAGACCTTCCGCGCGCAGCAGCGCCGCCGTGGCCTCGGCGCTCTCCTCCACGTGCGCCTGGTCGTAGGCGTCCAGGCTGACGCTCGGGATCCGGGTGAGGGCCTCGAGGTCGGCGCGAAGGCCCGCCATGAGGTCGTGGACGCGCGAACGCAGGGTGGCGATCTGGTCCGTGGCGAGGTAGTCGGTCACGAATCCGACCCTACCCACGGGTGGCGGCGCCGACCGCGGCCGCCTGCACGGCATTCATCCGCTGCACCTAGAGTGGGGACGTGTTCGGACGCAGCAAGACGACCAACGATCAGCTCGCCGACGAGGCGCTGCACCGGCAGCGCGAGGGTGCCAAGAACCGGCCCACGCCCAAGCGGCGGGACCAGGAGGCGGCTCGCCGACAGCCGCTCGTCGTCGCGGACCGCAAGAAGGCCAAGAAGGTCGACCGGGCGACGCGCAACGCGCAGCTGGCGAAGACCCGTCACGCGATGATGACCGGCGACGAGTCCGGCCTCCCTCCCCGCGACAAGGGACCCGTCCGGCGCTACATGCGCGACCACATCGACGCACGGTGGAACCTCGCCGAGTTCATGCTCCCGGTCATGCTCGTCGTGCTGGCGCTCAGCTTCATCCGCACGAGCACGATCCTCTTCTTCGTCATGCTGCTCACCTACAGCGTGCTGCTCGTCGCCGTCCTCGACACGTTCTTCATGTGGCGCCGGCTGCGCAAGAAGCTGGCCGCCAAGTTCGGCGAGGAGGCGGCCCGGGCGAAGGGCAACGGCATGTATGCCGCGATGCGCGCCTTCCAGCTGCGCCGTTCCCGGATGCCGCGCGCGCTCGTGCCCCGGGGGCAGTACCCCGAGTGAGCGAGAGGACGGGTCAGGGAGCCGCCTCGAGGCTCATCGGCCCGTAGACCTTCTCGCCGTTCCGGTGCAGGGTCACCGCCGCCACGCCCGACGCGGCGAGGTCGTGCCACACCTCGCCGAACCAGCTCTCGGCGTCGGACTGCGTGGGAAAGCTCGCTTCGCTGAGCCCCTCACCGGACATCGCTGCGCCGTCGGGCCCCTCGTAGCTCCAGGTCCACTGCTCGCTCACCGCTCTCGCACCCCCACCTCGACGAAGGGGGGCTTCGAGACCGTGGCCGGGACCTCGCGGCCACGGACGTCGACGACCACCTCGTCGCCCAGGGTGACCGACCGGTCGAGGAGAGCCAGGGCGATCCCCTGCTTCCGCGTCGGCGAGAACGTGCCAGAGGTCACCTCACCGACCACGGACCCGGCTGCGTCCTTCACCTCGCAGTGCGAACGAGGAATGCCCCGCCCGCTCGCGACGAGGCCGCGCATGAGGCGGCTCTGCTTCGCGGCACGCTCCGCCGTGAGCGCCTCCTTCCCCCAGAACGCGGGCTTGTCCCACCCCACCGCCCAGGCGGCACCAGCCATGACGGGGGTGATGTCGAGCGACAGGTCGTTCCCGTGCAGCGGGTAGCCCATCTCGGTGCGGAGCGTGTCCCGTGCGCCCAACCCGCACTGCAGGCCCCCGTGCTCGGTGACGGCGGCCACGAGCGCGTCCCACACCGACCCGGTGACCTCCCAGGGCGGGACGATCTCGTAGCCGCGCTCCCCCGTGTAGCCGGTGCGGCAGACGATGACGGGCAGGCTCTCCCACTCGGTCTCGACGAAGCTCATGTAGTCGTGGTCGACGGGCAGCCCCAGGCGGCGCAGGACGGCATCCGAGTCGGGCCCCTGCACGGCGATGACGCCGTAGCGGTCATGGAGGTTCTCGACGACGAGCCCTTCGGGCGCGGCGGCGGCAAGCAGCTCGACCACCTGTGCCGTGTTGGCGGCGTTCGGGATGAGGAACACGTCGTCGTCGGACCGGAGGTACTGGATGAGGTCGTCGACGACCCCGCCGGTCTCGGTGCAGCACATCGTGTACTGCGCGCGCCCCGGGCCGATGCGGCGCAGGTCGTTGGTGAGGCACCGGTTGACGAAGTCGGCCGCTCCCGGCCCGGACACCCGCGCCTTGCCGAGGTGCGACACGTCGAAGATGCCGACCCGCTCACGGACCGCCGTGTGCTCGGCCACGACGCCGCCGCCCGGGTACTCGATCGGCATCGACCAGCCCCCGAAGTCCGCCATCTTCGCGCCCAGTGCGACGTGTCGGTCGTGGATCGGGGAGTGCAGGAGGTCGGTCATGGTCGGCACGTTACCGCCTGCCGGTGCCGCGTCCGCCGGTCGATAGTGTGCGCCCATGACTTCCCTGTCGCTCACCACCCGCACCCCCGCCGAGCTGCCTGTCGATGCCCTCGTCGTCGGCTCCGTCCGAGCATCGGACGGTGCCGACCTGGCCGAGGGCCACGGCCTGCCGCCCAAGGCCGTCGACCACCTCCGGGCCGTCCTCTCGGACGTGGAGGCGAGCGGGAAAGCGGACGAGGTCGTGCGCATCGTCGCCGTCCCCGGGGTCACGGCCACGTCCGTCGTCGTGACCGGGCTCGGCGACGGCACGCCAGATGGCACGGCATACCCGCACGCGACGCTGCGGACGGCGGCCGGTGCGGCGTTGCGCACGGTGTGCAGCAAGAAGGCGGTCGCCGTCGCGCTCCCCACCCCCGATGTCGAGTCGCTCGCCGCGGTGGCGGACGGCGCGTATGCCGGGTGCTACGTCTACGACAAGGCCGCACCTCTCGGACCCCGCCGCGGCGGGGCCTCTCGGGGTCAGCGCCCCGGTTCGGGACCGCGCGTGCTCGTCGTGTCCGCCGCGGGACAGGGGAAGGCGGCGAAGGAGGCAGTCGCTCGCGCCGAGGCGCTGGGACGGGCTCGGAACTGGGCCCGTGACCTCGTCAACACCCCACCGAACCACCTCAACCCGCAGTCCTTCGCCGACAACGTCAAGAAGCGCGCCTCGGCGTCGACTGCGCGGCTGTCCGTGTCCGTGCTCGACGAGAAGGCGCTCGTCAAGGGTGGCTTCGGGGGGATCACCGGGGTGGGCCAGGGATCCGTCAACCCGCCACGGATCGTCACCATGTCGTGGTCTCCGACCGATCCGAAGGCATCGGTGGCGCTCGTCGGGAAGGGCATCACGTTCGACTCCGGGGGTCTCAACATCAAGCCCGCGACCGGAATGGTGACGATGAAGTGCGACATGGCCGGTGCCGCCGCGGTGGCAGCGACCGTGCTCGCGGCCGCCGAGCTCGACCTCCCGGTGGCCGTGACCGGCTACCTGTGCCTCGCGGAGAACATGCCGAGCGGCACGGCGCAGCGCCCCAGCGACGTCGTCATCATGAGGAACGGAACGAGCGTGGAGATCCTCGACACCGACGCCGAGGGCCGGATGGTGCTGGGAGATGGCCTCTGCCTCGCGAGCGAGAAGTCACCCGACTGGATCGTCGACATCGCGACGCTGACCGGCGCACAGGTCGTCGCCCTCGGCACGGACATCGCGGCGGTCATGGCCAACGACGACGACTTCCGCTCCCGGGTCGTCGACGCCGCGGACGCGGCCGGAGAGAGCGCGTGGCCGATGCCGCTGCCGGTGGAGCTGCGCTCCAAGCTCGACACCCCCACGGCTGACATCGCGCACAAGGGCGACCGGGATGCCGGGATGCTCACCGCCGGCCTGTTCCTCAAGGAGTTCGTGGGCGAGGGCATCCCGTGGGCCCACGTCGACATCGCGGGGCCGGCGTTCAACGGCAAGGAGCCGAAGGGACACACACCGAAGGGCGGCACCGGTTTCGGCGTCGGCACCCTGCTCGCACTCGTGGAGTCCTCGGCCTCCTGACCACCCTCCCCGCCCCGGCCTCCCCGACCTCGTCTGTCAGGCGGTCGCGACACGCCGTCGACACGGCGTCCGGCCGACGTTCTGACAGACGAGGTCGGGGAAGCGTGGGGCGGTCAGCCGCCGGACTTGCGACGGAACATCTGCTGCGTCGCGGTGGCCTCCGGCCCGTGCGCGTGGTCGACCTTGGTGTGCTCGGCGTGGTCCGAGACGTCCTTGCCGCCGTGGGACTTCTTGGCGTCCAGCGCCGCGCGGTACTTGGCCTTCACCTCGTCGTCGACGGCGGGGCGGGGCTTCTTCCGGGCTGACATCAGGGGTCCTTCCGTGGGACGGGCGGTCACCCCAACCCTCGCACGCCAGGTGGCGGCTCCTCCACCAAGGGGGCCCGAGGCGGCATCCGACCCGTCGCGTGAGTCGAGCCGGGAGAGCGCGCTCAGCGCTGCTTGGGACGTCGCTGGCGCGACGTCCACTCCCGCATCCGACGGGGGTAGCCGGTGAGGTTGACGTCGTACACCGGGATGTCCAGCGAACGGGCGACGTCGAAGGCCACCGGACGTGAGGGCAGTGCCCGCCGGGTCCACTCGCCGTCGTGCGCTATGAGGACGACCGTCGTGGCGGTGACGTTCGTCGCAGGCTCGACGTACGCCTCCACGCCTCGGCGTGACCGGGCGAAGTCCTCGAGATGCGCTCGCGCGCCGGAGAGGTCGCTCCTGCCCTGCGGTCCCCGCTCACCGCGGCCGCGTCTCCACCACGCCATGCGCACACGATAGGGCGTTGCCCGTGCAGGCCCGGTCACCACCTCGAGGAGCGGGCACGTGCTGCGGCTCGCACCGGGATGGAAGGATGCGTGGCAGCGTCCGGACGGCACCATCCCCGCCGTCGGCGCCCACCGTCGCCACAGCAAGGGAGCACGGATGCCGCCCACCGCCGAGACCACCCATGACGTCGTCGTCCTCGGGGGCGGGAGCGGCGGCTACGCGTGCGCCCTGCGCGCCGCCCAGCTCGGCATGAGCGTCGCGCTCGTCGAGAAGGACCTGCTCGGTGGCACCTGCCTGCACCGCGGCTGCATCCCGACCAAGGCGCTGCTCCACGCCGCCGAGGTGGCCGACGCCGCCCGCGACGCAGGCCAGTTCGGCGTGCGCGCGACGCTGACCGGCATCGACATGCCCGCGGTGACGGCATACCGCGAGGGTGTTGTCGGGCGGCTGCACAAGGGCCTGCAGGGACTGGTGAGGGCCAGCAGGATGGACTACGTCGAGGGCGAGGGGCGGCTCGAGGACGGCACCACGGTGGTCGTCGGTGATCGGCGGCTCGTCGGCCGCCACGTCGTGCTCGCGACCGGGTCCTACGCGCGCACATTGCCCGGGCTCGAGATCGGCGGGCGCGTCATGACGAGTGACGAGGCGCTCGGCCTCGACCACGTGCCGGACCGCGTCGTCGTCCTCGGTGGAGGGGTCATCGGCGTGGAGCTCGCCTCGGTGATGCGCTCGTTCGGCGCCGACGTGACGATCGTCGAGGCCCTCCCGCGGCTCGTGGCCGCGGAGGAACCAGCCGTCAGCAAGGCCCTCGAACGGGCGTTCCGCAAGCGCGGCATCACGGTCCGTACCGGTATGCGTTTCGAAGCGCTGAAGGACGACGGCGACTCCGTGACGGTGCGGCTCGACGGCGGCGACGAGCTCGTCTCGGACATCCTCCTCGTGGCTGTCGGCCGTGGGCCGGTCACCGACGGGCTGGGTTACGCCGAGGCCGGCGTGACGCTCGAGGGCGGCTTCGTCGTCACGGACGAGCGGTGCCGCACCTCGACGGACAGTGTGTATGCCGTCGGCGACATCGTGCCCGGCCTGCAGCTCGCGCACCGTGGGTTCGCCCAGGGGATCTTCGTGGCGGAGGACATCGCGGGGCTGAACCCTGCCCCCGTCGTCGAGTCGACGATCCCGCGGGTGACGTACTGCGACCCCGAGGTCGCTTCCGTCGGTCTCACGGAGGAGCAGGCCCGAGCGGCGCACGGGGAGGAGGTCCAGACCGTCGAGTACAACCTGGGCGGTAACGGCAAGTCCCAGATCCTCCGCACAGCCGGCTTCGTCAAGCTCGTACGGGTCAAGGACGGGCCTGTCGTCGGCGTGCACATGGTCGGCTCACGGATCGGTGAGCAGGTCGGTGAGGCGCAGCTCGTCGTCGGCTGGGAGGCTCACCCCGAGGACGTCGCGGGGCTCGTGCACGCCCATCCCACGCAGAACGAAGCGCTGGGTGAAGCCCACCTGGCGCTCGCCGGGAAACCCCTCCACGCACACAACTAGAGTGACTAGGGCCACCGGCCACGAAGGAGAGCTGTCCCGATGTCAGAACGCGTGAAGATGCCTGCGCTGGGCGAGTCCGTCACCGAGGGGACCGTGACGCGGTGGCTCAAGGACGTCGGCGACAGCGTGGAGGTCGACGAGCCCCTCCTCGAGGTGTCCACGGACAAGGTCGACACGGAGATCC
>CALCXF010000043.1 GCA_937907685.1 uncultured Nostocoides sp.
CCGCCGTCAGGGCGTCGTCACGGCTGTGACGTCACGGCCTGGGTTTACTTGAACTCCTCGGTCGCCACCGGCGCCCAGGCGTCGCCCTCGACGCCGTAGACGGTGAGGACCCGGGAGGTGGTGTCGCCGTACTCGTCGAAGGCCACCTTGCCGGTGACGCCGTCGAACGAGACCTTGCTCATCGCCTCGACGGTCGCCTGACGGGCGGCCTCGGCGCTGTCGGCGTCGGCGAGCGAGACCTTGAGCGCGTTGATGATGGCGTTCGCGGCGTCGTAGGAGTAGGCGCCGTAGGCCTCGTACGGGTCGGCGTAGCCGCCCGCCTCGTAGGCCTCCACGAAGGCCTTCGCCGAGGCGAGCTCGTCGGTCGGCGCACCGACCGAGGTGGCGAGGTCACCGTTGGAGGTGGCGCCGGCGAGCTTGATGTACTCACCGGAGTAGATGCCGTCGCCGCCCATCAGCGGGACGTTGAGGCCGGCGGCCTTCATCTGCTGGGAGAACGGACCGGCCTGCGGGTACTCGCCGCCGTAGTACACGGCCTTGGGGTTCGAGGGCTTGATCTTGCTGATGACGGCGTCGTACTTGTCGTCGTCCGGGTTGATGGTCTCCGCGGCGACGACCGTGCCGCCGAGCTTGGTGTACTCCTTGGTGAACGCGTCGACCAGACCCTGGCCGTAGGTCTTCTTGTCGTGGACCGTCGCGATCTCCTTGATGCCCGCCTTCTCGAACAGGTAGCGCGCAGCGAAGGGGCCCTGGATCGAGTCGGTGGTGCAGGTGCGGAAGTACGTCGGGTAGGTGCGCTCGGGCGCCGTCGCGAAGTTCGCACCCTGGGTCAGGGCAGGGTTCGTGTTGGCCGGCGAGACCTGCGTGATGTTGGCGGCCGCCAGCACCGGCTGGACGCTCTGCGCCACGCTGGAGTTCAGCGTGCCGACGACGCCGATGACGTCCTTGTCGGCCGCGAGCTTCGTCGCGGCGTTCTTGCCGACGTCGGGGGTGGCCTGGTCGTCCTCGGCGGCGAGCTCCAGGGTCCAGCCCGGGATCGCCTTGGACTCGTTGGCCTGCTTGATGGCCAGGTCGACCGAGTTCGAGATGCCCTTGCCGAGAGCGGCGAGGTCACCCGACAGTGGCGCGATGACGCCGACCTTGGCGACCTTGTTCTCGGAACCGGCACCGCCGGTGTCGCCGTCCTCCTCGCCACCACGCGTGCCACAACCGGCGAGCGCGAGCGAGGCCACGAGCAGCGAGGCGCCAACGGCAACCACGGAACGCTGAGGCACGTTTCCTCCTGAGTAGTTCGTCTGAGTGAGCAGGTGTGCTCGTGCCCGCGTGTGGCGAGCATGCGAACTGTAACCACTGCCTCGCCGCTCGCACAGCATTGCCCCCAGAGTGGTGCCGAGTTGTTACCTGCTGCCTGTTGACCCTGACCGGGTCGTGGTCAACGGTCAGGGATGCCGTCGCGGAGGAGCGGTTCTCGGTGATACTTCGGGGGAGGACCCCGCAGTCCATCGCCGCCACGACGTCCGAACCGCCCGCGGCACGGCATACATCGGCGCAGCCACCACGAGGAGAGGACCACGATGACGACCGAGAGCACCCCACCCGTTCGGGCCATGTCTTCTGCGGAGGGCGAGCACCTGACGGCATGCAGCTGCGTGTCCCGGCGCGAGAGCCTGCTCGCGGCGGGCGTCGCGGTGGCCGCCACAGCGGGGCTCACCGCCTGCGGAGCCGCCGAGTCCGCCGGGGACGCCGCCGCGAGCGCGGTGGGATCCGCCGCCTCGTCGGCTGCCTCAGCCGCCGCCTCGGCAGCCGCGGGAGCGATCGCCGCATCGGAGATCCCGGTGGGCGGTGGCCGGGTCTTCGAGGCGCTCAAGGTGGTGGTGACCCAGCCGACCGCCGGCGACTTCAAGGCGTTCTCGGCCGTGTGCACCCACCAGGCGTGCACGGTCGGAGAGGTCGCGGACGGCGTGATCACGTGCCCGTGCCACGGCAGCCAGTTCGACATCTCCACCGGCGAGCCGCGGAAGGGACCCGCGACGAAGCCGCTCCCCGCCAAGAGCGTCACGGTGGGTGCGGACGGCCTGTCGGTGAGCTGAGCCGGCATCCGAGCCCGCCTGCCGGCCGCGTGGAGGTGTCGGCCCGCAGACGTAGGGTTGGTCCGTGGCAGACCCGTCGACGTACCGTCCTCGGCCGGGTGAGGTCCCGACCGCCCCGGGGGTCTACCGGTTCCGCGACAGGGACGGGCGGGTCATCTACGTCGGCAAGGCGAAGAACCTGCGCGCGCGGCTCTCCTCGTACTTCCAGGACGTCGCTGCCCTCCACCACCGAACGGCGACGATGGTGCGTACGGGCGCGAGCGTCGAGTGGACCGTCGTCTCGACCGAGGTCGAGGCACTCCAGCTGGAGTATGCGTGGATCAAGGAGTTCGACCCCCGGTTCAACGTCCGCTACCGGGACGACAAGTCCTACCCCTACCTCGCGGTCACGCTGGGTGAGGAGTTTCCACGAGCCCAGGTGATGCGGGGGGCGAAGCGCAAGGGCACGCGGTACTTCGGGCCGTACGCCCATGCCTGGGCGATCCGCGAGACCCTCGACCTCGCCCTTCGGGTGTTTCCGGTCCGCACCTGCTCGGCGGGGGTCTTCACCCGCGCCGGTCAGGTGGGCCGCCCGTGCCTGCTGGGGTACATCGACAAGTGCAGCGCGCCGTGCGTGGGGCGGGTCGACGCGCAGCGGCACCGCGAGATCGCCGAGGACTTCTGCGACTTCATGGCGGGGGAGACCGGCCGATTCCTGACCCGGCTCACAGGCGAGATGCGGGAGGCCGCGGCCGAGCTCGACTTCGAGCGGGCGGCGCGGCTGCGGGACGACATCGGCGCCCTCGAGCGGGTGCTCGAGAAGTCCGCCGTGGTCCTCCCCGACGCCACGGACGCGGACGTCTTCGCCCTCGCGGAGGACGAGCTCGAGGTCGCGGTCCAGCTCTTCCACGTGCGAGGGGGGCGGGTTCGCGGCCAGCGAGGCTGGGTCGCCGAGCGGGACGCGGAGTCCACCCCCGAGATCGTCGAGCACCTCCTCCAGCAGGTCTACGGCTCGGAGGAGGGTGAGGCGGTGCCCCGTGAGGTGCTCGTCCCGGTCCTGCCCGACGACGCCGAAGCCCTCTCCGAGTGGCTCTCCCGCCTCCGGGGCAGCCGCGTCGACCTGCGGGTGCCCCGCCGGGGGGACAAGCGGAGCCTCATGGAGACGGTGGCCCGCAACGCGAGCCAGAGCCTGGCGCGGCACAAGGTGACCCGCGCCGGCGACCTCACCACGCGCAGCCAGGCGCTCCAGCAGATCCAGGAGGCTCTCGGGCTCGAGGAGGCACCCCTGCGGATCGAGTGCTTCGACATCAGCCACGTCATGGGCACCGAGGTCGTCGGCTCGATGGTCGTCTTCGAGGACGGCCTCCCCCGCAAG
>CALCXF010000044.1 GCA_937907685.1 uncultured Nostocoides sp.
CCGACTCGACCGGCTGAGCAGCTTCCTCGTCGACCGTCCGGGACCAGCCCGGGCCCGGGTCGCGCTCGCTGGGGCCGGGACGCGCTGACCGCCACCTGAGCCTCGCCGCCGCTGCGTGACGAACCGGGGACGTATACCAATTTGTGAGCTGCTAAGCCCCCAGAACGGGTATGGACGTGGGCAAGATCACTCCATCAGGAAATGTAAGCGCTTTCAACGACGAGGGCCGAGATGAGAGTCAGCGGGAACACGGGGCGCGGGGTGACGATCTACTCCGTCGCCGAGCGCGCCGGGGTCTCGATCGCGACCGTCTCCCGGGTGCTGCAGGACTCCGGGGTGGTCTCGGCGCGCGCGCGCCGTCAGGTCCTGGAGGCGGTGGAGGAGCTCGACTACGTCCCCTCGGGAGCCGCTCGCAGCCTTGCGGTCCGGCAGCACGACACCTACGGCCTCGTCCTGCCCGAGCTGAGCGGCCCCTACTACTCCGAGCTGCTGGTGGGCTTCGAGACCCGGGCCGGGGAGCTCGGCCGGGGCGTCATGCTCCTCCTCGGCGGTGCCAGGGACCTGGCCAAGCCGTTCAGCACGCTGGCCAGCCGCGTCGACGCCATCTGCGTGTTCGGAGGGCTGGCTGCGCACATCGGAAGAGGCACCCGGCCGATCGTCGTCGTTGCGGGGGGTGCGCCGCCCGGCGTGGAGGCCATCACGGCCGAGAACGTCGACAGTGCCGACGAGCTCACCGAACACCTTCTCGCGCACGGGCGCACGCGGCTCCTCTTCGTCGGTGACACCACGGCGGCCCCCGACGTCCTCGAGCGGTACGAGGGGTTCACTCGCGCGCACGAGAACCGCGGACTGCGTGCCGCCGAGCCCGTTCACGTCGAGTTCCGGGAACGGGACGGCATCGTCGTCGCGGAGCGCCTTCTCGCGGGCGACCTCGCTGCGGACGGTCTGGTGTGCTGCAACGACGAGGTGGCCCTGGCGATCATGGCCCGGCTCACCGATGCCGGCATGGACGTCCCGGACGACGTCGCCGTCGTCGGCTGGGACGACGTCATGACCGCGCGATACGTCCGGCCGGGGCTGACGACGGTCCGTCAGCCCGTCCACCAGCTCGGTGCCCGCGCGGCCGACCGCCTCCACGAGCTGGTGGGTGGGGCCCCACCTCGAGCAACGCGCAACGTGCTGCCCACCGAGCTCGTGCTCCGTGGCTCGTGCGGGTGCGAAGAGCACGCCGCTCGTCCGCAGGGGGCCACCTCACAGACCTACCTTTCGACACCACCACCGAGAAAGTGAGAGATCGATGAGACGCACCTCCACCATCACCGTGGCCGGCCTGGCCGCCGCCGCGCTGACCTTGTCCGCCTGCGGACGGGATGCCGCCGAGACCCCAGCCGGTGAGACCGGGGAGGCGGTGGCCACCGGGGCAGCCACGGGGACCATCACCGTGTGGGCGATGGGCGCCGAGGGCGAGAAGCTGCCGGAGCTCGCGAAGGAGTTCGAGTCCGCCAACCCGGGCGCGAAGGTCCAGGTCACCGCCATCCCCTGGGACGCCGCGCACGACAAGTTCACCACTGCCATCACCGCCAACAAGACGCCCGACGTCGCCATGGTCGGCACGACGTGGATGGGCGAGTTCGCCGAGCTCGGCGCCCTCGACCCGACCCCCGGGCAGATCGACAAGTCGGTCTTCTTCGAGGGTGCCCAGAAGACCACCGAGGTCGACGGAACGTCGTACGGCATCCCCTGGTACGTCGAGACGCGCCTCGTCTACTACCGCACCGACCTCGCCGAGAAGGCAGGCATCACGAGCCCTCCGACGGACTGGGAAGGCCTGAAGTCGATGGCCAAGGCGATGCAGGAGAAGGCCGACGCGACGTGGGGCATCGGACTGCAGGCCGGCGGCGTGGGCTCCTGGCAGTCGGTCATGCCGTTCGCGTGGTCGGCGGGCGCGGACCTCACCAAGGACGACGGCAAGGCGTACAACTTCGACAGCCCCGAGGTCCTCAAGGCCACGCAGTACTACCAGTCCTTCTTCACCGAGGGCATCTCCGACAAGGCGGCCCCGGCGACGCCCACCACGGAGCCGGACTTCGTCAGTGGGAAGGTGCCGATGTTCATCTCCGGCCCGTGGATGATGTCTGCCGTCGAGAAGGCCGGTGGAGAGGGGTTCAAGGACAAGTACGACGTCATGCAGATCCCTGCTGACCAGCAGTCCTCGTCCTTCGTCGGCGGCTCCAACCTCGTCGTGTTCAAGAACACGAAGAACCGCGACTCGTCGTGGAAGTTCGTCCAGTGGCTCGCAGACCCCAAGGTCCAGGTGAAGTGGTACGGGCTCTCCACCGACCTGCCGTCGGTCAAGAGCGCCTGGCAGGACCCCGCCCTCACGGCCGACACGAAGCTGGCGGTCTTCGGCAAGCAGCTCGAGACCGCGCAGGCTCCTCCGTCGTTCCCCACCTGGGAGCAGGTCGTCACCTCCTTCGACACCGAGATGGAGAAGGTCACCAAGACCGGCGCCGACCCCGCGGCCGCACTGAAGACCGTCCAGTCGCAGGCCGACTCGATCGGCACCGGCGGCTGATCATGTCCACCGCCATCGAGCGCGCTCCCAGCAGCCAGCGCGCCACGGGCACCGAGGGTGACCCCTCTCGCAAGCGTCGTCGCTCGACGGGCTTGCGAGAGGGGCGGGCGGCCTGGGTGCTGGCTCTGCCGTTCTGCCTGCTCTTCCTCGTCTTCACCCTCTGGCCGGTGGCCCAGTCGCTGTTCATGAGCTTCACGGACACCCGGGCCAAGGACCTCCGGACGCCGTTCTCGGTCGAGGTCATCGGCGTGGAGAACTACACGCGGGCGTTCTCCGACGAGACCTTCCTCCGGGCGATCCGCAACACGGCCTACTTCGTCCTCGTCGGGGTGCCGCTGACGATCCTGCTGGCGCTCGCGGCGGCGGTCGCCCTCGACCGCGGCATCACGAAGTTCCGGTCCGTCTTCCGGCTGGGCTTCTACACACCGGTCATCACCTCGATCGTGGCCGTCGCCGTGGTGTGGCAGTACCTCCTCCGGGACGAGTTCGGCCTCATCAACACGGTCCTCGGCTGGTTCGGCATCGACGGCCCCAACTGGCTCGGTGACGCGAACTGGTCCATGCCCGGGCTGATCATGATGGCCGCCTGGCGCAACTTCGGCACGGGGATGATCATCTTCCTCGCAGGGCTCCAAGGGGTTCCGTGGGCGCTGCACGAGGCCGCCTCCATCGACGGTGCCAACACGTGGCAACGGTTCCTGCACATCACCCTGCCGCTGCTGCGCCCCGTCATCCTCTTCGTCTCCGTGACGACGATGATCGGCTACCTGCAGTTCTTCGAGGAGCCCTTCGTCATGACCAACGGCGGGCCTCTGGACAGCACCCTCTCGATGTCCCTCTACACCTACCGGCAGTTCGGCTTCGGCAACTACGGGTATGCCGCGGCGCTGAGCTACATCATCTTCGTCGCCGTGGCCGTCATCACCGCGCTGCAGTTCCGCGCCCTGCGAGAGAACACGTGAGGCCCCCATGAACACCTCCACGAGAAGCAAGTGGTGGCTCTACGCCATCCTCACGATCGCCGTCCTGGCCGTCGCGGCGCCGTTCGTCTGGATGCTGCTCGGCAGCCTGAAGACCACGGCAGAGCTGCGCCAGACCCCGCCCACGTGGTGGCCCGAGGACCCCACCCTCGACAACTACGCCGAGCTGTTCTCGAAGGCGAACTTCGGCGCGTACTTCATGAACTCGACGATCGTCGCGGTCGTCGTCACCGCGGGGAACCTGCTCTTCTGCTCGATGCTCGGTTACGCGCTGGCCATGCTCGAGTTCCCGGGCAAGCGGGCGCTGTTCGCGCTCGTCATGGGGACGCTGCTCATCCCCGGAGTGGTGACCTTCGTCCCGCTGTTCGTCCTCGTGGCGAACGTCGGGCTCGTCGACACCCTGCCGGGGCTCATCCTGCCGTTCCTCGTCGCACCCTTCGGGGTCTTCCTCATGCGGCAGTACATCAAGGGCCTGCCACCCGACCTGCTCGACGCAGGTCGGGTCGACGGCGCGGGGGAGCTGAGGATCTTCGCGCGGATCATCCTGCCGCTGTGCGGTCCGGCCCTCGCGACCCTCGGCATCCTCACCTTCCTCGCCAGCTGGAACAACTTCCTCTGGCCCCTGGTCGTCGCGCAGACCGAGGACACCTACACGCTGCCCGTCGCGCTCGCGCTCTTCTCCAAGGGCCAGAACGCCACCAACTACGGCCTCCTGCTCGCAGGGGCCACCGTCGTGGTCATGCCCATCCTCCTGGTCTTCCTCGCCTTCCAGCGCAGGTTCATCGAGGGCATCGCCACCACCGGGATCAAGTAGCCCACTGACCGCCCCTCCGTCGCAGACCCCTGACCCACGATCGGAGTCGACACCATGTCAGACCACACCACGCCCCCATTCACCGGCGACCACGGGGAGGGCGAGCCGACGCCCGTCCTTCCAGCCCGGCGCCACCTGCTCGTCGGCGGGGCGGCGGCGCTCGCCGCCTTCGGGCTCAGCCCCGCGGCCCACGCCGCGTCCCCAGCCTCTGCCACCGGGATGCCGGCGCTCGCCGGTGGTCGTTCCGCCCCCGTCCCGCGGTCGCGCCTGCACCGCTGGGCGGCCGACACCTGGCACAGCCTCGACGCCATGACGGACCCGGACACCGGGCTCCCCGCCGACAACATCCCCGCGTCGCTCGCTCCGGGGGACCGCTCCGGGTACACGTCGCCGACGAACATCGGCGGGTACCTGTGGTCGACCGTCGTCGCGAGGGAGCTGGGAATCATCTCCGCCGCCGACGCGCGGGCTCGCCTCGTGCGCACCCTCACCACGCTCGAAGGGATGGAGCACCACGAGCCGAGCGGCATGTACTACAACTGGTACGACGAGGCCACCGGCGACCCGATCCTCATCTGGCCCGAGAACGGCAACACGGTGCACCCGTTCGTGTCGAGCGTCGACAACGGCTGGCTCGGCGCCGCGCTGCTCGTCGTCAAGAACTCGGACGCCGTGGCGGGACCGCTGGCGGTCGGGATCTTCGCCCGGATGCGGTGGGATGCCTTCTACAACCCGGGCGACGGGGCAGGTGGCCACCCCACCACCCGTCCCGGCGGTCTCATGCACGGTGGCTTCTACGTCTTCGACCACGACCGCCCCGGCGGCGTCTACCGGGGCACGCACATCGGCGGGGGCGACGTCTGGCTCACGACGCACCACTACGACACGATCGTCTCCGAGACGCGCATCACGAGCTACCTCGGCATCCTGACCGGCCAGGTGCCGGCCCGCCACTACTACGCCCCCTGGCGCACCTTCCCCGCGACCTGCGACTGGTCGTGGCACGAGATGCAGCCGGTCGGAGTGACGCGCACCTATCTCGGCATCTCGGTCTACGAGGGGGCGTACACGTATCGCGGCATGCACATCGTGCCCGGATGGGGCGGCAGCATGTTCGAGGAGCTCATGCCCGCGGTCTTCGTGCCGGAGGAGGACTGGGCCCCCCGCAGCTGGGGCGTCAACCACCCACTCCACGTGCGCGCCGAGCGTGAGCACGGGCTCGTCGAGGCCGACTACGGGTACTGGGGCTTCTCACCCTCGAGCAACCCCGCGGGTGGCTACCGCGAGTACGGCGTCGACGCCCTGGGGATGAACCCCGAGGGGTACTTCTCCGACCAGGAGAACACCAACTACGACGTCGGGTTCGGTGCGTGCCGCCCGGCCACGAACCCGAACCCCGACTTCAAGACCGGCGTCGTGACCCCGCACGCCTCGTTCCTCGCGATGATGTACGAGAGGGGCCAGGCCACCGCGAACCTCAGCCGGATCGAGAAGCGGCTCGACGCCTACGGAGCCGGCGGGTTCTACGACGCGGTGGCCATCGACGGCACGATCGCCCGGCGCTATCTCTCGCTCGACCAGGCGATGATCATGGGAGCTCTCGGCAACGTGCTCGAGAAGGACCTCCTGCGCCGGGCATTCAGTACGCCCGACGTGGAGGCGGCACTGCGGCCCGTCATCGGGATCGAGGAGTTCAGCGCCGGGGTCATCGGCACGTGACCCGACGACGCGGGCTCGTGACGTGCGCCGCCGACAGAGTCCGGCGGCGCACGTCAGGCGCGCCCGCGCGGTGTGAGGACCGGACGAGGGGACGAGGCCAGTGACGGAACCGACCGCAGCGCCGGGCGCCTGGGCGACCGACGAGCGGGGGGTGCGCTACCGCGACCTCAACGGCAACGGCATCCTGGACCCCTACGAGGACCCGCGCCTCGACACCCCCTCACGGGTGGAGGACCTCCTCGCCCGGCTGTCGCTCGAGGAGAAGGCCGGCCTGATGTTCCAGACGGTCATCGAGGCCGGCGAGGACGGCTCGGTGCTCGAGCAGCCCGGGCGGATCAGCAAGTCCCCGACCAGTGTCGTCGTGCTCGACAAGCACCTCACCCACTTCAACGTCCACGTCCTCAAGGACGCGCGGATGGCGGCGCGCTGGCACAACGCCGTCCAGGCGCTCGCCGAACGCACGCCGCACGGCATCCCCGTGACGATCTCGACCGACCCACGGCACTCCTTCATCGAGAACGCCGGGGTGTCGTTCACGGCCACGGCGTTCTCGCAGTGGCCCGAACCCCTCGGGCTCGCGGCACTTCGGGACGCGGACGCGGTGCGGGAGTTCGCGGACATCGCCCGGCAGGAGTACGTGGCCGTCGGCATCCGGGCGGCGCTGCACCCGACCCTCGACCTCGCGACGGAGCCCCGGTGGGCGCGGCAGGCTGGCACCTTCGGTCAGGACCCGGACCTCGTGGCGGCGCTCGGGGTGGCGTACCTCGAAGGGTTCCAACAGGAGGTCCTCGGGCCGGGGAGCGTGGCCTGCACCTCGAAGCACTTTCCCGGCGGCGGTCCGCAGAAGGACGGCGAGGACGCGCACTTCCCCTACGGGCGGGAGCAGGTCTACCCCGGCGGGCGTTTCGCAGACCACCTCAAGCCGTTCCCTCCGGTCATCGAGGCCGGGACCGCCGCGATCATGCCGTACTACGGGATGCCGGTCGGTCTGGAGCTCGACGGGGAGCCGGTCGAGGAGGTCGGGTTCGGCTACAACCGGCAGATCGTCACCGGACTGCTGCGCGAGCGGCTGGGCTTCGACGGCGTCGTCGTCACCGACTGGGAGCTCGTCAATGACAACCACGTCGGGGACCAGGTGCTCCCGGCGAGGGCATGGGGCGTCGAGCACCTCGACCCGCACGGCCGCATGGAGCGGATCCTCGATGCCGGAGCCGACCAGTTCGGCGGGGAGGAGTGCGTCGACGTCCTCCTCGACCTCGTGCGGCAGGGCCGGGTGAGCGAGGCGAGGGTCGACGAGTCCGCCCGTCGACTCCTCGCCGTCAAGTTCCGCCTGGGGCTCTTCGACGACCCCTACGTCGACGAGGACGTCGCTGAGCAGACGGTGGGTCGTGCGGACTTCCGGGATGCCGGTTACGCCGCGCAGGCCGGGTCCGTCACGGTTCTCACCAACCCCGGCAGCCCGGGCGCCGCACCGATCCTGCCCCTCGCGAACGGCCCGCGGATCTACGCCGAGAACCTTCACGCCGATGCGGTGGGTCACCACGGTCAGCCGGTGGAGCGGCCTGAGGACGCCGACGTCGCCATCGTCCGGCTGATGGCACCGTTCGAGGCGCGGTCCGACCTGTTCCTCGAGTCCTGGTTCCACCAGGGGTCGCTCGACTTCCCACCGGGGCTGGTCGTCCGACTCCAGCGGATCGCCGCGCACTGCCCGCTGGTTCTCGATGTGGTCCTGGACCGCCCGGCGATCGTCGAGCCGCTGCTGCCCGTCGCCGCGGCCGTCGTCGCGAGCTACGGGAGCAGTGACGAGGCGCTCCTCGACGCGCTCACCGGTCGGATCGCACCCGTGGGCCGCCTGCCGTTCGACCTCCCACGGTCCATGGACCAGGTGCGCTCGCACCCCGAGGACGTGCCCGGCTACGACGACCCGCTGTTTCCCTGCGGCCACGGCCTTCCGCTCTGACGCCGGCCGCCCCGGGTGGGACGGCCGGCGTCGGCGAGCTGGAGCGTCAGGACTTGTCGGTCGGGCCGCCCTCGATGTTGGGGGTGGAGAGGTCCGAGCCCTCGGAGGTGCCGGAGGCCGACGGGGCAGCGTCCCCGGAGAACTCGCCGGCGTCCTCCCAGGTGGCGGTGCCGGTGTCCGAGGAGCTGCTGGTGTCCGTGGAGCTGCCGCTTCCCGTCGACGTGCCCGAACCGGTGCCCGTCGAGGTGCCGGTGCCCGTGGTCGCGCCAGCGGCCGCGGTCTTCCCGGCCTTGCTCGTCCTCGTCGACGCAGTGCCCTTGGCCTCGGTGGCCTTGGAAGCCGCAGTGTCCTTGGCACCGGCGGCCTTCTCAGCAGCGGTGTCCTTGGCATCGGTGGCCTTGCCCTTGAGGGCCCCGGCTTTCTCCGTCGCGGTGTCCTTGAGCTCGGCGGCCTTCTCCTTGGCCGTGCCGGCGAGGTCGCTGACCTTCTCCGAGGCCGGCTTCGGCGGCGTATAGGAGCCGGCGGTGGCCCAGGGATCCGGGCGCTCGTTGCTCTTGCGCCAGGCCATGACGGCGGCGCCGGCCGCCATCGAGCCGAGCAGGAGGATCCACTTGCCGCGTCCGCCCTTGTGCTTGACGGCGGCATCTCCCTTGAGCACGGCGTAGGCGTCGGGCGCGCGGTCCGCGGTCTCGACGGCGCTCTCCTTGGCCGCGGCGGCGCCTGCGGCGATGGCTGCGAGCGCGGCGGCGATCTTGGGCAGCACGTCGTCGACGAAGGTGTCACGGGCGTGCTCGACCTTGGGTGCGATGGTCTCGGCGGCCACGGCGGCCTTCTCCTTGACGACCTCGGCCGTCTCCTTGGCTGCCCCGGCCGCGTCAGCGGCCTTGACCTTCGCGGTGCCGTAGCCCGCGGCGGTGGCGGCGGCCGCCTCGGCGGCCTTGACCTTCAGCTCGGCGGCGCGGGCCGCGGCGGCCTGCGCGCTCTCGTTGACCTTCTCGGCGTTCGCGATGACCTGGGCCTGCGCGCGGTCGGTCTTGCTGGCGGTGCGGAACACATGTCCTCCTTCGTGTTGGACTGTTGTCTGGGCTCCATCCTGCCCTGTCCATCGGCCCGGAGACGAGCCACGTCCGACCAAGTTGACGTGTGCCGTGCCACCACCCGACCGCTCCAGCGCTGCGCGGCACGACGCCGACGGAGGCCGCGGAGGCTCGTCGGTGCCCCCCGGCGGCGCGGGCCCGCAAGGCCGTCATGAGAGGATCGGCGACATGAAGGCAACCCTCCACACCAACCACGGACCCATCGTCGTCGAGCTCTTTCCGAACGAGGCACCGAAGACCGTCGCGAACTTCAGGGGCCTCGCCACGGGCGAGAAGGAGTACACCGACGACGCCGGCCGCTCGAACCCCACGAAGTTCTACGACGGCCTCGTCTTCCACCGCATCATCCCGGGCTTCATGATCCAGGGAGGCTGCCCCCTCGGGCGCGGCACGGGCGGCCCGGGCTACGCGTTCGACGACGAGATCCACCCGGACAAGCAGTTCGACCGCCCCTACCTCCTCGCGATGGCGAACGCCGGCAAGCGCATGGGCAAGGGCACGAACGGCTCGCAGTTCTTCATCACCGTCGGCGCGACGCCGTGGCTCAACGGCAAGCACACGATCTTCGGCGAGGTGGCCGACGGCCCGAGCCGCGAGGTCGTGGACAAGCTCGCCGCCGTGCCGACCGGTGCCCAGGACAAGCCGGTCGACGACGTCGTGCTCGAGCGCGTCGAGATCGAGGACTGAGCCCGCTCGAGCGGGCCCCGGCACAGGAACGGGTGGGCGACGTGGGTGAGCAACCGGCATACCCGGATGCCGTTCAGCAGGTGCCGGTGTGCCCGCGGCACACCGACCGTGAGTCGTACGTCCGGTGCCAGCGCTGCATGCGTCCCGCCTGTCCGGAGTGCCAGCGGCCGGCCGCGGTCGGCATCCAGTGCGTCGACTGCGTGGCGGAGGGGCGAAGGACGGTGCGCCAGGGGCGCACCGTCTTCGGCGGCGCGGTGACCGACGGCCGACCCGTGGTGACGATGACGATCATCGGCATCTGCGTCGCCGTCTTCGTGGCCCAGCTCGTCGTGCCGGGGGTCAGCGAGCGCATCGCGTTCGTGCCCGAGCTGGGGGCACGCGATCCATGGCGGTTCCTGACCTCGGCGTTCGCGCACAGTGAGGGCAGCATCTTCCACATCGCGTTCAACATGTACGCGCTGTGGGTCATGGGCACGTACCTCGAGCCGCTGCTCGGGCGGGCCCGCTTCGCCGGGCTCTACCTGCTCAGCGCCCTGGGCGGGTCGGTGGTGTACCTCCTGATGTCCAGGCCACCCACGGACCTCGAACGGGCCATGGGCGAGTCCACGATGTGGAACGTCGGCGCGGTGGGAGCCTCGGGTGCCGTCTTCGGCCTGTTCGGGGCCTTCCTCGTGCTCCAGCGCCGGCTCGGCCGCTCGGCGGCCGGCATGTACGTCGTCATCGGCATCAATGCCGTCATCGGGTTCGTGCTGCCCGGCATCGCCTGGCAGGCCCACCTCGGAGGCCTGCTCACCGGCGCGGCGGTGGCCGCGGTCATCGCCTACACCGGCCGGAACCGGGGGCCGATGGCTCCGCCGCCCAACGCGCAGGTGCACTGGTTCTCGATGACCGGCATCCTCATCGTCCTCCTCGTGCTGACGGTCGCCAAGTACGCGCTGGCCTGAACGTCGCCCGCGTCCTCGTTCCCAGCGGGGGTTACACCGGTGTCATTCGTCCCCAGTGTGGACAACGGCTGTGGACAGCAGTCAGCGCCACCGGGTGGTCATGAGGAAGCCGGCCATCATGAGGCCGAAGCCCACGCCGAGGTTCCACCGCCCCAGCTGCGGGACGGGATACTGGTTCACCCCGGAGATGTAGTACGTCACCACCCAGACGAGGCCGACGACCATGAGGCTGAGCATGAGCGGGACGAACCAGCGAGGGTTCGGGCCCAGCTCCTTCGACGCGGAGCGCGGCGGGGTGTAGACGGGCTTGTCACGACCCTTGGACTCGGGCACGAACACTCTCCTCGTGGCGTTGATCGGTGTGACCTAGCGTAGACGTTGTGGGAACGGGAGGCGGCACGGTGACCGGCACGCACGGCGGACGGGTCACGCGACCCTCGGTGTGGCCATGGCTCGTGCCCGTCGCGGCCCTCGTGGCCGGTGCCCTGTTCGCCTCGAGCGTGCGCGCCTCGGGCGGCGAGGACCTGCGCACCGACCAGGCCATGCTGCCCGACCTCATCCGCTCCCAGAACCGCACCAACGAGGACCGGTCCGAGCGGCTGGACGAGCTGCAGACCCAGGTGGAGGAGGTGACCGCCGCCCTGGCTCCGGGGAACCTGGAGACCCAGCGGCTCGAGCGGCAGGCCGACGAGCTGGCAGCGGCAGCGGGGCGGACCGAGGTGACCGGACCGGCCATCCGCGTGCAGCTCGACGACGCCAAGCTCGCCGGGGGCGAGGTGCCCGCGGGCGCCGACCCGGACGACTACGTCATCCACCAGCAGGACGTCCAGGCCGTCGTCAACGCCCTGTGGGAGGGCGGCGCGGAGGCGATGATGCTCCAGGACCAGCGGGTGATCTCGACGAGCGCGGTCCGCTGCGTCGGCAACACCCTCATCCTCCAGGGCCGGGTCTACTCCCCGCCCTATGTCGTCACCGCCATCGGCGACACCGACCAGATGCAGGCCGCCCTGGAGTCGGACGCCGAGGTGGCGAACCTCCGTGACTGGTCTGTTGCCGTCGGTCTCGGCTACGACGTGAGCGTCCTCGGGGATCAGAGGTTCCCCGCCTACGTCGGCTCCATCCTCCCGGAGCACGCCGAGGTCCCCGAGTCGTGATGCTGCGTCGCCTCGTCGGGTGGGCCGGCGAGCTGCTCCTCACGCTCGGGGTGCTCCTGCTCCTCTTCGCCGCCTGGCAGCTGTGGTGGACCGACGTCGTCGCCGACCGGGAGCAGGACGGCATCGTGCGCAGCCTCGAGGAGGACTTCGCCGACGGCAGGACGGCAGAGGTGGGGACCGACGACATCCCCCGGACCGCCGGGGACGACGGTGCCTTCGCCATCGTGCGCATTCCCCGCTTCGGTGCCGACTACGCCCGACCCGTCGTCGAGGGCACCGACCGCGACGTCCTCACCCGTGGCGTGGGTCACTACGTGGGCTCGGCGGGGCCCGGCGCCGTGGGCAACTTCGCCCTGGCCGGGCACCGGACGACCTACGGTCGCCCGTTCCACGACGTCGACCGGCTCGAGGGCGGTGACCGGGTGGTGGTGGAGACGGCCGGTGAGGTGTTCGTCTACGAGGTGACCGAGCGCCGCATCGTGCGGCCGCGAGACGTCGAGGTCATCGCTGCCGTCCCGGGGTCGCCCGGCCGGGAACCGACCGAGAGACTCCTCACGCTGACGTCGTGCCACCCGAGGTACAGCGCCACGGAGCGTTTCGTCGTGCACGGACGGCTCGTCGAGGCGGTGCCGCGATCGCAGTGGGACCCTGCCGCCTGGCTCGCCGCGCCAAAGGCGGCGTGAGGGATGTATGCCGCGCTGTGGCGGTCCGTGCCCGGCCCCACCTGGGTGCGGTCCCTCCTCTTCCTGGCCCTCGCGCTGCTGGTCGTCGCCCTCCTCTTCGGATGGGTGTTCCCGGCCGTCAGCCAGTTGCTGCCGTTCACCGACAACACGGTGGGAGCGGGAACGGCGACCGGCAGGTGAGAATGGTCCACGTGACCCGCATCCTCGTCGTCGACAACTACGACAGCTTCGTCTTCACCATCGTCGGCTACCTCGAGCAGCTCGGGGCCGAGTGCGAGGTCGTGCGCAACGACGCCGTCGCCCCGGCGGACGGCGCGGACTTCGACGGCGTGCTCGTCTCGCCCGGCCCCGGCACCCCGCAGGAGGCGGGTGTGTCCATGGCGATGATCGAGGCCTGCGCCGAGCGCGAGCAGCCGATGCTCGGCGTGTGCCTGGGTCACCAGGCCCTCGGCGTGGTGCTCGGCGCCACCGTCGACCGGGCCCCGGAGCTGCTCCACGGAAAGACCTCGCAGGTGCACCACGACGGCACGGGCGTCCTCGCCGGGGTGCCCGACCCGTTCACGGCCACTCGCTACCACTCGCTGACGATCGAGCCGTCGACCCTCCCCGACGCGCTGCTCAGCATCGGGAGCACGGAGTCCGGGATCATCATGGCGGTCCGACACGCCACCCTGCCGCTGCACGGGGTGCAGTTCCACCCGGAGTCCGTGCTCACCCACGGCGGGCACCGCATGCTCGCCAACTGGCTCGAGACGTGCGGGATGCCGGATGCCGTCGAGCGCTCGGTGGGTCTCAGCCCGCTCGTCCACGACGCGGCCGGCGTCGCCCGCATGGTCGCCGCCGGCTGACCGGAGGCGACGGCGGTCGGAACGCCCTGGACCCGGTCAGGGGCTCGTCGTCTCCGAGGGGGTGGGCTCCGGGCTCGGGGTCTCGGTAGGCGTCGGAGTCGGCGTCACCGTCGTGGGCGTGACGACCGGCGGCTCCTTCTGTGCGACGACGATCCTCACCGTGCTGCCGATGTCGACGGCGCCGTCGTCCGGGTCCTGCGAGACGACCTGTCCCTCGGCCACCGAGTTGGTCTGCCGGAACTCGGTCTCGACCTGGAGGTTGGCGTCCGCGAGCAGGCTCTGGGCGTCGCTCTGGGAGCGCCCGACGACGTTCGGAACCGCGACCTTGCCGGTCCCGACCCGCACGTTGATCCTCGTCGCCGGCGCGACCCCGGTGCCCGATGCAGGGTTGGAGTCGATGATCTCGTCCTTGGGTGTCTCCGGGTCGTTGACCTCCTCGACCTCCCCGAGCGCCAGACCCAGGTCGGTGAGCTGGGCGCGAGCCTCCGCGACCGTCTTGCCGCGCAGGTCGGGCACGGTGATGGCGCTGGGCCCGGCGGACACGGTGATCCGCACCGTGCTTCCCTCGTCGACCTCGGTGCCCTCCTCGGGTTCCTGGCTGATCACCTCGCCCTCGGGGACCGTGTCGCTCGCCGCAGTCGTCGACTGCGCCACGAGCTTGGCCTGCGCGATCCGCGCCAGGGCGGTCGGCTCGGGAAGTCCCACGACCGCCGGCACCGACACCTGGGGCTTCTCGTCGTCACCCAGCCCGCTGAGGAGCCCCCAGGCGAGCGCCCCGAGGGCCGCGAGTGCGGCGAGCACGAGGAGGATGATCATCACGGGGTTGCGCTTCTTCTCGGGGTCCTCGCTGCCGGGGAGCGTCTCCGTGCTCGACCCGGGCGGCGGTGCGACCGGCGCGACCGGACCGCCGGCATACGCCATGGTCTCCTCGCCCCCGAGTGCGGGCAACGCCTCGGTGGCGGCGGCTCCTGCGACGACGGCAGCGCCGGCCGCCGCACCGGCGAAGGCTGCCGCCGAGCCGCGGGCCGCGTCGCTGATCGGGCGCCCGAGCCGCACGGCCTGCAGGTCGGCGCGGAACTCGCCGGCGTTCTGGTAGCGGGCGTCCCGCGGCTTGGCGAGCGAGTGCAGCACGACCGCGTCGATGTCGTCGGACAGGCCCTCGACGAGGCGTGACGGCGGCAGGGGCGGCTCGCCCACGTGCTGGTAGGCGATCGACACCGCACTGTCGCCGAGGAACGGCGGACGTCCGGTGAGCAGCTCGAAGAGCATGCACCCGGTGGAGTAGAGGTCCGAGCGCTCGTCGACCGGCTGCCCCTGCGCCTGCTCGGGGGAGAGGTACTGGGCCGTGCCGATGACGGCGGAGGTCTGGGTCATCGTCGCGTTGGCGTCCGCCATCGCCCGGGCGATGCCGAAGTCCATGACCTTGATCGAGCCGTCCGCGGCGATCATGACGTTGGCGGGCTTGATGTCGCGGTGCACGATCCCGCTGCGGTGGCTGTAGGCCAGGGCGTCGAGGACGCCCTCCGTCATCCGCAATGCCTCTCCAGGAGGAAGGGAGCCGCGCTCGGTGATGAGCTCGCGAAGGGTGCGCCCGTCCACGAACTCCATGACGATGTAGGGCACCTTGACCGGCGCCCCTCCTGCCTCCACGGCGACGTCCTCACCGTGGTCGTAGACGGCGACGATCGAGGAGTGGTTGAGCCCGGCGGCGGCCTGGGCCTCCCGGCGGAACCGCGCGAGGAACGTGCTGTCCCGCGCGAGCTCGGTGCGCAGCATCTTGATGGCGACCGGCCGACCGAGCCGGGTGTCGTAGCCGCGGTGCACCTCCGCCATGCCGCCGCGTCCGAGGAGGTCGCCCACCTCGTAGCGGCCGCCGAGCAGGGTCGGGACCTCAGCCATGCTGTGCTCTCCTCTTCGGTCGGCTCACTGGTCGAGCCTCGCTTCCATGATCTCCTTGGCGATCGGGGCAGCAACGCGCCCACCGCCCGCCTCGCTGCCCGCGACCCCGCCGTCCTCGGCGATGACCGCCACGGCGATCTCGGGGTCGTCGGCGGGGGCGAACGAGATGAACCACGCGTGGGCCTTGCGGCCCTCGCCGTGCTGGGCGGTGCCCGTCTTGCCCGCCACCTCGACGCCGGGGATCTGGGCTCGCTGGCCGCTGCCGTCCTCGACCACCGACACCATCATCCGGGTCAGCTGCGCGGCGACGTCCTGGGTCACCGCCTCCGACAGCTCCTGCTCGTCCGCCGACTCGATGACCGAGAGGTCCGATCCGATGATGGACTGCACGAGGTAGGGGCGCATGACCACACCGTCGTTGGCGACCCCGGCGGCGACCATCGCCATCTGGAGCGGGGTGGCCCGCACGTCGTACTGGCCGATCGACGCCTGGGCGAGCTGTGGCAGGTTCATCTCGGCCGGAACCGTGCTCGGCGTGACCCTCATCGGGATCGTGATGGCGTCGCCGAACCCGAACTTGGCCGCCTGCGCCTGCAGGGCCTCGGCGCCGATGTCCATGCCGACCCTCGCGAACGCCGTGTTGCACGACACCGCCAGGGCCTCGGTGAAGGTCACCTCGCTGTTGGGGCCGCACGGGCCGTCGAAGGCGTTGGGCAGGTCAGCGCTCGTCTGTGGCAGGTCGAGCACGGCGGGCCCGGGCAGCACGGTGTCCTCGTCGTAGTCCCCGGTCGACAGCGCGGCGGCCGCCGTGACGACCTTGAACACCGAGCCGGGAGGGTAGAGGTCACCACCGATCGTGCGGTTGACGAGTGGGCGGCCCTCGGCGGCGTTCAGCTCGTCGTAGGTCGTGCCGACGGCTTCCAGGTCGTGGCCGGCCACGTCGTTGGGGTCGAACGTCGGGTGGCTCACCATCGCGAGGATCGCACCGGTCCTCGGGTCGAGGGCCACCGCCCCACCCGTGATGCCCTCCATCGCCTCCGACGCCGCTTCCTGCACCCTGGCGTCGAGGGTCGTCTCGACATTGGCGCCCTGGGGCCGTCGACCGGTGAAGAGGTCGGACACCCGGCGGTAGAAGAGCTTGTCGCTCGAGCCGGAGAGGAACGCGTCCTCCGCCTGCTCCAGACCACCGACGGCGCCGTAGAACGAGTAGAAGCCGGTCACGTGCGCGTAGAGCGGACCCTGGGGGTACACCCGCTGGAACTTGAACTGGTCCTCGCTCGGCGTCGACTCCGCGATGGGGGTCTGGCCGACGAGGATGTCACCGCGCTCGCGGGCGTACGTCGACAGCAGCGTGCGCCGGTTGTCGGGACGGGCGTTGAGGTCGGCCGCGAAGACGTACTGGATGAGCGTCGTCGAGACGAGGAGCGAGGCGAACAGCGTCGCGACAACGAGCGAGAGCCGGCGGACGGGGGCGTTCACCGCACCTTCACCACCTGGGTGCGTGCCTCGGCGACCGGGCTGGGGCCGCTGGGTTCCGGGAGCGGGCGGCGCGCGTGGTCCGAGATGCGCAGCAGGATCGCGACGAGGGTCCAGTTGGCCAGGAGCGAGGAGCCCCCGGAGGACAGGAACGGCATCGTGAGCCCGGTCAGGGGGATGACCCTGGTCACCCCGCCGACGACCACGAAGCACTGGAGGGCCAGCGAGAACGACAGGCCCGCCGCGAGGAGCTTCCCGAAGCCGTCCCGCGTGCCGAGCGAGGTCCTCAGGCCACGCTCGACCAGCAGCCCGTAGAGCACGACGATGGCGAAGAGCCCGATGAGCCCGATCTCCTCGCCGAAGCTCGGGATGATGAAGTCGGACTCTGCGAAGTAGGTGAGGTCGGGCCTCCCGCGCCCGAGTCCCGTGCCGAACATCCCGCCCGACGCCATGCCCATGAGTCCCTTGGCGAGCTGGTCGGACGCTGACAGCGCCTCGGGACTGAAGGTGTCCAGCCAGAGCAGCACCCGGGTCTGCACGTGGCCGAAGATGAGGTATGCCGTGTATGCGCCGATCCCGAAGAGCGTGAGGCCGATCGCGATCCAGGACACCCGCTCGGTGGCGACGTAGAGCATCGCGACGAAGAGGCCGAAGAAGAGCAGCGAGGAGCCGAGGTCGCGCTCGAAGACGAGCACGGCGAGGCTGGCGAGCCACGCCACGAGGATGGGGCCGAGGTCACGCGCCCGAGGCAGGGTCAGCCCGAGCACCTTGCGGCCGGCGACGGAGAGGGCGTCCCGGGTCTGCACGAGGTAGCCGGCGAAGAAGATCGCCAGGGCGATCTTGGCGAGCTCCCCGGGCTGGAAGGAGAACGGGCCGATCTGGATCCAGATCCGCGACCCGTAGATCGAGGTCCCGATGACCGGGAAGAGCGGGAGGACGAGGAGGAAGAAGCCGATCGCTCCGGCGAGGTAGGTGTAGCGCCGCAGGATGCGGTGGTCGCGCAGCATGACGAGGACGACGGCTGCGATGGCGACCGCGAGCGCGCTCCACATCAGCTGCCGCAGCGCGACCCCCTCGGTGATGGAGCGGTCGCTCGCCAGGTCGAGCCTGTGGAGCATGACGAGACCGAGCCCGTTGAGCAGCGTGACGATCGGCAGCATCAGCGGGTCGGCGTACGACGCCCGCCAGCGCAGGACGAGGTGGAAGGCCACCGCGACCCCGAGGTAGCCGCCGCCGAGGGCGAGCAGGGCCGGCGGGACGGTGCCCGACGTGGCGAGGCCGACGTTGACGTAGGCGAGCATGACGATCGCGACCGCGGCGATGAGGAGCACGAGCTCGACGTTGCGGCCCCGGCGAGGGGTGTAGGACGAGATGACGCTCATGAGCGCACCTCCGTCGACGTGGGCGATGGCTGCGGGACGCCGGTGCGGCCGGGCGACGGCATCGGCGTGAATGTGGGCGCGCCGGTGCCCGATGGGGTCGCCGTGCCGGACGGGCTCGGACTCGGGCTCGCCAGCGGCGTCGTCCACGTGGACGCGACGGTCCGGCAGGTCTCACCGTTCGTGCGAGCCCAGCGACACGCCGCCGCCTGCACCCGGAGGTCACCCACCCGGGCGTCGGCGGCAGCCCGGTCATCGACCGCGATGCCGCTCTGCAGGCTCGCCTGGTACGAGGGGGGCAGGTCGTCGACGGCGATCGTCGTCTCGTACTGGGCGCTCGAGAGGGCGACCGGCCCGACCGTCTGGTCGACGCCGCGGAACACGGTGACGACGCCGTCCTGCTCCGCGAGGAAGTACCGCTGCTGGGACCAGGCGTACGCGGCATAGGACCCTCCGGCAAGCACCACGGCGGCGACGACGAGGAGGGCGGCCACCCGGAGGACGGTGGTGCGCCGTGACCGAGGCCCCTCCTCGGCGAGCACCACGCCGTCGTCCGGCTCACGGTCACCCCTCGTGGCGGCCGCGGTGAGGGCGGCGGCCTTCGCGGCGGGCGTCGTGGGGATGGGCCGCGTGCCCCTCTCGCGCACGGCGGCGGCGCCGACGACCTGCGGCTGGGTGGGCGGCGTCATCGTCCGGTTGATGTCGACGAGGTCGCCGACGACGACCGTCACGTTGTCGGGCGCCCCCGCCCGCAGAGCCAGGCTGACCAGCCGGTCGGCGCACTCGCCGGGGTCCTTCTCCGTCGTGAGGATCTCGTCGACGGTGTCGCGGGCGACGTAGTCGGTGAGGCCGTCGGAGGCGATGAGGTAGCGGTCGCCGATCCGCCCCTGGCGCACCACGAGGTCCGGCTCGTCGTCGTGCGCTCCGGTGAGCACCCGGGTGACGAGGGAGCGCTGCGGGTGGGTGTGTGCGTCCGACGAGCTGATCCGGCCCTCGTCGACGAGGTTCTGCACGAACGAGTGGTCCTTGGTGATCTGGGTGACGACGCCGTCGCGCACCATGAACGCGCGTGAGTCCCCGATGTGCGCGAGGACGATCTTGTCGCGGGCGCGCAGCAGGGCGATGAGGGTCGTGCCCATGCCGTCGAGCTTCGGGTCGTCACGCACCTGCTCGCCGATCTCGGCGTTGGCCGCGAGGATGCGGTCGAGCAGTGCCTGGCTGACGTCGCGCCCGCCGAGGGCCTCGTCGTCGAGCTCGACCAGGGCGGCGATGACGGTCGAGCTCGCGACGTCGCCGCCGGCGTGCCCGCCCATGCCGTCGGCCATGGCGAGGAGGTGGGGCCCGGCATACGCCGAGTCCTCGTTGTTGGACCGGACCATGCCGACGTCGGACCTGGCGGCGTAGTGGAACGCGAAGGGCATGCGCTACCTCTGCAGCTCGACGACGGTCTGGCCGATCCGCAGCACGCTGCCGACGGCCACCTCGCGGGGCTCGGTGAGGCGCGTCGCGCCGAGGAAGGTTCCGTTCGTGGAGCGGAGGTCCTCGACGGTCCAGGTGCCGTCGTCGGACTGGAAGATGCGGGCGTGCCGGCCGGAGACGTAGTCGTCGTCGAGGACGAGGGCACACTCCGGGCTGCGCCCGATGAGGGTGCCCGCCGGGCGCAGCGGGAGGGTCGTGCCGGAGAGGGGACCGGCCGTCACGACGAGCCGGGTGGGGCCCTTGCGACCACGTCCCGCACGGCCGGACCGGCCGCCTCCCCGGTCGGGGTTGGCTGCTCGAGGGACAGGCCTCGGCGCCACCCCGGCCGGCGCGGACCGGGCGGCCTTGCCGGCGCCCGCGGTGCGGCGCTTGACGCGGGTGCCGTAGAGGTCTCCGCGGAGGACACCGACGACCGCGAACACGAAGACCCACAGCAACACGAGGAGACCCAGGCGCATGAGGGTCAGGGTGATCTCGCTCAGCACTCCGCGGTCACCTCCGCCCGCCGCGGAACGTGATCGAGGTGCGTCCGACGGTGACCCGGTCGCCGTCCTCGAGGTGCTCGCTCGAGATGCGCTCGCCGTTGACGTAGGTGCCGTTCGTCGACCCGAGGTCGCGGATCGTCGTCACGAAGTGGCGGCCGTCGTTCGTGACCCGCAGCTCGCTGTGCCGGCGCGAGATGCCCGGGTCGTCGAGGATGATGTCGGCGCCGTCGTCACGACCGAGGATGGTGATGGCTCCCATGAGGGGGTAGCGCTCACCGTCGACGTCCAGCCACGGCCGGTCCGCGGGGTTGACCCGGCGCGGCCCCGCCGGCGCCGGCGCCGGATGCCGTGCGGTCGCACCGAGGTCGTCGTCGTCGGCGGCCGGCTGGCGCGCTGCCTGATGAGCAGGCGAGGGGGGCACCGGCCCGGCAACCGGAGGAACCGCGGGTGGAGGGGCTGCTGCGTGCCCGGCGGCGGCTGCCGCGCCGGCATACCCCCGACCCTGTTCTGGACGAGCGGCCCGCTCCTGCCCGGTCGTGCCGGTGGCCCGCGGGCGCGAGGCCTTGGACGGGCGGAGGCGGAAGACGCCCGTCTCGAGGTCGTCGTGCTCCTCGAAGAGGATGTCGATGGGGCCGGCGGGCTGGTAGCGCTGGCCGTCGCAGTGCTCCTCGGCGGCGGCGACGAGGTCCTCCTCGATGGCGGCGAGATCGGGCGCCATCCGGTCGAAGTCGCCGGGGGACAGCTCGATGGTGAAGACGTTGGGGACGATGGCGCGGCCGGAGCCGGTGACCGCCCGGTCGTCCATCGCGCGACGGATGTGGCTGGCGATCTCGACGGGGTGGACGTTGGCCCGGAGGTGCTTGGCGAACGTGCCCTGCACGGCACGCTCGAGCCCCGCCTCGAGGCGATCGAACAGACCCATCGGCGCACCTCCTCCACTCGGTTCCGGCCCGCGGTCGGTCTCGCAAGACTATCCGTCTGGGCCGCGTGCACCCTGAACGGCGGGCACGTACGGTGGTCGGATGAACGACGGCTTCCAGGTCATCGTGCCCCGTGAGGTGCCACTGGGCGGCCCGCGCGCGATGACGGTGCGTCGCACGCTCCCCGCGAGGGAGCGGTCGTTCGTCGGTGCCTGGTGCTTCGTCGACCACTACGGGCCGGACGACGTCGCCGAGAGCGGCGGGATGGACGTCGCCCCGCATCCGCACTGTGGGCTCGCGACGGTGTCGTGGCTCTTCAGCGGAGAGGTCGAGCACCGGGACTCGCTCGGGACGGTGGCGGTCGTGCGACCGGGGGAGGTCAACCTCATGACGGCCGGGCGCGGCATCTCGCACTCCGAGGTGTCCACCGGGGGGACGTCCCTGCTCCATGGCGCGCAGCTGTGGCTCGTGCTGCCCGAGGCGGTGGCCGACGTGGAGCCGCGTTTCGAGCACCACGAGCCGGAGGTGCTCGCAGTGGCGCCGGGCGTGCGGGCGCAGGTGTTCGTGGGGTCGATGTGGGGCTCGACGTCGCCCGTGCGCGTGGAGTCACCCCTCGTGGGGGCGGAGGTGGTGCTCGAGGCGGGGAGTGCGGTGCACGTGCCGGTCGCGGAGGGGTTCGAGGTGTCGGTGCTCGTCGACACCGGCTCGGTGACCCTCGAGGGCCGCGACCTGGCCCGGGCCGAGCTCGGTGTCGTCCCCGCGTGGCGGCAACCGGGGCCGGTGCTGCTCGTCGCCGGACCCCACGGAGCGCGGGTGCTCGTGCTGGGGGGTGAGCCGTTCGGCGAGGACGTCGTCATGTGGTGGAACTTCATCGGCCGGTCTCACGAGGAGGTGGCGCAGGCCCGCGAGGCGTGGGAAGCCGAGACGAGCAGCGAGGCCGAGGAATCTGGGACCCGTGGTGGTGGGGCCGGCCGCTTCGGCCGGGTCGAGGGGTATGCCGGTCCGGTGTCCCGCATCCCGGCTCCCGCGCTGCCCGGGGTTCGGCTGAAGGCGCGAGGCAACCGGGAGACCTCCGGCTTCTCCGGTGCCGAGGCCAACGCGATGTCCTAGGCCCGGCCGGTCCGGGCCGGCGCCGCCTCAGTGGTGGATCCGGGGGATCCACCGGGGACCGTGGTGGGCGCGCTCGCCGAGCACGGTGAGCGTTGCGGGGAGGAGAACCCCGCGCACGAGCGTCGCGTCGAGGAGCACGGCCGTGGCGAGGCCCACTCCCAGCTGCTTCATCTCCAGGCTCGACAGCGTCCCGAAGATGGAGAAGACCCCGACCATGACGGCCGCCGCGCTCGTCACCACGCCTGCCGAGCGGGCCACGCCGAGCCGGACGGCTGCCGAAGGATCGTGCCCAGCGGCATACGCCTCACGGACGCGGCTCGTCACGAACACGTGGTAGTCCATCGACAGCCCGAAGAGGATGACGAACATCAGCATCGGCAACCACGCGGCGATCGCGCCGGTCGACGAGAAGGCGAGGACGCCCTCGGCCCAGGTGCCTTGGAACACGAGCGTCATCAGGCCGTACGCCGCGCCGACGGAGAGGACGTTGAGCGCCACGGTCGCCACGGCGAGCCACGGTGAGCCGAACGAGATCGTCATGACGAGGAGCGTGAGCACGAGCACGAAGGCCACGACCCACGGGAGCCGGTCGTCCATCCAGGCACTGAGGTCGGTCGCGGCCGCCTGTCCGCCGACGTGGACCTCGGCGCCGGGGACCTCGACGAGCGCCGCCTCCACCTGGGGCACGAGCGTTTCACGGATGTCCGCGACGACGCCGGGGAGCCGGTCGTCCGAGGCGTCCATCGCGATGCCGACGGGCAGCACGGTTGCGGTCCCGTCGTCGGAGACGACTGCCTCGGGGGCCACGCCCGAGACGTGGGGCAGGGTGCCGGCCTCCTCCCGGACGCCGTCGAGGGCGGCCAGGACGTCGGCCTGGAGGTCGCCGGGCGCATCGACGGCGATCGTCACGGCGGTGCCGTCGCTGGGGACGGCCGTCTCGAGCTGGCGGTAGGCCTGGACGACCGCCAGGTCGGGGCTGAGCGTCTCGATGCCGCCCAGGGCGGTCTTCATGCCGAGCGCCGGGACGGCGAGCGCGAGGAGCACCGCGACGGCAGCGGCCCCCCAGCGCACCGGACGCCGGGACACGGCTCCGGCGAGGCGGCCCCACAGGGAGTCGGGCGACCCGGCACGGGCGCGGCGCCGAGCGGTGAACGGCAGGCGGAGCGCGTCCACCCTGTCGCCGAGCACCGCCAACAGCGCAGGGAGCGTCGTGGCGGACGCGATGACGGCGGCGAGGACGACGAGCATCGCGCCGAGGGCCAGGCTCGTGAAGAGGCCACCGGCGACGAGCATGCCGGACATGGCGACGATGACCGTGATGCCGGAGATGACGACGGCTCGCCCGGCAGTCGCCCCGGCCAGGGCGATCGAGTCGCGGACGTCGGCGCCCGCCGCCCGTTCCTCGCGGGCCCGGCGGATGACGAACAGGGCGTAGTCGACGCCGACCGCGAGGCCGATGAGGAGAATGAGGCTCTGTGCGTTGGGGTCCACCGGGAGGATGCCGTTGGACGCCGCCGCCGTGAGCCCCAGCGCGACGCCGACGCTGCCGAGACCGAGGACGAGGGGTACCCCGGCGGCGACGACCGCACCGAAGGCGACGAGGAGGATGGCGAGCGTCAACGGGATGCTGATGAGCTCGGCCCGCTTGAAGTCGGCGCCGAGGGTGGCGTCGACCTCCTTCGTCACCGAACCGTCGCCGATCTGACCGACCGTGAGCTCGGGGTTCGCCGCTGCGAAGGCCGCGGTCGCCTCGAGACTCGGTCCGACGGCCTCGCTCGGCGACGGTGCGGTGGAGCCCTCGGCGGGGTCGTCCTCCGCGTCGAGGGTGAGGGTGAGCACGACACTGCGGCCGTCGGCGCCGGCCTGCGGCTCGCCGATGTCCGCGATGCCTTCGACGTCGCGGTATGCCGTCGCCAGCTCGGTGCCGATCGTGGTCACCTCGGCATCCGTGAGCGAGCCGTCCTTGGCGGTGGCGACGACCGTCTCGGTGGGAGTGCCGTAGAGCCCGGCGCGCTCCTCGATCTCGGCCGCGACGGCGGAGTCGCCGACGAGCTGGTCCTCCGGCGGCGTCGTCTGGATGCCGCTCGTCGCCATGAGGGCGATGCCGGCCGCGAGGGCGAGGACGCTGAGAGCGAGCACGAGCCAGCGGTGTCTCATGCTCCAGAGCGACAGGCCCGAACGGTGGCGGGACGGGTCGACGGGCGGCGGTGTCCCGACCGAGCCCGTGGTCGTGGCGGCATCGTCGGTCCCGCGGTCTCGCTCCAGGCGACTCGTCGTGGTGGTGTCCATGGAACGTCAGTGTGTCGATGAGCGGGCCGCGGGCGCAGGTGGGTGCGACCCTGATCCGACCCCGAGTCGACCCGGGGCCTCCTCAGGGATGGCCCCGTCTGCAGGCGCACGCCCGCTTTGTCGGAACGCGGGGTGATCGGGCACACTGGGACGCGCTCACGCGAGCGTCACGCGCAAGTGGCGGAACGGCAGACGCGCTGGCTTCAGGTGCCAGTGTCCGAAAGGGCGTGGGGGTTCAAATCCCCCCTTGCGCACCCATGTGATGTCTCACGACATCGGCAAGGCCCGGACCCTCAGGGGTCCGGGCCGTTCTCGTCGGGCCACACAACTCACCCGGTGGGGGTGACTTCGGGGACCCCGACAGCCGACACACTGATCGGAACCGACATGGCACGGGAAGGTGAGCGTCAGATGGCACGGACAGGTGGAAGGACGACGGCTCGGGGATGGGTCGTCGTCGTCGCGGGAGTGGTCTTCGCCGTTGCCGGCGTCGTGACGTGGTTCCTCGTCGCGGACCAGCTCAGGGCGGAGAACATCACGGTCTCGCAGGACGCGGAGTACTTCGCGGGCGACCCGGTCACGGGCCCCCTGACGGCGTACTCGGAGGCCCAGGTGATCAACAAGCACGCCCTGCAGGCGACCGGCGGCAAGACGTACGCCGAGCTGGAGCAGAACGACCCGGCGAGGCAGACCGCGATGCAGGCGTCCTTCCTGCGCGCGTCGCTCTTCACCTCGGTGGTCGCCTTCGGGGTGGCGGCGCTCGCGGCGGTCCTGGGCGTCGTCCTCGTGCTGATCGGGACGTCGTTGAAGGCCCCGGAAGTCGTGGTCTGACCCGCGTTCGGAGACCGTTCCACCGGCCGCTCGTCTGGCACGATGGCCGCCCACCCCCGAGCTCGCTCGGGACCGCGGCCGAACAGACGGAGGACACCATGACTGACGTCCCGAACGAGCAGGACCGCCAGGACGCTGCCACCGAGGCGGCCCAGAACGTCGTGGACGACGTGACGTCGTGGAACTACAGCGGCGACAGGACGATCGTCGAGGCCGAGCTCGACGAAGGGCTCGACGAGGCAGGGGTCGAGGTGGCACCGGACGAGCGCGAGCGCATCCTCGAGGAGATCGACGAGCTCAAGCAGGACGAGACGCGCGGCATCCCGGACGTCCGGTCGGCCGACCCGGCGGAGTGACGGCGGCCGCGGCGGCTCACGAGCGGGCAGCCGCCGGGACCCCCGTCGCTGGGCGGTCCAGCCGTTCGGGGTGGGCGAGCAGGTCACGGATGACGGTCGCCATCTCGCCCGCGTGGGCACCGTCGACGACGCGGTGGTCCGCCGTCGCCACGAGGACGAGGACCGGTCGAGCGACGACCGACCCGTCGACGACGACGGGTCGCTGCTGCACGGCGCCGATCGCGAGGTAGACCGGGGTGCGGGCGAAGGGCAGCGGTGCGAGGAAGGCCTCGTCGAGCCCGAGAGAACCGACGTTGGAGACGAATGCGGCCCCCAGTGGGAAGCCGGGCTGCCCGAACGCCCGCCACCCCAGGCCTCCGGCGAGCAGGCTCGCCGAGGAGATGAGCGGGCGCATCAGGCCGGTGGGCAGGAGGCGGACGATCATCGACGAACGCCGGTAGGCCTGGTCCTCGCCGCGGCGCAGCCGCCGCGCTCCGGCGTCGACCGCCCGGGCGAGCTCGACCGGCGACAGGGTGTCGACGTCCTGGACCTTGACCGGAGCGAGGTCCGACCCCTGCTCGATGTCGACGGCGAACCCGATGTCGCAGTGCTCGAGGCCCACGATCCGCCCGGCGACGACCCGGGCCCGGATCTCCGGGACCTGCCGGATCGCCCGCCCCAGGGCCGCGCCGACGACGTGCATCACCGTGACCCGCTCCCCGGACCGCTGCCGGACGTCCTCGAGGTAGGCCAGGGTCGCGGTGACGTCGACCTCCATCCGTGCGTAGATCCGCCCGTCCCGTGGTGCCCGCCACGTGGCGGCGGCGATCTTTCGACGCACGGGCACTCGCCGCCGGCTCACCTGCCGCTCCGGTCCGCCGGCCCGGGGATGCCGGTGAGCACGGCGCGCACGAGCGTTCGGGGCGCGCTCGTCAGCTGGGCGAGCGGGGCCGCTCGACGCGGCATCCGCAGATGGGGTCGACCGGACTCCACCGCCTTCACGACGGAGCGCGCGACGTCATCGGGGCGGAGGAGAGTGAGCGCCCGCAGGCGCAGGGCCCGGTCGAACGAGCGGGCGGCGGGACCGTGCTCGCCGATGCGCTCCATCATCTCGGAGTGCACCGGGCCGATCTCGACGGTGAGCGTCCGCACCGGGGTTCCGCGCAGGTCGGCCCGAACGCCCGACATCGCATGGGTGAGACCCGCCTTCGTCGCCCCGTAGACCGCGAGCCCGGGAAAGGTCGCCACGCCCGAGAACGACGACATCGCGACGATGTGGCCCTGCCCACGCGCGAGCATCCCGGGGAGGGCCTGGCGGGTCAGCTCCAGGGGGGCGGTGAGGTTGAGGGCGATGGTGACGGAGACGTCGGCCGCGGTCGCCGAGGCGAGGTGGCCGGCCGTCTCGATGCCGGCGTTGTTGACGAGCACGTCGAGGGGTCCGTTGCGCTCCTCGGCGCCGGCGACCAGCCCGGCCAGGTCCTCGTCGTCGGTGAGGTCGGCGGGGAGGGCGGTGGCCTCGAGGTCCGCGGCGAGCGCCTGGAGCGCGTCCGGGCTCCGCGCCACGAGGGTGACGCGCGCCCCCGCCGCCGCGAGGCGGGTGGCGAGATGGCGCCCGATGACCCCCGTCGCCCCCGTGAGGAGGACGTGGGACCCGGAGAGGCGCATCCTGTCATCCTCGCAGCAGCGGCCAGGCAGCCATGCGCCCCGGCTCAGGGCGCGCCCAGCGGGCGGCCGAGATAGCGGGCTCCGCTCGTGCGGCGGAGCTCGGTGAAGCCGAGCCGCTCGTAGAAGGCTCGCCCCGCCGCGTTCGCCTCGTCGACCCCGAGGTGCACGCCCCGCGCCCCTGCCGTGGACAGGTGGTCCGCCATCGTGTCCATCATCTGGCGCCCCCAGCCCTGACCCTGCCGCCGTGGCAGGAGGTCGACGTGGAGGTGCGCCGGGTGAGCGGCCGTGAGCACGGCGTCGGTCCTCGGCATGTGGTGCAGCCGCTCGACCAGGGCGGCATCCTGACCGGTGCTGCCTTGTCGTGGGTAGTGCTCACGCAGTGGCGGAAGCCACACGTCCTCGCACCACTGCTCGAAGGCCGCCGTGTCGGCAACGCCGACGCAGTAGCCGGCGATGCCCTCCGCGTCGTGGAGGACGAGCGCGACGGCATCCGGGTAGAGGAGGTAGGGACCCACCCAGATGTGGCCGAGGAGGTCGGGGTCCGCGTAGGTGCTGCTGGCGTCCTCACCGGCCAGTCCGGTGAGGACGCAGACGCGGTAGACCCCCGGGAGGTCGTGCACGGTGGCCGCCCGCAGCGTGGTCACGCCGGTCCGAGCCCGGTGACGACGAGCACGAGCTCGCCGGCCTCGTCGGTCGCGGCCACGTCGAGCTCTGCGGTGATCCGCCAGTCGCGGTCACCGTCGGGGTCGTCGAGGATCTGCGTGACGAGCCAGCGGTCCGCCCCCTGCACCATGCCGAAGAGGGCCGGTCCGCGGGCGTCCGGTCCGGTGCCCACGGTGCCGTACTCGGCGAGGTACGCCGCTGCGGCCGCCTGCCACTGCTCCTCGGTGAGGCCGCCGTCGAGGGCGGCGAGCGCGGCATACCGGCCGAGCGACAAGAGCTCGACGCGACGGAACATGTTCTGGCGCACCATGACTCCCAGCGCGCGCGGGTTGGCCGAGAGGGCGCGGCCCTCGGAGGCCGCGCGCACCTCGGTCACCGGCTCGTCGGTCGGGTTCGCGAGAGCCTCCCACTCGTCGAGGAGGCTGGAGTCGGTGTGCCGCACGAGCTCGCCCAGCCACTCGACGATGTCGTCGACCTCCTCGGTGCGGGCGGAGGTGGGAACGGTGGAGCGGAGTGCGCGGTAGGCATCGGTGAGGTAGCGCAGCACGACGCCCTCCGCCCGGGCGAGCTTGTGGTGCGCCACGAACTCCCCGAAGGTCATCGCCCGTTCGTACATCTCGCGGACCACCGACTTCGGTGACAGGTCGCGCGGGTCGACCCAGGGATGTCGCTGGCGGTAGACGCGCAGCGCCGCCTCCAGCTCCTCGGCGAGCGGCATCGGCCACGTGACGTCCTCGAGGGCGTCCATCCGTTCCTCGTACTCGAGGCCGTCGGCCTTCATCGCGCCGACCGCCTCGCCCCTGGCCTCGAACCGCTGGGCCATGAGCACGGGCCGCGGGTCGTCGAGGGTCGCCTCGATGACGCTGACGACGTCGAGGGCGTACCCCGGCGCCTCCGGGTCGAGCATCTCGAGAGTGGCGAGGGCGAACGCCGACAGCGGCTGGTTGAGCGCGAAGCCGTCGTGGAGGTCGAGGGCCACCTGGAACGGGCCCTCGGCATACCGCCGGCCGTCACCACGGAGGAACGCCTCGAGCCGGCCGACCGCCCGTGCCTCCCGGACGTCGTCTGTGAGACTGCCGGTCTCGGCGG
>CALCXF010000045.1 GCA_937907685.1 uncultured Nostocoides sp.
CCACGGCTGCCACGGCGGTCGAGAGGCTGCCGTTGGTGTGGCCCGACCCATGCGTCCCGGTAGCGCAGGCCCCCGCGACGCTGATGTGCGGCAGCGACCCCAGGTTGTGCAGGGCCCACCCCCGCTCGTGCAGCGCGGCGGTGAGCCGGGCGTACGTCGCCCCACCCGGCACGACGACGAGCCGGTCGTCACCGAGGACCTCGAGAGGAAGGTCCAGCTCGAGGGTGGAGACCAGCGTGCCCGACGTGTCGGCGACCCGCGAGAAGGAATGACCCGTCCCGACCGCCCGGACGAGCCCGCTCGACGCGACGACCTCCTGCAGCTCCGCAACGGAGGTCGGCGCGACGACCCGGGCAGCACCGAACTCGACGTTGCCGGCCCAGTTGCGCATCTGCTCAGCCTGCGTAGGCGTCGACGGAGTCGGTGACGTCGGCAAGGAGCGGGTCGAGCCGCTGCGCCGCATCCGTCGGGATGTCCCCCTCGCCGACCGCCTTGTCGTACTCCTCGACGAGCTTGTCCGTCTCGTCGACGACCTTGTCCGCCTCGTCGTCCCGCAGGGCCTGCTGGATGTCGCGCACCCGGTCGTCGAGCGTCTTGGCGATGTCGTTGTCGATGACCCCGTCACGCTGGAGCGAGTCGACCTCGTCCGAGAACGTGGAGAGGCTCGCCGCGACGGCATCCGCCGGGTTCGCGGTCGGCGTGGGCGACGGTGCGGTGGTCGAGGGAGTCGGCGTCGGGGTGGGGGATGCCGTCGTCGGAGGCGGCTCGGACGTCTCCGCGGCCGGCGAGGAGGCCGTAGGGGTCGGCGAATCCGACGCCGTCGGCCCCGGGTCGTCCCCGACACCGAACAACTGCCAGGCGAGCAGCCCCAGAGCGGCGAGCGCCACGAGCCCCAGCAGCCACGTCAGCGCCGAGCGGTCGCGCCTCTCGTCCCGCGGGTCCGGATCCACCGGAAGGGCGGCCAGTGGGGGCGCCGGGGCGGATGCCGTGTCCAACCGCTGCGTTGCCGCCGCCGCGCCGGCCGCCGCGGCCCCGGCCGCCGGCAGCACTGCAGTCGCCATTCCCCCGACCGGCTCCCGCGCGGCCAGCGCCTCCGCGACCGACGCCGCACCGGCGGGCCGGTCCGCCGGGTCCTTGGCGAGCAGCCCGTGGACCAGGTCGGCCAGCCAGTCCGGGGTCTCGGGCCGCAGCCCTCGGACGTCGGGCACCGGGTCCTGCCCGTGCATCATCATCGTGGCGACCGGTGTCGGCCCCCGGAAGGGCGGGCGGCCGGCGAGCAGGGCGTAGAGCACGCACCCCAGGGCGTAGAGGTCGGCGCGACCGTCCACCCGTCCGCCCATGGCCTGCTCGGGAGCGAGGTACTCCGCGGTTCCCATCACGGTGTGCGTCGCGGTGAGTGCCTGGGACCCGGGCGTCTCCCCGAGCTGGGTGATGCCGAAGTCGAGCACGCGGACCCGGCCGTCACCGGCATACGCGATGTTGGCCGGCTTGATGTCCCGGTGCACCAGTCCGCGGGCATGGGCGGCATCGAGCGCGGACGCCACCTGTTGCCCGACCTCGATGACCTCCTCGACGGGCACGGGCCCGTTGGCGATCCGGTCGGCGAGGCTCGGTCCCGGGAGGAGCTCCATGACGATGTATGCCGTGTCGCCCTCGACGCCGCTGTCGTGCACCGTGACGACGCCGGGATGGCTGAGGCCCGCCGTCGCCCTGGCCTCCCGCTCGAAGCGCGCCGTGCCGGTCTCGTCGGGGACCCTGCGCAGGTCGACGGTCTTCACCGCGACCTCGCGGCCGAGCACGGTGTCGGTGCCCCGCCAGACCTCCCCCATACCGCCCTGCCCGATGGGCTCCTCGAGGACGTAGCGGCCGGCCAGTCGTCGCTGCGCACTGCTCATCCCGGCAACCCTACTGGCACTCCCGTAGCGTGTCCGACGTGCTCGAGACCGTCACCGCCACGCGCTTCGTCCTCCCCCTGCGCGAGGGCGGATCGCTCCCGGGCCTCGTGGAGGCCGACGACCTCGGGACCTATGTCGTGAAGTTCTCCGGCGCCGGTCAGGGGCGCAAGGTCCTCGTGGCCGAGGTGCTCGTCGGTGAGATCGCCCGCCGTCTGGGGATCCCGACCCCTCGTCTCGCCGTCGTCGACATGCCGAGTGCGATCGCGCGCTACGAGGCCGACGAGGAGGTCCAGGACCTGCTCAACGCCAGTCCCGGCCACAACCTCGGCGTGGACTTCCTCCCCGGCTCCTTCGGGTACGACGGCTCACGTGCGCCCTCTGCCGAGGAGGCCGGGGCCATCCTGTGGCTCGACGCGTACACCGCCAACGTCGACCGCACCTGGGCCAACCCCAACCTGCTGGTCTGGCACGGGCAGACCTGGGCGATCGACCACGGTGCCGCCCTCTGGTTCCACCACTCGTGGCCCAGCCGACCGCCCGACGTCCACCGCTTCGTCGGGCAGCCCTTCGACCCCAGTGGGCACGTGCTGGCGGCCGCCGCCGCACCATTGTGGGAGACGCACGAACGGCTCGCGCCGCACGTCACCGAGCCGCTCGTCGAGGAGGTCGTGGAGCTAGTCCCCGACGCGTGGCTCGAGCAGACCGCCAGCCTTCCTGGTCCGGATGCCGCCCGGGCCGCCTACGTCGAGCACCTCACCCTGCGCCTCGCCAAGCCCGACGCCTGGCTGGGAGGTGCGGCATGAGCCACCCGTACCAGTACGTCGTCCTCCGCTACGTCCCCCGGGTCGACCGCGGCGAGTGCCTCAACGTCGGGGTCGTCGTCCACTCCCAGTCCGCCGGGGTGCTGCGGTGCGCGGTGCACGTCGACGAGGTTCGGATCCGCGCGGTGGCGCCCGACGCCGACCTCGACGGGCTGCGGGCCGCCCTGGAGGCGGTCCGGACCATGTGCGACCACGCCCCGTCGGACGCGAACGCGACACTCTCCACGCAGGGCAAGCGCTTCGGCTGGATCAGCGCGCCTCGCTCGACGGTCCTGCAGCCCGGCCCGGTGCACGGCGGATCGGTACCGGACCCCGCGGCGGAGGTCGACCGGCTGCTGGAGCGTCTCGTCCGTTAGCGGGAGCCGTCGCGGACGCGCAGCGCCCAGGCGGCGACGGCCCCCGCGGCGGCGACGTTCAGGGAGTCCACTCCCCCACCCATCGGGATGCGCACAGTGAGGTCGACCGCTGCGATGGTCCGCCGGGACAGGCCGTCACCTTCGGTGCCGAGGACGAGAGCGAGACGCTCCGGCGGGTCCGCCGCCAGCTCGTCGAGCGACGTCGACTCCCCCTCGAGTGCGAGCGCCGCGGTCGTGAAGCCGAGTCCCCGAAGCGTCTCCACTCCCGCGGGCCACGGGTCGATCCTCGTCCACGGGACCTGGAAGACCGTCCCCATCGAGACACGAATCGCCCTGCGGTAGAGCGGATCCGCGCATCGGGGGGTGACGAGGACGGCATCCATGCCGAGGGCGGCGGCAGAGCGGAAGACCGCACCGACGTTCGTGTGGTCGACGATGTCCTCGAGGACGAGGACCCGCCGCGCCCCGTGCACGGTCTCTGCGACCGTGGGAACCGTCGGGCGGTGCATCGCGGCCAACGCGCCGCGGTGCAGGTGGAAGCCGGTGAGCCGTTCGATCACCGCGTGGTCGCCGACGAACACGGGGATGCCGTCCGCCTCCGCACGCTCGACGACGTCGGCGAGCTCGGCGAGCCAGCGCTCGGCCATGAGGTAGGACCGGGGGCGGTGGCCTGCGGCCAGGGCCCGGCGGATGACCTTCTCGGACTCGGCGATGTACAGGCCCCGCTCGGGCTCGGTGCGCCGCCGTAGTGCGACGTCGGTGAGCCCGACGTAGTCGACCACCCTCGGGTCGGCCGCATCCTCGATCCGGCTGGGCACGGTCGCAAGGTTAGGCGACGAGCGTGTCTGCGATGACCCCAGACCGTGCGACGACGAGCCGCCGCGAGGCAAGGCGGCCGCCCTGCCGGCTGCTCAGGGGAACGCGACGAGCCTGGTGATGGCGAGGAGGCCGACGACGACGATGACTCCGCGCAGGACCGGCGCCGGCAGGCGTCGCCCGACGGTGGCGCCGAGCACCCCGCCGGCTGTGGATCCGACGGCGATGAGCACGACGACGAGCCAGTCGACGAGGTGCGGCGCGACAATCATGAAGACGACGGCCGCAACGGCGTTGACGACGGTGCTCAGCACGTTCTTGTACCCGTTGAGCCGCTGCAGTGGCTCGCTCGAGAGGCTGCCGAGGATCCCCATGAGGATGACCCCCTGGGCGGCCCCGAAGTAGCCGCCGTAGACCCCGGCACCAAGGACTCCCGCCTGCATCGCGCGCACGTGTCCCTGCTCGGTCGCCGTCCCCTCGGCCCTGCGGCGCTCGGCCCAGGCATTGAGGCGCGGGCCGAGGACGACGAGGACGAGCCCCACGAGGATGAGCACGGGGACGATCGCGCGGAACAGGTCGGGGTCGAGCACGAGGAGCAGCAGGGCGCCGATGACCGAGCCGACGAGCGACATGGGCACCAGCCGCTGGAGGTCGGGGCGGGCGCCCACGAGCTCGTGGCGGTAGCCGACGCTCCCGGTGAGGCTGCCGGGCACCAGCCCGATCGTGTTGGAGATGTTCGCGGTGACCGGCGGCACCCCCAGCAGGAGCAGGATGGGGAAGGTGATGAGCGTGCCGGAGCCCACGATCGTGTTGATGGTCCCCGCTCCCACCCCCGCCAGGACGACGAGGAGGGCTTCCAGCACGGACACCCGGCCACCCTAACGAGGCGACCGGGTGCCCGAACCGGCTCAGCGGCTGGGCGCGGGCGGTGGTTCCGAGGACGAGCCGGCCGGGCCCTCCGGTCCGGGACCACCCCCGGTCTCCGGTCGGTCCGCCGGTTCGACCGGCGGGGGCGGCGGAGGGGGCGAAGTGGTGGGACGCGGCGGCACGGCATCTGCCCCGGGGGTGATCCGGGGCTGCACGCGCGAAGCGGGGGCCGCGTGCTCCTCAGCCTCGCGGCTCGCCAGGCCGGCCTGGCCGCGGGCACGCCGGAGGGCCTCGGCCGGGTCCTCCAGCGTGGCGTCCTCGAAGGCGTCGGCGAACTCGTCCTCGCCGGGGTCGACCCACTGCTCCTCGTCGCCGCCGTCGAAACCGCCCTGGCCGCGGCCGAGCATGCCGCCGATGCCCTTGAGGGCGTCGGTGAGCTCGCTGGGGACGATCCACATCTTGTTCGAGTCACCTCGGGCGATCTGCGGGAGCACCTGGAGGTACTGGTAGGCGAGCAGCTTCTGCGTGGGTTTCCCCCGGTGGATGGCGTCGAAGACCTGCTGGATGGCGCGGGCCTGGCCCTGCGCCTCGAGGATGCGTGCCTGTGCGGAGCCCTCGGCGCGCAGGATCTGGCTCTGCTTCTCACCCTCGGCCGTGAGGATCTGGCTCGCCTTGGTGCCCTCGGCGTTGAGGACGATGGCGCGCCGGTCACGCTCGGCCCGCATCTGCTTCTCCATCGACTCCTGGATCGAGTGCGGTGGGTCGATCGCCTTGAGCTCGACCCGGTTCACGCGGATGCCCCACTTGCCGGTCGCCTCGTCGAGCACTCCACGCAGCTGGCCGTTGATCTGGTCGCGGCTGGTGAGGGTCTGCTCGAGGTCGAGGGAGCCGATGACGTTTCGCAGGGTCGTCACGGTGAGCTGCTCGATCCCCTGGATGAAGTTGGCGATCTCGTAGACCGCCGACTTCGGGTCGATCACCTGGTAGTAGATGACCGTGTCGATGCTCACGACGAGGTTGTCGCTCGTGATCACCGGCTGCGGCGGGAACGAGACGACCTGCTCGCGCAGGTCGATGTTGGCGCGCACGACGTCGACGAACGGCACGAGCAGGTGCAGTCCTGGCTCGAGGGTGCGCGAGTAGCGGCCGAGGCGCTCGATGATGAGCGCCGTCTGCTGGGGGACGATCCGCACCGTGCGAACGAGCACGATGATCGCGAAGGCCGCCAGGAGCAGAAGGACGATGAGTGGCACGATGCCGTCTGGCATGGGGACTGCCTTTCGATGGGGCCGGTTGGGGTGGTCAGGGCGTGGTGTGCGGGGGCACCGGGGCGACGATGGCCGTCGCACCCTGGATGGCGATGACGCGGACCTCCTCGCCCGGGCCGAGGGTGACACCGCCCGAGGCGAGACGTGCCGACCACGTCTCGCCGGCGAGCTTGATGCGGCCGTCGGTGTCCGTCACGGCCTGCAGGACGCGGGCCTCCCTCCCGACCAGGCCGGAGGCGCCGATCTGGTGGTCGACCTCGCCGTCGATGAACTGCCGTTTGAGCATCGGCCGGATGAGGAGCAGCAGCAGCAGCGAGGCGGCGACGGCGACGACGACCTGGACCGGGAAGGAGGCGCCCAGGGCGGCGGCGACCGCACCCGCGAGCGCTCCGCCGGCGAACATGATGAACACGAAGTCCACCGTGGCCGCCTCGATGGCGGCCAGGACGATGGCCACTCCGAGCCAGGCGAGCCAGAAGTTGTCGGTCAGCCACTCCATCGGCCGGCCTCCTTTCCGCGGTGTGACGCCACCACGTGGACGTGTGCCCGAGACGGGCCGATCCCACCCTGTTCAGCGAGCCCGGGCGGCATACCGTTCCCCTCTGACCTCGAGCTGGAGGGGCAGCTGGAAGGTCGCCTCGAGGTTCTCGGCGGTCAGCGTGATCTCCAGGGGACCTTGCGCGACGACGCGACCTTCGCGCATGAGGAGCACGTCGGTGAAGTTGGGGGGCACCTCTTCGACGTGGTGGGTCACGAGCACGAGCGCGGGAGCCGCGAGGTCGGCCGCGAGCTCGCCGAGGCGGCGCACGAGGTCCTCACGCCCGCCGAGGTCGAGACCAGCGGCGGGCTCGTCGAGGAGCATCAGCTCCGGGTCGGTCATCAGCGCCCGGGCGATCTGCACCCGCTTGCGCTCTCCCTCCGAGAGCGTGCCGAAGCGGCGCTCGGCGAGGTGGCGGGCTCCGAGCGCCTCGAGCAGCTCGTCGGCCCGGCCCTCGTCGAGGCCGTCGTACGCCTCACGCCAGCGACCGACGACCCCGTACGACGCCGTGACGACGACGTTGCGCACGCGCTCGTGCGCCGGGATGCGGTCGGCGAGGGCCGCGGAGGCGAGGCCGATCCGCGGTCGCAGCTCGAAGACGTCGACGGTGCCGAGGACCTCCCCGAGGATGCCGGCGACTCCCGTCGTCGGGTGGATGCGCGCGGCCGCGAGCTGGAGCAGGGTGGTCTTGCCGGCGCCGTTCGGTCCGAGAACCACCCAACGCTGACCCTCCTCGACCTCCCAGCTGACGTCGTCCAGGATGACCGTGTCCCCGCGGACGACGCTCACCCCGGCCAGCGCCAGGACATCGCTCATGTCCGGAACCCTAACCGAGTCAGGACGACGGGTTCCGGCGCCTCAGGACGTCCAGGTAGACCTCGTTGGTCTGGTCGCCGATCGAGTTCCAGGAGAACGACTCCACCGCCCGGCGACGGCCCGCGAGGCCCATCCTCTCGGCGCGCGCGTCGTCGCGAACGGCATCCGTGAGGGCGGCCGCGAGGTCTGCGACGAACCGGTCCGGATCGACGGGGGTGCCGGTGCCGTCCTGCACCTGGTCGATGGGGACGAGCCACCCGGTCTCGCCGTGGACGACCACCTCGGGGATGCCGCCGGTCGCCGTGGCGACGACCGGCAGCTCGCAGGCCATCGCCTCGAGGTTGACGATGCCGAGGGGCTCGTAGACCGACGGGCAGACGAAGACGGTCGCGCTGCTGAGCAGGGCGACGACCTCGGTCCGGGGCAGCATCTCCGGCACCCAGACGACTCCGTCGCGTTGCCGGCGAAGGCCGTCGATGAGCTGCTCCACCTCGGCCTGGATCTCCGGGGTGTCCGGCGCGCCGGCGAGGAGCACCAGCTGGACGTCCGGCGGCAGCTCGGCGGCGGCGCGCAGGAGGTAGGGAAGGCCCTTCTGCCGGGTGATCCTGCCGACGAAGATCACGCTGGGGCGGTCGGGGTCGACGCCGTGGCGACGGACCGTGTCCTCGTCGGGTTCGCGCTGCCAGAGCTGGGAGTCGATGCCGTTGTGGACGACCTTGACCTTGTCGGGGTCCACCGTCGGGTAGGACCGCAGGATGTCCTCACGCATGCCGGCGCTCACGGCCACGACGGCATGGGCACCCTCGTACGCCGTGCGCTCCACCCACGAGGAGACCCGGTAGCCGCCGCCCAGCTGTTCGGCCTTCCACGGCCGCATCGGCTCGAGGCTGTGGGCCGTGAGGACGTGCGGTATGCCGCTCATGAGGCTCGCGAGGTGGCCGCCGAAGTTGGCGTACCACGTGTGCGAGTGCACGAGGTCCGCGCCCTCGCAGGCGGCGGCGAGGGTCAGGTCGACACCGAGGGTGGTCAGTGCGGGATTGGCCCCCGACAGCTCCGCCAGGTCACGATGACCGGTCGTCCCGTCCTCGTCGCGGGGTTCCCCGAAGGCGTGCACCCGGACGTCGAGGTCACCGCGTTGGCGCAGGGCCCGCACGAGCTCCGTGACGTGGACACCTGCTCCGCCGTAGATGGTCGGGGGGTATTCCTTCGTCAGGATGTCGATGCGCACGGAAGCACCCTAGTGAGGTCGTCACCTCCCGGCGACGTTGCCGACCCAATAGCGTGGGCCACATGGCGTACCGCAGCGGAGGTCCGAAGGTCCTGGTCATCGTCCTCGCTGGCGGGGAGGGCAAGCGGCTCATGCCGCTCACGGCGGACCGGGCCAAGCCGGCCGTTCCGTTCGGGGGCATCTACCGGCTCATCGACTTCGCTCTGAGCAACGTCGTCAACTCCGGCTACCTCAAGATCGTCGTCCTCACCCAGTACAAGTCGCACAGCCTCGACCGCCACGTGACGAGGACGTGGCGGATGTCGACGATGCTCGGCAACTACGTCGCCCCCATCCCGGCGCAGCAGCGCATCGACAAGTCCTGGTACCAGGGCAGCGCCGACGCGATCTTCCAGAGCGTCAACACGATCCACGACGAAGGGCCCGACATCGTCGTCGTCGTCGGCGCCGACCACGTCTACCGCATGGACTTCTCCCAGATGGTCGAGCAGCACATCGAGTCGGGTGCCGGCGTCACCGTCGCCGCGATCCGCCAGCCGATCGCGATGTCCGACCAGTTCGGCGTCATCGACGTCATGCCCGACGACCCGATGAGGATCCGGGCGTTCCTCGAGAAGCCGACCGAGCCCGACGGCCTTCCCGACTCACCCGACGAGATCCTCGCGAGCATGGGCAACTACGTGTTCAACGCCGACGTGCTCCTCGACGCGGTGATGAAGGACTCCACGCTCGAGGGGTCCAAGCACGACATGGGCGGCGACATCGTCCCGGCCCTGGTCGAGGAGGGGGCCGCCTACACCTACGACTTCAAGAACAACGTCATCCCCGGGGGCACCGAGCGCGACATGGGCTACTGGCGCGACGTGGGCACGATGGACTCCTACTTCGAGGCCCACATGGACCTCGTGTCCATCCACCCGATCTTCAACCTCTACAACTACGACTGGCCGATCTACACGACGTACGGCCCCTACCCGCCCGCCAAGTTCGTCCACGGCCACCACGGCCGGTTCGGGGAGGCGCTCAACTCGGCGGTGTCCCCCGGCGTCGTCATCTCCGGCGCCCGGGTGAACGGCTCGGTGGTGTCCCCCGATGTCCACGTCCACAGCTACACCGAGATCGACTCGAGCGTGATCCTCGACGGCGTGCAGATCGGCCGCAACTGCACCATCCAGCGGAGCGTCATCGACAAGAACGTCGTCGTGCCGGACGGCACGTCCATCGGGGTCGACCCGGAACACGACCGAGCCCGCGGCTTCACGGTCACCGAGTCAGGCATCACCGTGCTGGGCAAGGGCCAGGTGGTCACCGCGTGAGCGGGGTCGACCGCCGGATCCGGATCGGGGCCCAGCTCCAGCCGCAGCACGCCTCCTACGCCGACATCCGGCGGGCCTGCGCCGACATGGAGGAGATCGGGGTGGACGTCCTGCTCACCTGGGACCACTTCTACCCCCTGAACGGCCCGCGCGACGGAGCCCACTTCGAGTGCTGGACCACGCTGGCGGCGTGGGCCGAGGCCACCGAGCGGGTGGAGATCGGTGCCCTCGTGACGTGCAACAGCTACCGGAACCCGCAGCTGCTCGCGGACATGGCGAGGACCGTCGACCACATCAGCGACGGCCGCCTGATCCTCGGTATCGGGTCCGGGTGGTTCGAACGGGACTACCTGGAGTACGGCTACGAGTTCGGCACTGCCGGTGGGCGGCTCGACGCCCTTGCCCGAGACCTGCCTGTCATCAAGCAGCGGTGGAGCAAGCTGAACCCCGCACCGACCCGGGACATCCCGGTGCTCATCGGCGGTGGTGGTGAGCGCAAGACGCTGCGCATCGTCGCAGAGCACGCCGACATCTGGCACGGCTTCGGCCACGCCGACACCATCGCCCACAAGCACGCGGTGCTGGACCAGTGGTGCGCGAGGCTCGGGCGCGACCCCGCCGACATCGAGCGGTCGGCAGGTGTGTCCGCCAAGCCCGGCCGGTTCCCCGAGGACGTCGCGGACTACGCCTCGGGAGCGGAGGCCCTGTATGCCGTCGGCACGCGGCTCTTCACCGTCGGGCTGTCGGGTCCCACGTACGACCGGGGTCCGGTCCGCGATCTCGTCGCATGGCGGGACGCCCACGCTGGGTAGCCTGCTGGGGTGTCAGTAGCCGCATCCGAGCCACCCTCGGCCCCGCTGCCGGACGCCGAGGAGCGGACGCTGCTCGTCACGCTCAACGGTCCCGACCGCCCGGGTGTCACGAAGGCCTTGTTCGAGGCGGCCTCGACGGTCGGTGCGGAGGTCCTCGACCTCGAGCAGGTCGTCGTCCGAGGCCACCTCGCCCTCTCCATCCTGCTTGCGCCCCGCCGCGACGAGAACGTGCTCGTCGACCGCCTCACCCGGGCAGGCGAGAGCATGGGGATGCGGGTGGACCTCGAGGTCGGTCGCGGTGACAACGCCCCTCGCCGGACCGGCCGGGCCGCGGTCGTCGTCATGGGGGCTCCGCTCGAGACGTACCAGGTCGCGGCCGTCGCTGCTGCGATCGCGGAGCACGGTGCGAACATCGACCGCATCCGCCGCCTGTCGCGCTACCCGGTGACGACCGTGGAGCTCGACGTCTCGGGGGCCGACGTCGCCGACCTGCGCCACGACCTCGCGCTGGTCTCGCACACCGTGGGAGCCGACATCGCGGTCGCCCCCGCCGGGCTCGCGCGGCGGGGGGGCCGGCTCGTCGTCATGGACGTGGACTCCACCCTCATCCAGGAGGAGGTCATCGAGCTGCTGGCCGACCACGCCGGCCGGGGCGCCGAGGTGGCCACGGTCACCGACGCGGCGATGCGCGGCGAGCTCGACTTCGCGCAGAGCCTGCACGCACGCGTCGAGGCGCTGGCCGGGCTTCCCGAGTCGGTGCTCGACGACGTCCGGGATGCCGTGCGCCTCACCCCCGGTGCCCGCACCCTCGTGCGAACCCTCAAGCGCCTCGGCTTCACCGTGGGGCTCGTCTCCGGCGGCTTCATCGAGGTGATCCAGCCCCTCGCCCACGAGCTCGGTGTCCACCACGTCCGCGCCAACCGGCTCGAGGTCGTCGACGGGCACCTGACCGGCCGGGTGCTCGGCGGGATCGTCGACCGCGAAGGGAAGGCCGCGGCACTGCGGGAGTTCGCGGCCCTCGAAGGGCTGCCGCTCAGCCGGACCGTCGCGATCGGGGACGGCGCCAACGACCTCGACATGCTCGCCGTCGCTGGACTGGGGGTGGCGTTCAACGCCAAGCCGCTGGTCCGCCGGCAGGCGGACACCGCCCTCAACGTCCCGTACCTCGACGCGGTCCTCTTCCTCCTCGGCATCTCCCGCGAGGAGATCGAGGACGCGGATGCGGGCGACGGGGCCGCACTAGGCTGACGGCGTGCCGCGCCACCCGTCGACCACCCCAACGCTGTTCGTCATCGGTGGCGGCGAGGACCGGGTGGGCAAGGCGTCGCTGCTCCGCCGGTTCGTCAAGCTCGCCGGCGGCCGGCGAGCTCGGCTCGTCGTCGTCCCCACGGCGTCGTCCTTCCCGGACGACGTGGCGGCGTCGTACACGGAGGTGTTCACCCGCCTCGGTGCCTCGGACGTGCTCGTCGTCAACCCCACGACGCGCGACGACGCCCACGACCCGGAGGCGGTGGCGGCCGTCGACGAGGCGACCGGGGTCTTCATCACCGGCGGCAGCCAGCTGCGGCTCTCCCAGCTGATCCCGGGGACGCCGCTCGGCGACTCGCTGCACCGGGCCCACGACCGTGGGTGCGTCGTGGGCGGCACCTCGGCCGGGGCCTCGATCATGTCGGACTTCATGATCTCCATGGGGGAGGAAGGCATCACCCCGCGCCAGCGCGGCAGCCAGCTGTCCGCGGGCCTCGGACTCCTCCCGGGGGTGGTGGTCGACCAGCACTTCGACCAGCGCTCCCGGTACGGACGACTGCTGTCCGTCGTCGCACCCTCGCCGCACCTGCTCGGCATCGGCATCGACGAGGACACCGCGATCGTCGTCCGGGACCGGCGGGAGTTCACGGTCCACGGCGCCGGTGCCGTCTTCGTCCTCGACTGCCGCACCGCGCGCACCGACGCCGCGGAGGCCCGGGCCGGGGCCCCGGTGCTCGTCTCCGGCGCCACGGTCCACACCCTGCCGGCAGGCGCCACCTTCGACCTCGCGGACCGCCGGCTCAGCGACTTCGTCGAGCAGCACCCCGACCTGCTCGTCTCGTTGGCCGCTGCCAAGGCCTGAACGCCGGACTGCCCGCCCGTCCCACCCGAGGAGAAGCTCCGATGGACCGCCCCACCCCGACCGGGCCACCCGCCCCAGACCTGCGGATCGTCGAGTCCCGGATCTACCGCGGCGGCAACATCTGGTCCTACCAACCGGCGGTGCACCTCGTCATCGACCTCGGCGTGCTGGAGGGCTACCCCACCGACACCCTCCCCGGCTTCACCGACCGCCTCCTGGAGCTCATGCCACGGCTCGTGAACCACACCTGCTCCAAGGGCGTTCGGGGCGGCTTCGTGGAGCGGCTGCGCGAGGGCACCTGGCTCGGCCATGTGTCCGAACACGTCGCTCTCCAGCTCCAGCAGGAGGCGGGGCACGACCTGCGTCGTGGGAAGACCCGCATGGTCAAGGGCCGCCCGGGGGTCTACAACGTCGTCTACGGCTACAACGACGAGGAGGTGGGCCTCGCTGCGGGCCACCTCGCGGTGCGACTCGTCAACCACCTGGTCCAGCCCGAGGACGGCTTCGACTTCACGCTCGAGCTGGAGCGATTCCTCACCCGGGCCGAGCGCACGGCGTTCGGTCCCTCCACCGGCGCCATCCTCGAGGAGGCGGTGAGCCGGGACATCCCCTACATCAGGCTCAACCGCGCCAGCCTCGTCCAGCTCGGCCAGGGCGTCCACCAGCAGCGGATCCGGGCGACGATGACGTCGAAGACCAGTGCCCTGGCCGTCGACATCGCGGGCGACAAGGACCTCACCACGACGCTGCTCGCCTCCGCCGGGCTGCCCGTGCCGGCGCAGGAGACCGTGCGAACGGCGGAGGCAGCGGTCGCCAGCGCCCGGAGGATCGGGTTCCCGGTCGTCCTCAAGCCGTTGGACGGCAACCACGGCCGTGGCGTCTGCCTCGACCTCACGACCGAGGAGGAGGTGAGCGACGCCTTCGTCGTCGCCGAGGCGCAGTCCCGCCGCGGTGACGTCATCGTCGAGTCCTTCGTGCAGGGCCGGGACTACCGGTGCCTCATCGTCGGCGGCCGGATGCAGGCCATCGCCGAGCGGGTTCCGGCGCACGTCACCGGTGACGGCATCCACACCATCCGCCAGCTCGTCGACATCACCAACTCCGACCCGCGCCGGGGAGTCGGGCACGAGAAGGTGCTGACCAGGATCAGGCTCGACCCCGCCGCCGAAGGGCTCGTGCACGACCAGGGCTTCAGCCTGGACGACGTGCCGCCGGCGGACACGCGGGTCAAGCTGGCGCTGACCGGGAACATGTCGACCGGTGGGATCTCCATCGACCGCACCTTCGACGCCCACCCGGACAACGTCGAGATCGCCGAGGAGGCTGCCCGCCTCATCGGGCTCGACGTCGCCGGCATCGACTTCATCTGCCCGGACATCGCCTCGCCGGTCCGCGAGACGGGCGGTGCCATCTGCGAGGTCAACGCCGCGCCGGGGTTCCGGATGCACACCAACCCGACGATCGGTGAGCCGCAGTACATCGCCAAGCCGGTGGTCGACCTGCTCTTCCCACCGGGTGCTCCGTCCCGGGTGCCGATCGTCGCCGTCACAGGCACGAACGGGAAGACCACGACGGCGCGGATGATCGCGCACATCATGAAGGGCGTCGGGCGCCAGGTCGGCATGACGTCGACCGACGGGATCGTCATCGACGAGCGGCTCGTCGTGAAGTCGGACGCGAGCGGCCCGCGGTCGGCCCGGATGGTGCTCCAGAACCCGCGCGTCGACTTCGCCGTCATGGAGGTGGCACGGGGCGGCATCCTGCGTGAGGGGCTGGGCTACGACCGCAACGACGTCGCGGTCGTGACGAACGTGCAGCCCGACCACCTCGGCATGCGGGGCATCGACACCGTGGAGCAGCTGGCCGAGGTCAAGGCGGTCGTCGTGGAGGCGGTCCCGCGGGACGGGTTCGCCGTGCTCAACGCGGACGACCCCCTGGTCCGGAGGATGCGTCGGCGCTGTTCCGGCTCGGTCGTCTGGTTCAGCCTCGAGGAGCGCGGCAGCCAGGTGCGCGAGTTCATCGACGACCACTGCCGGCGCGGCGGGCGAGCCGTCGTCCTCGACCGCACCGAGCGCGGCGACATGATCGTTCTCCGCCACGGTCGGCGGTCCATGCAGCTCGCCTGGACGCACCTGCTGCCGTCGTCCTTCGGGGGCACGGCGCTGTTCAACGTCGCCAACGCGATGGCAGCGGCGGGTGCCGCCTTCGCCAGCGGCGCCGGACTCCACGAGATCCGCCAGGGACTGCGCACCTTCACGACGTCGTACTACCTCTCCCCCGGTCGCATGAACCAGGTCAACGTCCACAACGTCGACGTCATCGTCGACTACTGCCACAACGCCCCCGGCATGCGGGTGCTCGGCGAGTTCCTCGAGCGCTATGCGGTGATGAAGGAGGGACAGGCCGACCTCGGCAAGATCTCGCGGATCGGCCTCGTCGCCACCGCTGGCGACCGCCGCGAGGACGACATGCGGGAGCTCGGCGCGGTCGCCGCCGAGCACTTCGACGTCGTCGTCGTCCGCGAGGACCAACGGCTCCGCGGACGCGAGCGCGGGTTCACCGCCGCGAAGGTCGCCGAAGGTGCCCGCAGCAGGATCGGCCAGCCGGGGGTCCGGTGTCGCCAGGTCGAGATCGTCCTCGACGAGACGGCGGCCGTCCGCCATGTCATGGCGCGGGCGAACCCGGGTGACATCGTCGTGCTCACCGTCGACCAGCACGCCGCCGTCATGAGCGAGCTGGAGGCCATGACGTCACAGGCCCAGCCCGGCACCCACACCAGAGGCGGGGTCGGGGACCCGGACCTCGACTCCGGTGCCCTCCACGCGGAGGCGACCGAGGCCGGCGACACCGCGGCGCGTGACCTCGAGCCGGTCCTTCCGGCCGGCTGATCCGTCACGGAGGCGGCTCAGCCTCCCAGCTCGGCCGCGTAGGCCGTGATCGCTCGGCGGTAGTGGACGACGTCCGGGTCGCTGCTGCTGGCCGCCACCGCGGTGAGGAGATCGGCGAGAGCCCGACTGGCGCTGTCGGCGTCGTGCTGCACGAGGGCGCGGAAGGCCGCGACGCCCAGGCTGTCCGGATGCCGTCGGGCCGCGTCGTCGAGGACGACGAGGCCTTCCGCCGCACGCCCGACATTGCGGAGGCTCGACGCGAGCTGCACCTGTGCGCGGTGGCGATGGGGCTCCCGGAGGCCGGCCGCCAGGGCCTCCTCGTAGAGCGGCACCGCCTCGGCCTCGTGCCCGGCGCTGTCGTGGGTTCCCGCGTACTCGTAGGCGATCCGCGCGTCGCCGGGATGGGCGGCATACAGCTGGGCGGCCCGCTCGACGCGCGCGACGGCATCCGTCATCTCCCAGAGTGCCGCGATGTCCTGCTCCGCCTCGTGCTCGCCGCGGCCGCGCACGACCTTCCGGCGGATGGCGGCCGGGTCGTCGGCGGCGCCCCCCCGCTCCCGCAGCCAGCCGACGATCTCCTCCCGCTCCGCGTGGCACATGACGGCGACGACGTCGCCGTCATCGGCGCCGTCGAGGCACGCCCGGAGGCCGGCCAGCTCGGTGGGGTACGACGCGACGTCCGCGACGCCGGCGCGCCCCAGACCGAGCCGAAGGTGTGCCTCGAGGTCTTCGACGCTCCGGCCGCGGAGGTAGTGGGCCTTGTGGGCCGCGACGACGTGGTCCGCACGGAGGCCGGCGATCTCGCCCATGGCCTGGAGGATCTCGTCGGTGCGGTCGCCGGCCGTGCCGAGGGCCAGGTGCACGCGCGCGCCGGGCGCCGCGAGCCCGCGGGCGACATCGAGGAGGGCCTCCAGCCCGGCTTCGTTGTGGGCCAGGTCGAGGATGACGGTGACCTCACCGCGCTCCGTGGGCAGGGTGTAGGTGTTCATCCGGCCGGGGTTGAGCACGTCGTCCGGACGGAATGTCCGAAGGCCCTCGACGACCGCGGACCGGTCGATGCCGAGCCCGAGGGCGGCCGATGCGCCCGCCAGCGCATTGAGGACGTTGTGGTGCGAGAGCCCGGCGAGAGCCATCGGCAGGTCGACGACGCGGAGAAGGCGGTCGGGGCTCCGATCCCCGGTCAGGACCGTGACGTGGTCGTCGAGGACGGTGGTGGCCCGGCCGCCCGCCCCCAGTGCTTCCCGCACCGCCGGGGCGTTCGGGTCGACAGTGAACACCCAGGGCCTGGCCCGTGACCCAGCGCGCATTGCCCAGACCCGAGGGTCCTCCCCGTTGAGGACGACCCAGCCCTGCGGCCGGGTGATGCGCGTGACGATCGCCTTGACCTCGGCGAGCTGGTCGACGGTGTCGATTCCCTGCAATCCCAGGTGGTCGGCGGAGACATTCGTGACGACGGAGACGTCGTTGTGTGCCACCCCCATTCCGCGCAGCAGCATCCCGCCGCGCGCGGTCTCGAGGATGCCGACCTGCACTCCCGGAGCGGAGAGGACGGCCCGTGCGCCGGCGGGCCCGGAGTAGTCGCCCTCCTCCACCAGCTCACCCTGGACGAGCACCCCGTCGGTCGAGCTCCAGCCGGTCCGCAGGCCGGCAGTCATGCAGATGTGCGCAACCAGCCGCGTGGTGGTGGTCTTGCCGTTCGTCCCGGTGACGGAGGCGACGGGGATGCCGGGGGTCACGACCCGCGGAGGCTCACCGGCCGGCGCCCCGGCGACCTTCACCGCTCGCTCGCGCACGGCATCCTCGACGGAACATCCCGCGAGGAGCTCTGCGAGAACCGGC
>CALCXF010000046.1 GCA_937907685.1 uncultured Nostocoides sp.
CTCTCCAGGCGCGGATATGATCGCGCCATGATCGAGCAGAAGCGGATCCTGGCGACCGCCGTCCCCGGCCCGGCGTCCCAGGCGCTCCAGGAGCGCAAGACGGCGGCAGTGTCGGCCGGGGTGAGCACCGGGCTACCGGTCTACGTCGTGGAGGCGGCCGGCGGCATCCTGCGTGACGCCGACGGCAACCAGCTCATCGACTTCGGCTCCGGTATCGCCGTGACCACCGTCGGCAACGGGAACCAGCGGGTCATCGACGCCGTGACGGCGCAGATCACCGCCTTCACGCACACCTGCTTCATGGTCAACCCCTACGAGACGTACGTCGAGGTGTGCGAGAAGCTCAACGAGCTGACGCCCGGCGCCCACGAGAAGCGGTCCGCGCTGTTCAACTCGGGCGCCGAGGCCGTCGAGAACGCCGTCAAGGTCGCGCGGCACGCCACGGGCCGGCCTGCCGTCGTCGCCTTCGACCACGGCTACCACGGTCGCACGAACCTCACGATGGGCCTCACCGCCAAGAACATGCCCTACAAGCACCGCTTCGGCCCGTTCGCCGGCGAGCTCTACCGGGTTCCGATGGCCTACCCCTACCGGTGGCCGGGTGGCCCGGAGGCGTGCGCCGAGCAGGCGCTGCGCACCGTGACCGACCAGATCCGGGTCCAGGTGGGCGAGGACAACTGTGCGGCTGTGATCATCGAGCCGATCCAGGGTGAGGGCGGCTTCATCGTGCCGCCGCAGGGCTTTCTTCCCGGCCTTGCCGACTGGTGCCGGGAGCACGGCATCCTCCTGATCGCGGACGAGATCCAGTCCGGCTTCTGCCGCACGGGAGACTGGTTCGCGTGTGACGACGAAGGCGTCGTCCCGGACCTCCTCACAGCGGCGAAGGGCATCGCCGGCGGTATGCCGCTCGCCGCCGTGACCGGCCGCGCCGACCTCATGGACGCCGTGCATCCGGGTGGGCTGGGCGGCACCTACGGCGGCAACCCCGTCGCCTGCGCCGCTGCCCTCGCGTCGATCGCCTCGATGGAGGAGGACGACCTCGCAGGCCGGGCTCGGCAGATCGGCGACGTGCTCACCGACCGCCTGGGCCGGCTGGCCGAGAAGTACGACGAGGTCGGTGAGGTCCGTGGCCGCGGAGCCATGATGGCGATGGAGCTGGTGGCGGACCCGGAGTCGAAGGAGCCGAACCCGGCGCAAACCGCAGCGGTCAACAAGGGTTGCCACGAGCGTGGCCTCGTCACCCTGACCTGCGGCACCTACGGCAACGTCTTCCGCTTCCTGCCGCCGCTCTCGATCTCCGACGAGCTGCTCCACGAGGGCCTCGACGTCCTCGAGGAGTCCTTCACCGCCGCCCTCGGGTGACGGTGGCGACCGGTATTCCGGCAGCGTTCGACCTCGCCGGCCGGACGGCCGTCGTCACCGGCGCCGGATCACCGACCGGTATCGGAATGGCGTGCGGCCGGCTCCTTGCCGAGCTGGGCGCCCGCGTCGTCGTGACGGCGACGACCGAGCGCGTGACGGACCGTGTCGCGGAGCTGCGGGCGGCGGGGCACGAGTCGGTGGGCGTCGTTGCCGACCTCACCACCGAGCACGGCGCCGATCGTGTCCTGGCCCAGGCACTGGACTTCGGGGGTGCACTCGACGTCCTCGTCAACAACGCCGGCATGGTGTCCGTCGCGGGAGGCGGGGACTACCTGGAGGGAGACCTGCTCGGCACCCCACCCGAACGATGGGCGGGCTCGCTCGCGCGCAACCTCGACACGGCATACCTCATGACCCGTGCGGCACTGCCGCACCTGCGCGAGAGCGGCCGGGGCCGCGTCGTCATGGTGACCTCGGTCACCGGCGCGGTGGCGGCGATGCGTGGCGAGCTCGGGTATGCCGCGGCGAAGGCGGGTCTCGTCGGTCTCACTCGGGCCATTGCGGTCGACGAGGCCGGCTACGGTGTGACGGCCAACGCGGTGGCTCCCGGGTGGATCGCGACCGGCTCACAGACGCCGGCCGAGGCACGGGAGGGGCTCGTCACGCCGGTCGGCCGGTCGGGGACACCGGAGGAGGTCGCGGGCGCCGTGGCTTTCCTCGTGAGCCCGGCAGCGGCATACGTGACAGGGCAGGTGCTCGTCGTCGACGGCGGCAACAGCGTGGCCGAGGAGCGGGTGACGGCCCGCTCCTAGACTCGGGCGGTGACCCGTCCCGTGCTCCGCCAGGTGCACAACATCGGGCGGCGACGAGCGTGGGTCATCTGGCTGGTGGGGCTGTCGGTCTATGTGCTCGCCGTCTTCTATCGCACCTCGCTCGGGGTGGCGGGGCTCCTGGCGGCAGAGCGCTTCGACATCACCGCGGCCCAGCTCGCGACCTTCACCGTGGTGCAGCTCGCGGTCTACGCCGCCATGCAGATCCCGGTCGGGGTGCTCATCGACCGGTTCGGCTCCAAGCGGCTCATGCTCACCGGCCTCGTCCTCATGACGACGGCCCAGTTCTGGTTCGCGTTCGCGGGCTCGTTCGAGGTGGGGATCGCGGCCCGGATCATGCTGGGTGCCGGCGACGCGATGATCTTCACCTCCCTGCTGCGCGTCGTGGCCCTGTGGTTCCGGGTGAAGCAGGCGCCGTTCGTCACCCAGCTGACCGGAATGGTGGGCCAGCTGGGGGCGATCGCCGCGGCAACCCCGCTCGCCACGGCCCTCGCCACGTGGGGATGGACGCGGTCCTTCGCGACGGCTGCCGGCATCGGTGTGGTGCTGGCCGCGTTCCTGCTGCTCCTCGTGAAGGACTCGCCCTACCGCGGGCAGGCGGTGGAGCGGATCAAGATGCGCGCGCTCACGAGGACGCTCGGTGAGGTGTGGGGAAACCCGGGGACACAGCTGGGGCTGTGGGTGCACTTCACCTCCCAGTTCGGTGCGACGGTCTTCACCATGCTGTGGGGCTTCCCCTTCCTCGTCCTCGGGGAGGGCCTGCACCCCCGGCTCGCCTCCTGGCTGCTCGTCGTCATGACGCTCACGGCCATGGCGGCGGGGCCGCTCGTCGCGGCCTTCACGGCGCGCGTGCCGTACCGGCGGTCGCAGCTCGTGCTCGGCATCGTCCTGGCCATGATGACGGTCTGGGCGGCCGTCCTCGCCTGGCCCGGCCGAGCGCCGCTGTGGCTCCTCGTGCTCCTCGTCGTCGTCACGGCGATGGGTGGCCCCGGCTCGATGGTGAGCTTCGACCTCGCCCGCACGTTCCACCCCTCCTCACGGCTGGGTCGCGCGACCGGCGTGGTGAACATCGGCGGCTTCACGGCATCCCTCGTCACCATCGCGCTCATCGGGGTCGTCCTCGACCAGCTGGCGCCGGGCGGGCAGGAGGACTACACCCTCGACGACTTCCGCGTCGCGATGTCGGTGCAGTTCCTCTTCTGGGGGATCGGGATCGTCCAGCTGGTGCGCTATCGACGCAAGAGCCTGCGGCACATCGAGGACGCGCATCCGGCGGCGCTCGACGCGTTGCGGTCCGGCCAGACCCTGCTTCCGGGGATCTCACGCGACGTGGATCCCTGATCCCTGGCGGGTCGTGGTGTGGACGTTTCACCCACGTTCAGGCGCGGGCAGCGTGTCGGTCACCCGGGTGGGGGTACCCGGCGCCTATAACGGTGGTGACCGGGCCAGGTATGAGATGGCCCGGTCCCTCATGCGGAGGGCCCTTCGTCGGGCCTGGCGCGGTGCGCCGACCGGCTCGCGTTCAGCCGACGACGTAGCCGGCGCTGGGCTCGTCGCAGTATGCGAAGGGACCGCCGGTTCTGGCGTGGTACTGGAACAGGCCCCCAGCCACCCGCAGGATGAGCAGCTCTCCCTCCACGGTCGCCTGGGTGTACGACATCCCCGGCTCCGGGCATCCGAGCGAGCCGTCACTCCACGTCACCGGGCTCCACGCCGCTACGAGCACCTGTGCCGGGTCGACGCCCTCTCGGGTCGCGGTGTCGGCGATGGCCGCCACGACCCGGGGCTGTTCCCGCAGCCCCGCCGGCACCGAGGCGCCCGGCTCGGTGCTCTCGGCCGGGGGAGGAGGCGTGGGCGGCGCCGAGCCGGTCGGTGTGGGTGTCGGTGTCGTACCGCCGGGCGTCGTGGAAGCAGGGCTTGCCGGCGTCGAGGCGTTGGGGTCGTCGTCGCTGAACGTGGCCCCGCACCCGGCAGTGAGCGCCACGGTGGCGAGCACCGCGAGCAGTCGGAGATGGGTGCGCATGAGTGCTCCTGCTCGTCGGGTCACGTGGCCGTCAGTATGCCGACCAGCCGGGGCTGTGTGCGTTTCCCGGCGCCACAGCGCGGCGGACGCTCCGCGGTGGCGTCGTCCACGCAAGGCGGCGTGACCGGGCGGCCCGCTCAGCGCAGGACGTGGCGGCTGATGACGAGCCGCTGGATCTGGTTCGTGCCCTCGAAGATCTGGGTCACCTTGGCCTCGCGCATGTACCGCTCCGCGGGGAAGTCCTCGGTGTAGCCGGCGCCGCCGAGCACCTGGACGGCATCCGTGGTGACCCTCATCGCGGCATCCGTCGCGGTGAGCTTGGCAACGGCGGCCTCCTTGCTGAAGGCGCGGCCTGCGTCCTTGAGGCGCGCGGCGTGCAGGTACGTCGCACGGGCGCTCGTGACGGCTGCCTCCATGTCGGCGATGAGGAAGGCGAGGCCCTGGTTCGCCGCGATGGGCCGGCCGAACTGCTGCCGCTCCTGTGCGTACCCGGCGGCGAGGTCGAGCGCCGACTGTGCCAGACCGGTCGCGGCGGCGGCGATCCCGAGGCGGCCGGCATCCAGTGCCGCCAGAGCGATCGCCATGCCCTGCCCCTCGGCCCCGATGCGGCGGGAGGCGTCGACGGGCACGTCGTCGTACATCACCTCCCGCACGGTGTCGCAGTGCAGCCCCATCTTGCGCTCGGGGGTGCCGAACGTGATGCCCGGTGCGTCGGCGGGCACGACGAAGCAGGAGAGGCCGCGCCCCTCCTCGTCCGAGGTGCGCGCGAACGTCGTGTAGTAGTCCGCGTGGCCGGCGTGGCTGATCCAGGCCTTCCGGCCCCGCAGCCGGTATGCCGTCGGCTCGCCGTCGCCGCCGCCCTCGGCCACAGCCCGGGTCGTCATCGAGCCGATGTCCGACCCGGCGAGCGGCTCGGAGAGGCAGTAGGCGCCGAGCTGGTCACCGGACAGCATCCCGGGCAGGAGCGCCTCCTGCTGCTCGGGTGTCCCGACGGTTGTCACGGGGTAGGCGGTGAGGGAGTGCACGGTGACGCCGACCGCCACGCTCATCCACGCCGACGCGATCTCCTCGACGACCTGGAGGTCCCGAATGTCGTCACGGGATGTGCGGTGAGGGAGTGCACGGAGACGCCGACCGCCACGCTCATCCACGCCGACGCGATCTCCTCGACGACCTGGAGGTAGACCTCGTACGGCTGGCCGTAGCCGCCGAACTCCTCCGGTTGGGGGAGCGACAGCAGCCCCGCCTTGCCGAGGGTGCGGAAGACGTCGGTCGGGAACGACTCGTCGCGTGCTGCCGCGCGCTCGGCCTCGTCGACCCTGGGCCGGAGCTCCTTGTCGCAGATCTCGCGGGTCAGGTCGATGAGGTCCTGGCCCTCCTCGGTCGGCATCAGCCTCGTCGCTGCCATGGAGCCGAGGGTACCGAGATGCTTGGACGTCCAACCAATCCTTCGCCCCGCCCGGCCGATCGAGGCGAGTTCAGGCGGGATAGGCGGTGACCTCGCTGGCCTTGACGGCGGCCCAGACGGTGGTGCCGGGGTGCAGCCGCAGAGCCGTGACGGACGCGGCGGTGACCTCCGCGACGACCGGGTGGCCGGCACCGTCGACCAGCCGGACGCGGGCGAGCCGGCCGAGGAGCTCCACGGCGGCCACCGTGAGGGGCCAGGTGTTGCGCGGCGAGCCCTCGGGCCGCTCGGGGAAGAGTGAGACGGCTGACGGGGCGAAGGCCACCCACGTCCCACCGTCGTGGGCGTAGCCCGGGGTGACCACCGGCCCGAGAGCGGTGAGCACGGTGTCGACGGCGGTGGCGTTCCCGGCATACAGGTTGAGCCCGACCACCTGGGCGACGTACCGACTGCGAGGGCGGTCCACGACCTCGGAGGGTGTTCCCTCCTGGACGACCCTCCCCGACTCGAGGAAGACGAGGCGGTCCGCGAGGGTCAGGGCGTCGAGGGGGTCGTGCGTGACGAGGACCGTCACCCCGTCGTATGCCGCGAGGCGGTGGGCGAGGGTGACGCGCACGTCGGTGCGGGTGGCCGGGTCGAGCGCCGCGAGGGGTTCGTCGAGGAGGAGCAGACGAGGGTCGGTCGCCAGCGCCCTCGCCAACGCCACTCGTTGCGCCTGACCGTGGGACAGCCCGGCGGGACGCCGGTCCGCGAGGTCGGCGATGCCGAGGGCGCCGAGCTCCGCCGTGACCCGCTCGGCGACGGCCGTGCCCGGCATCCCCCTCGCGCGCGGGCCGAACCCGACGTTGCCCGCGGCCGTGAGGTGGGGGAAGAGGAGGTGGTCGGCGAGCAGGAGCCCGGTGCGGCGGGATGCCGGGTCGAGTGCGTGCTGTGCGCCGGCCCAGGTCCCGCCGTCGACCTGCACGTGCCCCTCCCGCAACGGCAGCAGGCCGGCGAGGGCGTGGAGGACGGTGGTCTTGCCGGAGCCGTTCGGACCGAGGACCGCCAGCACCTCGCCGGGCGCGGCTCGCAGGGTGACGTCGACGTCGAATGTGCCGCGGGTGGCGACGACGTGCGCGTCGAGGCCTGCCGGTCCTCCGGGTGTCCCTGCCATCAGCGGACCCACCGCCCGCGGAGCGCCCCGAGCACCACCACGGACACCGTGAGCATGACGACACTGAGCGCGATCGCGGCCTGCGGGTCCTGCTCCAAGGCGGTGTAGACGGCCAGCGGTGCCGTCTGCGTCGTGCCCACGAAGTTGCCGGCGAAGGTGATCGTCGCCCCGAACTCGCCGAGGGCCCGGGCCCAGGCCAGAGCGGCGCCGGCGGCGATCCCCGGGGTGGCGAGCGGCACGGCGATCCGGGTGAAGGTGTGCCACGGCGAGGCGCCGAGCGTCGCGGCGAGCGCGTCGTACCGGCGGTCGACCTGGCGCATGGCGCCCTCCACCGCGACGACGTAGAACGGCATCGCGACGAACACCTCGGCGAGGACGACCGCCACCGGGGTGAACGGGATGGTGACGCCGAAGATCTCGTCGAGTGGAGCGCCGACCACTCCGTTGCGGCCGTAGGCGAGGAGGAGCGCGACACCACCGACGACCGGAGGGAGGACGAGCGGGACCGTGAGCACCGCCCGCAGCCACGTCGCCACCCGACCGGTGGCCCGGGCCAACAGCCAGGCGAGGGGCGTTCCCACGAGGAGGGAGATGAGCACCGTGGTCGTGGTCGTCACCAGCGACAGCCGGACCGCGGGCCACACGGTCGGTGCGGCGAGGTGCTGCGGAAGCGCCGCCCAGTCGGCGCGCAGGAGGAGGGCAGTCAGGGGGACCACGACCAGGGCCACCCCGACCGCGGCGGGGACGAGGAGCGAGGTGCGGCTGCGGAGCGGGCTCGCCAGGCCCGCGGACGCTGGCCGGCGGTCGATGCTCACGGTGCGAGGAAGCCCGCGTCGACGAGCGCCGCCTCACCCGCGGGGCTCGACACGAGGGCCGCGAACGCCGTCGGGTGGACGTCGTCGGTGAGCCGGACGAGGGGGTAGTCGAGCGTCGTGTTCAGGGCTGCGGGGATCGGGACCCCGCGCACCCGGCCCCTGGCCGTGACCACGTCGGAGTGGTAGACGATCGCCGCGTCCGCCTCGCCGAGAGCGATCTTGGCAAGGGTCGACCTGACGTCGACCTCCCGGGAGACGACGTTCGGGGTCACTCCGGCCCGGCCGAGCACCTCGTCGGCGGCCGACCCACACGGTGCCGTCTCGACGCAGAGCACGACGGCGACGTCGGGGCGGGCGAGGTCGGCCAGACCAGAGACGCCGGCCGCGTCGTCGGGTGGCGTCGCGACCTCGAGGACGTTACGCGCGACGATCGTGCGGTGGGTGGGGTCCTGGGCCTCCTTGGGCAGCTGGGCGAGAACCGCGGTCCCGGCGAGCGCGACAAGGTCGGCCGGGGCTCCCTGGGCGACCTGCTGCGCGAGCTTCGCGCTCGAGCCGAAGCTCACGCGGACGCGGACGCCCGGGTGCTCCGACTCGTACTGGGCCGCGAGGTCGCTGAACGCCTCGGAGAGCGAGGCGGCGGCCAGGACGGTCACGGTGGAACCCGCGGCTGCGCTCCCGTCCGGGCCCGCACCCCCTGCACTGCTCGTCGAGCACCCGACGGCGAGGGAGGCCACGAGCACGGCCACGACGAAGGCCCGCAGCCGGTGTGAGCGGGGCACGCAGGAGCCGGCGTCCGTCCGGCGCCACACGTCCGCCCGCCCTCCCGGACCCGGCGCGGCATCCGCCGACGTCACGAAGGCACGCCCACGACGACGTTGGTCGACTTGATGGACGCGACGGCGACCGAGCCGACCTCGAGCCGGAGGTCGTCGACCGCCTCGCGGGACATGAGCGAGACGACGCGGAACGGGCCGCACTGGAGCTCGACCTGGGCCATGACGGTGTCCTTGACGATCCTGGTGACGATGCCGCGCATCCGGTTGCGGGCGGACTCGTCGGCGACGGCGCCGACAGGGGCCGGGCGCGCGATCTCCCTCGCGAGGGTGGCGAGGTCCTCACCCTGGACGACGAGGCGCCCGGCGGCGTCGCGTCGGCTGGGGAGCCGCCCGGCGTCCACCATCCGTCGCACCGTGTCGTCGGAGACGCCGAGGAGCGAGGCCGCGTCGGAAATCCGCATCTGCGCCATGGTGGGCACCATACCGCCGCAAGTGCGGGTAGTCCGACAACTCAGGCGTCGGGCAGTGCCTGGTGCTCGGGCTCGCCCCCGGGGTCACGGAAGTGCACGAGCTCCGGACGCTTGGCGACGACGCGGTCCCCCGAGGACTGGCCGCGCAGCCGGCGCTGGACCCAGGGAGCCGCGTGAGTCCGGGCCCACTCCGCGTGCCGCACCAGCTCGTCCCGCCGGGCAGCGGGCTCGGCGGCGGGCAGGGGGGTCGTCCAGTCGGCGAGGTCGGTGTTGTGCCCGAGGGCCGTCAGGGCGGCGAGCGCCACCCGCCGGTGCCCCTCGGACGTGAGGTGGATGCGGTCGTCCGACCACATGCGCCAGTCGCGCAGTGCTGGCATGCCCCAGAGGTTGAGGACGTGACAGCCGTGCCGCTGGGCGATCGTGAAGATGTTCGCGGAGTGCACGGCGTGCCGGCCCCGCAGGGCCTTGAACAGCCCCGCGTCGCGGGTGTCCGTCGGCGTCGCGAGCAGCACGTCCGACCCGGAGTGCCGGATCCGTACGACGGCCTCCTCGAGCCGGGCGGCCAGGGCGTCGAGGTCGACATTCGGGCGCAGCACGTCGTTGCCACCGCCGACCATCGAGACGAGGTCCGGTGACATCGTCAGGGCGACGTCGAGCTGCGGACCCACGACGTCCGAGAGCTTGCGTCCGCGCACGGCGAGGTTCGCGTAGCCGAAGGGAAGGTGCTCCGCCTCGGCGATGGAGTCGAGGTGGTGGGCGAGCCGGTCCGCCCAACCGACGTAGACGTCCCGGCGCGATGGGTCGAGGTCGCACATGCCCTCGGTGAAGGAGTCGCCGATGGCGACGTACCGGGTCCACACCCGCCGCGACGGGGCTACGGGGGTCACGGCAGGCCCCAGTCCACGGGTCCGGCGCCCTGAGGGGCGAGCAGGTCGTTGGCGCGGCTGAACGGCCGGGACCCGAAGAACCCGGCGTGCGCGGACAGCGGGCTCGGGTGAGGAGACTCGATGCACGCGATGCCCGGCAGACGAGGGACCAGGCCACGGGCGTCCCGCCCCCAGAGGATCGCCACGAGAGGACCCCTGCGCCGGACGAGGGCGTCGATGGCGAGCGCGGTGACCTCCTCCCAGCCCTTGCCCCGATGGCTCCCCGGCGCGCCCGGTCCCACGGTGAGGACACGGTTGAGGAGGAGAACCCCTTGGTCCGCCCACGGCGTGAGGTCACCGGTGCTCGGCGTGGGCGTCCCCAAGTCCGTCTGCAGCTCCCGGAAGATGTTGGCGAGGCTCTTCGGTACCGGCTTCACGTGCGGAGCCACCGAGAACGCCAGGCCGACGGCGTGGCCCGGCGTCGGGTAGGGGTCCTGGCCGACAACGAGCACGCGCACGGCATCCAGGGGGCGCTCGAACGCGCGGAGGACGTGCGCTCCACCCGGGAGGTAGCCGCGGCCGGTCGCCACCTCGCCCCGGAGGAACTCACCGAGGCGGGCCACCGCCGGCTCCACCGGCGCGAGCGCCTCGGCCCACGACGGGTGCACCAGCTCCCGCAGCGGCCTCGCCGGGAGTGTCGTGCTCATCGCGTCCACCGTAACCCCAGGCGCCACCGGGCACCCGCTGACTCCTCCGGGTGCTCACAGCGCTCGTCGGGCGACGGCACCTCCTGACCCCACCTCCGCTGCGGGCAGACTGGCCGCGTGACGTCCGCACCCACCGATGACGAGCGCTCCGGCGCCCCCGCCGACTCCAGGGCGCAGCCTCGCTGGGAGACGGTCATCTTCGACCTCGACGGCACTCTCGCGGACACCATCCCCCTCATCGTGGCGTCCTACCAGCACGCGTTCCGCACGGTACTGGCGGAGGAGGTGGAGGAGGCGAGGGCGCGCGCCTGGATCGGGCGGCCGCTCCTGCCGGCGCTCCTCGAGGAGCGCCCTCACCATGGGCACGAGCTCGACCGCGTCTACCGGGAGTGGAACCTCGCCAACACCTCGCGGCTCATTCGCCGGTATGCCGGTGTGCCGGAGCTGCTGTCCGCCCTCCACGCAGCCGGCGTCCGGTGTGCGGTGGCGACGTCGAAGCGGCGGGACACCGCCCGGCTGGCGCTGGATGCCGTCGGCCTCGCCGAGATCGTGGACGTCGTCGCCGCGCTGGAGGACACGCCGCGCCACAAGCCGTCCCCGGACCCCCTGCTGCACGCTGCGGCCGTGCTCGGCGTCGAGCCGGCGACCTGCGTCTACGTCGGCGACGCCACCGTCGACATGGTCGCCGCCCGGGCGGCCGGGATGGGGGCGGTCGCCGTCACCTGGGGGGCTGGTGAGCGCGAGGCCCTGGCGGCGACGGGCCCGGATGCTCTGGTGGAGACCGCCGGTGACCTCACGGCATACCTGCTCGGTCACCGCGGCACCTAGACTCGCCGCCGTGCACGGGAAGACCTACCAGCAGAACAAGCACACCGAGCTGGCCGCGCTGGCGGACGCGGTGGTGAGCTACGCGGAGGAGCGGGTGCGTATCGAGCCGCCGCTCGACCGGCCGATGAGCGAGGCCGAGCTCGAGGAGCGGGTGGGCAGCACGATCAGCGCCGACGGCTTCGGCGGCGTCGCCACGATGCGGCTCTTCGCCGAGGAGCTCGCGCCGGCGTGCCTGTCGACCGACCACCCGCGGTACCTCTCCTTCATCCCGTGCGCGCCGAGCGACGCGGCGGTGATGTTCGACCTCGTCGTGGGGGCGTCGTCGATCTACGGCGGCTCGTGGCTCGAGGGAGCCGGCGCCGTCTACGCCGAGAACCAGGCGTTGCGGTGGATCGCCGACCTCGTCGGTATGCCACAGGGGGCGGGCGGCGTGTTCACCCCGGGGGGCACGATCGGCAACCTCTCTGCCCTGGTTGCGGCGCGCCACACGGCACGTCGCCGGGCCAGGTCGGGCCTGCGACCCAACCGGGTCGCCGCGACGGCCGGCGCGCACTCGTCCATCCAGTCGGCGTGCGACGTCATGGACGCCGAGCTCGTCGGGGTCCAGGTCGACGACCAGTGGCGGCTGACCGGGCCGAACCTTCGTGCGGTCCTCGAGAAGCACGGCCCGGAGTCGTTCTTCGCCGTCGTCGCGACGTGTGGGACGACGAACTTCGGGATCATCGACGACCTCGCGTCGGTGGCGGAGGTGTGCCGGGAGTTCGGGATCTGGTTCCACGTCGACGGCGCCTACGGCGGTGCGGGGCTGGCGGCACCGTCGGTGCGCGACCTCTACACCGGCGTCGAGCACTGCGACTCGTTCATCGTCGACCCGCACAAGTGGCTCTTCGCGCCGTTCGACTGCTGTGCGTTGCTCTACCGGGAGCCCGCGCTGGCGCGCGCGGCCCACACCCAGAAGGCGGGCTACCTCGACGTGCTCACCGAGGCGCCGGACTGGAACCCCACCGACTACTCGGTGGGGCTGACCCGCCGGGCCCGTGGGCTGCCGTTCTGGTTCTCCCTCGCGGTCAACGGCACGGACGCGTACCGAGCGGCGATCGAGCACACGCTCGACGTGGCCCGCCTCGCCGAGGCCGAGATCGCCCAGCGGCCGTACCTCGAGCTGGTCCACGGGCGGCACCTCTCGGTGGTCGTGTTCCGGCGGGTGGGCTGGTCGGCCGGCGACTACCAGGCGTGGTCGGACCGGATGCTCGCCGAGGAGTTCGCGTTCGTCGTGCCGACCACCCACGACGGCGAGACCCTCGCACGGTTCGCGATCGTCAACCCGGAGACCGGCGAGGACGACATCATCGCCATCCTGGACACCATGGCGCCGGCCGCCGACAGACCGCTCGATGGGGTCGGTGGGGCCGGTGTGACCTCTGGGTACGGCCCGCCGTGGGCGCCATCGGCCGACACGCGCACGGGCCGGGTGAGCGAATGACACCGGTGTGGTTCGACGGTTACAGTGGGCGCTCGACAGCGCCACACATCGAAGGGTCGACGAACACGTGAACGCCGCCTCCGAACAGCTCAGCACGGCTGCTCCCACCACCGGGCTGACCGAGCGGGACCGCGAGGTCCTCGCCTTCGAGCGGCAGTGGTGGAAGTACGCCGGGTCCAAGGAGACGGCGATCAGGGAGCTCTTCGACATGAGCGCCACGCGCTACTACCAGGTGCTCAACGCGCTCATCGACCACCCCTCGGCACTCGAGCACGACCCCATGCTCGTCAAACGGCTCCGCCGGCTCAGAGCGAGCCGCCAGCGCGCCCGTTCCGCCCGCCGCCTCGGCCTGGAGCCCTGACTCCGGAGCTCGACCCCCATGCCAGTGACGCCCGTCCGTGAGGGAAGCCGGACGGGCGTCCCTGTGCCCGCCTATGGCCGCTAAGGGAGGTTCGGGTCCGGGAACTCCACCGGCCAGCCCTTCTTCGCGAGCTGGTCACGCACCCGTCGCAGGTCGTTCTCGCTCGGCTCGGCGTGGGTGTAGTGGCTGATCGCGGCAGCGATGTCCGACGGCCCCGCGGGGCTGACGTCGGCCCGGCGCAGTGCCTTGGCGATCTTCTTGACCTCCGACCGGGTGAGGCGGCGCTCCAGCAACGCGAGCAGGGGGAGGTAGTCGTGCTCGGGGACGCCCCCCGGGTATCCCTCACGCAGCCAGTTGACGATCCGGGCGAGGGCGCTCCCTTCCCGGGGCGGGGCGTCGTCCTCCCCCTCCTCACCGGCGATGGGCCAGCCGCCGAGGACCAGCTTGGCCGCCACCCGGCGCATCTGCGCGTCGTCCGGCAGCATCGCCGCCGCCGCCCGGTCCGAGAGGAGGCCGTCGCGGTGGAGGCGGCGCAGGACATCGAGGGCGCGGTCGCCGCCGAGCCGCTCGTGGAGCACGGCGTGCAGAGCCGGCGCCTCGTCGTCGGGGACCCCCTCGGGGAACCCCTCGCGGATCCACTCCAGGACCGGGCCGGTCAGCTGCGTCATCGGGCGTTCCTCCTCACTCGTCGACGAACGTGGGGACGCCGCCGTCGAAGGTCAGTTCCTTGCCCAGCCCGGACGCCACGATGACGGTGAGGCCCAGCAGGACACCACCGACGACCACGGCGAACGCGAGGTAGGCGAGCACCTTGCCGAGAAGGTGCGGTGCCTGGGGGTTGACGTCGGTGCCGCTCCCGTCACCGTAGGCGAGCGCGAGCACCTTGCCGAGAAGGTGCGGAGCCTCGGGGTTGCTCTCGGTGCCGCCCCCGTCGCCGTGGGCGAGCGCCCGGACTCCGAGGGCGAAGACGGCTGGGAGGCCGGCGCCGAACAGCAGACCGACGACGAGGACCCTCATCGCGCCGTCCAGGGCGAAGATCACGTTGTGCATGGGGATCAGCTCCTTCAGTGGACGCTGTCGCGGCTGCGGGTGGACGAGGGCGACGACGACGGGGTGCCCTCCCAGGCGTCGTTGACGTTGTGGGCGCCGATGGGTGCGCGGCGCGAGCGCATCCACATCCACGTCGAGAGGGCGACGAGGATGGCGAAGATGACGACGGCACCCATCGCCCCGCCGATGCTGTTGCCGACGAACCACATCAGGGCGCCGACGAGTCCGGCCGACGGCAGGGTGATGGCCCAGGCGGCGACCATGCGTCCCGCCACGTTCCAGCGCACCGGAGCCCGTCGGCCGACACCGGACCCGAGGATCGACCCGGTGGCGACGTGAGTGGTGGACAGCGCGAACCCGAGGTGGCTGGAGGAGAGGATCACGGCCGCTGAGCTGCTCTCGGCAGCCATGCCCTGCGCGGGGGAGATCTCGATCAGGCCCTTGCCGAGCGTGCGGATGATCCGCCAGCCGCCGAGCCACGTGCCGAGCGCGATGGCGGTCGCCGCGCTGAGCTTCACCCAGAAGGGGACGGCCTCGGTGTCGGTCCACCTGCCCGCGGCGATGAGGGCGAGGGTCATGACGCCCATCGTCTTCTGGGCGTCGTTCGTCCCGTGGGCGAGGGAGACGAGAGAGGCCGAGCCCACTTGACCGACCCGGAAGCCGTGCTGCTGATAGCGCTCCGAGACACTGCGGGTGATCCGGAAGATGAGCCAGGTGCCGACCGCGGCGACGAGGAGGGCGATGACCGGGGAGATGACGGCAGGGAGCAGGATCTTTCCCACGACGCCGTCGAGCTTGGTCCCGTCGCCGGTCCACTTGACCCCGCCGAACCCCAGCCCGGCCATCGTCGAGCCGACCAGCCCGCCGAGCAGGGCGTGTGACGAGCTCGAGGGCAGGCCGTAGAGCCAGGTGAACAGGTTCCAGACGATCCCCCCGACGAGACCCGCGAGGATGATGAGGAGGAGGGCCTGGCCGCCGTCGGCCAGGAGTTCCGCCTTCGGCGCGCCGGACTCGTCCTGCAGGTTCACCACCGCGTTGGTGATGGTGAGCGCCACCTCCACGGAGAGGAAGGCGCCGACGAGGTTGAGAACGGCCGAGAGGGCCACGGCCACCTTCGGCTTCAGGGCACCCGTGGCGATCGACGTGGCCATGGCGTTGCCCGTGTCATGGAAGCCGTTCGTGAAGTCGAAGGCCAGCGCCGTCGCGATGACCAGCACGAGGGTGAGGGTTGCTGCGTCCACGAGGCCCAAGTGTGGGGCCGTCGCCTGCGCTTCACCAAGGTGAGGAGCGGTGTTCATTCTCTGTTCATCTGGGCCACGCTGGTCAGGTGGGGCCGCGGCTGTGTCACGATGCGCCGATGAGCGACCTGGACTGGAGCACACCGGAGGGGCTCGCCGCCATCCGCGACCACCTCGCCGACCGGATCGACGGGTGGCGTCAGCCCGTCGCGTATGCCGTGGGGCTGAGTCCGGCGTCGTCCTCGCCCGAGTGGGTGTTCCCACACGTCAACGCCCCGGGCAGCGGTCACGGGCTCGGTGCCGTCATGCTGGCCAGCGTCCTGGGCCACGACGGGTCGACCGCGACGCTGCCCGTGTCGCGCGGCGAGCTGGCCGCGGCAGTGACCTCGCTCGAGCCCGCCGAGGCCTGCACGTCCCTGCCTCATCCGAACCTCGCCGCCTGGCGTGAGATCCTCACCGAGCTCGACGGCAACCCGGCGCGCAACGCCGTGGCGGTCTTCGTCGCCGATCTCGACGACCCGGTCGGGTCCGAGGCCGACGGGTCCATGCGCGCCACCTTCGAGGGGCACGCCCCGGTCCTCTGACCACCCCTCCCCCCACCGCACCGTGCGGGGGACGATCTGTCGCTCTCGCGCGTTCGTGCTCTCGTGGCCTGGGCCCGCGTGGGGAACCTCCTCAGCGGCCGACCGGCGCGCGATCCGGAGGCTGCCCGTGCTCGACACCCTGACGTCCGTCGTCGAGGCCGGGGCCGCGGCTCCATGGGTCCTCCTCGTCGTGCTGCTCGTCGCGGTGTTCGACGCCCTGGTCCCGCCGTTGCCGAGCGAGGGGCTCGTGGTGGCGTTGGCCGCGATCTCCGTGGCCGCGCAGGGACCCGACCTGGTCCTCCTCGCGGTGTCCGCCGGTGTCGGCGCCTTCGTCGGGGACACCCTGACCTTCGTCGCGGGCCGTCTGCACGGGACCCGGCGCCTGGAGCGGGTCTCGAGGCCCGGCATCCGCCGCCTCTTCGAACGCGCGGCCGGCGCTCTCGAACGGCGCGGAGCCCTCGTCATCCTCTCGGCCCGGTACGTGCCGATGGGCCGCGTCGCCGTCAACCTCACCGCCGGGGCCACGGGGTTTCCGCCACGGCGCTTCGGGGGCCTCGCGGCGCTCGCGGCTGGGTCGTGGGCCGCCTGGTCGGTGGGCGTCGGCGCTGCCGCGGGCAGGTGGTTGGAGGGCAGCCCGCTCCTGGGTTCGCTCGCCGGAGTGGGGGTGGCGGTCGTCCTCGGCCTGGCCGTCGACCGCGTCGCCCGCCGGCTCAGCGGCTGGAGGCGCGACGCCACGCCCCCGGTAGCCCCGGGCGTGCCCGCCGTGGCTGGCAGCGGCTGAGCCCAGGGTCGGCTCGAGCGGCGCCGGCGTTTGCACTCTCCCCCCGAGAGTGCCAATAATGGCGTTAGCACTCTCCCCGTGAGAGTGACAATCCTGACCGGTCCGGTGAGGGTCGAGTGCCCCGGCGACGTGAGCCGACGGCATCCGGCTCGTCCGTCGCGGGCACCGACCGGTCTCCACCTTCGATTCGCGTGGGAGGAACCACCCGAATGGCCAAGATCATCGCTTTCGATGAAGAGGCTCGCCGCGGTCTCGAGCGGGGCATGAACACCCTCGCCGACGCCGTCAAGGTGACCCTCGGTCCAAGGGGCCGCAACGTCGTCCTCGAGAAGAAGTGGGGCGCCCCCACCATCACGAACGACGGCGTCTCGATCGCCAAGGAGATCGAGCTCGACGACCCGTACGAGAAGATCGGCGCCGAGCTCGTCAAGGAGGTCGCGAAGAAGACCGACGACGTCGCCGGCGACGGCACGACGACGGCCACCGTGCTCGCCCAGGCGCTCGTCCGCGAGGGCCTGCGCAACGTGGCGGCCGGCGCGAACCCCATGGCGCTCAAGCGCGGCATCGAGCAGGCCGTCGCGGCCGTCTCCGAAGAGCTGCTCGCCAACGCCAAGGACGTCGAGACCAAGGAGCAGATCGCCGCGACCGCGTCGATCAGCGCCGCTGACCCCCAGATCGGCGAGATGATCGCCGAGGCCATGGACAAGGTCGGCAAGGAAGGCGTCATCACCGTCGAGGAGAGCAACACCTTCGGCCTCGAGCTCGAGCTCACCGAGG
>CALCXF010000047.1 GCA_937907685.1 uncultured Nostocoides sp.
AGCGACTCGAGATACCAGGAGCCGCCGCCGGGGTCGCAGACCCGCCCGACGTTGGACTCGTCCGCAAGGAGGATCTGGGTGTTGCGGGCGAGCCGTCGGCCGAACCGCTCCGGAAGTCCGGAGACGGTGTCGTAGGGCAGGACCGTGATGGCGTCGGCGCCGCCGAGTGACGCCCCGAAGGCAGCCAGGGTGCTCCGGAGGACGTTGACCCACGGGTCCTCGCGGGTGAACATCCGCAGGCTCGTCACGGCGTGCGTGAAGGCGCCGCGCTCCGGCTCCGGGACGTCACACGCCTCGGCGACCCGCGCCCAGACCCTGCGCAGGGCCCTGAGCGAGGCGGCGGTGAGGAACTGGTCCGCCGTGGCGCCGACGCGGAGCTCCACCTGACCGAACGCCTGCACCGCGGGAATGCCCTCGGCCTCGAGGTGGCGCAGGTAGGCGACGCCCGTCCCGACCGCGACGGCGAGCGCGTCGACTCCCGACGCGCCGGCGTCGTGGAGGACCCGCGCGTCGACGGTCATGGCGCGCGACCCCTCCCGTGCTGCGGACGCCCGCACGAGGTCGGCGAGCGGCGCGAGGTCGGGCGTGCGGCCCAGGCGGGCCGCGGCGCCGAAGGGGTCCAGGCCGAGGGACAGCGAGCAGGACGGGCGGTCACCGGCCACGTCGAGCAGGGCACGAGCCGCCGCCGCCTGGTCCGTGGTCGAGGAGACCGCCACCGGGGCGAGCTCGAGCCGGATCTCGGCGAGAGCCTCGGACAGGTCGTCGGCGGCCACGCCGTCCTCGCCGACGTGCACCCACACCGAGCTGACGCCGTGCTCGAGGTCGTCGAGCACGGCGGCGCGGGTGGTTGCGGGGTCCGGGTCGTCATGGAGCTGGCGGACGTCCCAGGGCAGGGTCGCGTCGTGCAGGGACCGGCCACGCGTGAAGGGCATCGCACCCGGTGCCCCGAGGGGGCGGTCCTCACGGAGGTACAGCGCGTCGACCTCGAGGCCCCCCTCCAGACGACGACGGAGCGCCCGCTCCGCCGCGGGTCCGTCGAGTCGGGCGTCCTCGGCGCGCGTCCTGTTGAGGACTGCGGCCACCAGCCGCTGCCAGTCCTCGCGGCTCTGCGCCGGGAAGCCGGCGGCGAGGCCGGGGACCAGCGCGGCTTGGGGGCCGTCCCGTGCCTCGGCGGCTGCTGCGGCCCCGGAGGCGACCGACGGGTCCGGCATCCGTCCTCCCTTCGTTCCATCGGGCACAGCCGCCGGCCGGGCCACTGTCACTGCGTCGCTCCCGATGCCGGGTGGTCGGCAGGGACCGTTGGTGGCGTGAACGCGTGCCGGTGCCTGGATCCCCACCCTAGCCGCGGCCCGGCAAGCCCCCGGCGAGACATCGCGCACACGGAACCGCTGCCGCCGTGGCTGGACGGGGGCAGGAGACCGGCTCAGGGAGGGGACCGGTTCAGGCCGCGTCGATGGGGCGGTAGGAGGCGCCGAGCTCCTGCAGCCGCGCCTCCCCCCCGTCGAGGGCGGTGAGGACGCACAGTCCCGTGGACGTGGCCGCCACGGAGTGCTCCCAGTGGGCGGCGCGCGACCCGTCGCGGGTGACGACCGTCCACTCGTCGTCGAGGACGATGTTGTCCTGGTCGCCGAGCACGACCATCGGCTCGATGCAGATCGTCGTGCCCTCGAGGACCTTCGGGCCCTTGCCGGAGACACGGTAGTTCGGGACCTGCGGGTCCATGTGCATGGACGTGCCGATGCCGTGGCCGACGTAGTCCTCGACGATGCCGTACTCCCGGCCCCGCCGCTGGCCGGAGGCGGTGAGGCTGTCCTCGACGGCCGCGCCCACGGCATACAGGCTCTCGCCCACGCGCAGGGCGGCGATGCCGCACCAGAGGGACTCCTTCGTGTCTTCGACGAGGGCCACGTCCTCCGGGCTGCCGGCATCGGGTCCGCCGACCAGGAGGCTCACGGCGGCGTCGCCGTTCCACTCCCCGACCTGCGCCCCGCAGTCGATGGAGAGCAGGTCTCCCTCACGGAGCACGCGCGTGCCCGGTATGCCGTGGACGATCTCCTCGTTCACCGAGGTGCAGAGCGTGTGCCGGTAGCCGGGGACGAGCTGGAAGTTCGGCACCCCGCCGTGGTCACGGATGTGGGTCTCGGCCATCGTGTCGAGCTCGAGGGTCGTCATCCCCGGGCGCACCTCGGCCGAGAGGAGATCGAGGGTGCGGGCGACGAGCAGCCCGGCGGCGCGCATGCCGGCAAGCTGCTCGGGGGTCTTGCCCTCGCAGCGGTCGCGGTTGAACAGACCCATGCCGCGGAACCCTACCGGGGCTCGAGGTCACCTCTTCACCTGCGCTGGCGTCTGCCCGGTCTCGGCTTCTCCGCCGGGACCCACCGACGGATCGCCGCCTCCTCCGGCTCAGGGAGTGAGAGCCGTGAGGATGCGCTTCGTCACGAGGTCGACGTCCCCGAGCCCGTCGACCTCCACCAGCAGGCCCCGCTCGCGGTAGGTGTCGGAGAGCGGCTTGGTCTCCCGGTGGTAGATGGCCATCCGCTCGCGGATCACCGCCTCGGTGTCGTCGACCCGGCCCTCCACCTGGGCGCGCTTGAGGAGACGCGCGACGACGGCCTCGTCGTCGACGGTGAGCTCGAGCACGTGGTCCAGCGCAGTCCCTCGGGCGCCGAGGATGCCGTCGAGCGCCTCCACCTGGGCGAGGGTGCGAGGGTAGCCGTCCAGGAGGAACCCCTGTCCACAGTCGTCCTGCCCGAGGCGCTCCTCGACGATGGCGTTGGTGATCTCGTCGTTCACGTAGCCGCCGGACGCGAGGACCTCCTTCACCTGCAGGCCCAGCTCGGTCTCGTTCCGGATGTTCTCGCGGAAGATGTCGCCGGTGGAGATGGCGGCGATGCCGTAGTGCTCGGCGATCCGGGACGACTGCGTGCCCTTGCCGGCACCGGGCGGCCCGAGGATGAGGAGGCGCATCAGCGCAGGAACCCTTCGTAGTGACGCTGCTGCAGCTGTGCCTCGATCTGCTTCACCGTCTCGAGGCCGACGCCGACGATGATGAGGATCGACGTGCCGCCGAAGGGGAAGTTCTGGTTCGCGTCCACGAGCACCAGCGCGATGAGCGGGAGGAGCGAGATGAGCGCGAGGTAGATCGCACCGGGGACCGTGATCCGGGTGAGGACGTAGCTGAGGTACTCGGCCGTGGGCCGCCCCGCGCGGATACCCGGGATGAAGCCGCCGTACCTCTTCATGTTGTCCGCGACCTCGGTGGGGTTGAACGTGATCGACACGTAGAAGAACGTGAAGAACAGGATCAGTCCCGTGTACAGCGCCATGTAGAAGGGGCTGCCGCCGTTGACGAGGTGCGTGTTGATCCAGTCGACCCAGCCGGCGTTGGTGCCGTCGGGGCTCTGGTTGAACTGGGCGACGAGCATCGGCAGGGACATCAGCGAGCTCGCGAAGATGACCGGGATGACGCCGGCCATGTTGACCTTGAGCGGGATGTACGTCGAGGTGCCGCCGTAGACCCGCCTGCCGACCATGCGCTTGGCGTACTGGACGGGGATCCGCCGCTGGCTCTGCTCGACGAAGACGACGAGGGCGATGACGACGAAGCCCATGAGGATGATGCCGAGGAACACGGTCCAGCCGGAGCGCTGCTGGATGGCCCAGAGCGAGGCCGGGAAGCCGGAGGCGATCGAGACGAAGATGAGGAGCGACATCCCGTTGCCGACGCCCTTGTCGGTGATGAGCTCGCCGAGCCACATGATCATGCCGGTGCCGGCGGTCATGGTCAGCACCATGATGAGGATGGTGACCGTCGAGTTGTCGCTGAGGATGTTCGTGCAGGCCGGGTTGCTGAACAGGGTCTGCGGGTTCTGGGCGAAGGTGATGAGCGTCGAGGACTGCAGCACGGCCAGCGCGATGGTGAGGTAGCGCGTGTACTGGGTCATCTTGCTCTGACCGGCCTGGCCCTCCTTCTTGAGGGCCTCGAAGCGCGGGATGACCACGGTGAGCAGCTGCACGATGATGCTCGCCGTGATGTACGGCATGATCCCCAGCGCGAAGATCGAGAGCTGGAGGAGTGCACCCCCGCTGAAGAGGTTGACGAGCCCGAGCAGGCCGTTCGTGTTGTCGGCCCCCTGGATGCACTGCTGGACGAGCGGGTAGCTGACCCCGGGCACCGGCACGTGGACGCCGAGGCGGTAGATCACGATGATCGCCATCGTGAAGAGCAGCTTCCTGCGCAGGTCGGGCGTCTTGAACGCGCGGCCGAAAGCGGTGAGCACAGGTCCTCCAGGGGTGCAGCCGGGGTGGTGGCCGCGTCGTCAACGATCCGTCACAAGATACCCGTCGACGCCGGAGGGCCCGGCATCGAGGGCAGAACGGCCGTATGCCGCAGGGCCGGTTCCCGACGGAACCCGGGAACCAGCCCTACGGCATACGGTCATCGGGCGGGGTCAGGCGGTCGTCGCCGACCCGCCCGCCGCCTCGATCTTCTCCTTGGCGCTGGCCGAGAAGGCGTGTGCCGTGACGTTCACGACCACGCCGATCTCGCCGGTGCCGAGCACCTTCACGAGCTTCCCGCCGCGGACCGCACCCTTGGTGACGAGGTCGTCCACGGTCACGTCGCCACCCGAGGGATAGAGCGACGCGAGCTTGTCGAGGTTCACGACCTGGTACTCGGTGGTGAACGGGTTCTTGAAGCCGCGCAGCTTGGGGAACCGCATGTGCAACGGGGTGGTGCCACCCTGGAAGCCCGCGGGCACCTGGTAGCGGGCCTTCGTGCCCTTGGTGCCGCGGCCGGCGGTCTTGCCACGCCGACCACCCTCACCACGACCCACGCGGATCTTCGGGGAGCGGGCACCAGGGGCGGGCCGCAGGTGGTGCACCTTCAGGCCGGCGCCACCCTCGGATGCCGCCTTCGCGGCCTTCGTCGTGTCAGCCATGATCACTCAACCTCCTCGACGGCGACGAGGTGCGTCACCGTCTTGACCATCCCGCGGATCTCGGGACGGTCCTCCTTGACGACGACGTCGCCGATGCGCTTGAGACCGAGGCTGCGCAGCGTGTCACGCTGGTTCTGCTTGCCGCCGATCTCCGAACGGGTCTGGGTCACCTTGAGACGGGCCATCACACACCGGCCTTCGCCTCGGCGATGCCGGCGGCCTGGGCACGCAGCATCGCAGCGGGGGCGACCTGGTCCACGGGGAGGCCGCGGCGAGCCGCGACGGCCTCGGGACGCTCGAGGCCCTTGAGGGCCGCGACCGTCGCGTGGACGATGTTGATCGCGTTGTCCGAGCCGAGGCTCTTGGACAGCACGTCGTGGATGCCGGCGCACTCGAGCACCGCGCGCACCGGGCCACCGGCGATGACACCGGTACCGGGGCTGGCAGGGCGGAGCATGACGACACCGGCGGCAGCCTCACCCTGGACGGGGTGCGGGATGGTGCCCTGGATACGGGGGACCTTGAAGAACTCCTTCTTGGCCTCCTCGACACCCTTGGCGATCGCCGCAGGCACCTCCTTGGCCTTGCCGTAGCCGACACCGACGGTGCCGTCACCGTCTCCGACGACGACGAGCGCGGTGAAGCTGAACCGGCGGCCACCCTTGACGACCTTGGCGACGCGGTTGATCGTCACGACGCGCTCGAGGTAGGCGCTCTTCTCGGCCTCGCGGGAGTCACGACCGCCGCGGCCACCGTCACGACGGTCGCCGCGCGGCTCACGCGTGGCGCGGTCGCCGGTGGCGGGACCGGTGCCTCGACGCTGGGGTCCTGGCATCAGATGTTCCTCATCTCAGTCGACATGCTGCAGTACACGGGGCTCGTCGGGAACGTCACAGGGACAGCCCGCCTTCCCGAGCGCCGTCCGCGATGGCGGCGACGCGCCCGTGGTACTTGTTGCCCCCACGGTCGAACACGACGGCCTCGACGCCGGCGGCCTTGGCGCGCTCCGCCACGAGCTCACCGACCTTCTTCGCCTTGGCGGTCTTGTCGCCGTCGATGGTGCGCACGTCCGGTTCCATCGTGGACGCGGACGCGACGGTGCGGCCGACGGTGTCGTCGACGACCTGGACGAAGACGTGCCGCGACGAGCGGGACACGACGAGTCGGGGACGTCCGGTGGTGCCGTTGACGGCCTTGCGGACGCGGAAGTGGCGACGACTGCGCGCGGCGTTCTTGCCCGAGGCGCGCTTGACGATCAGTGCCATGGCTTACTTACCAGCCTTTCCGACCTTGCGGCGGATCTGCTCGCCCGCGTAGCGGACGCCCTTGCCCTTGTACGGGTCGGGCTTGCGGAGCTTGCGGATGTTCGCGGCGACCTCGCCGACGAGCTGCTTGTCGATGCCCTGCACCGAGAACCGGGTCTGGTTCTCCACGGCGAAGGTGATCCCCGTGGGCGGCTCGACGGTGATCGGGTGCGAGTAGCCGAGGGCGAACTCGAGGTTGGAGCCCTTGGCGAGCACCCGGTAGCCGGTGCCGTGGATCTCGAGCTTCTTCTCGTACCCCTCGGTGACGCCGAGCACCATGTTGTGGATGAGCGAGCGGGTCAGGCCGTGGAGCGAGCGCGAGGAGCGCCCGTCGTCGGGGCGCTTGACCTCGAGGACGGAGTCACCCTGCTCGATGGTGATGGGCTCGGCGACGACGTGGCTCAGCTCGCCCTTGGGCCCCTTGACCCTCACGGTCTGGCCCTCGATGGCGATGTCGACCCCGGCGGGCACGGGAACGGGCAGACGTCCGATACGGGACATGGCTGCTACCCCTTACCAGATGTAGGCGAGGACTTCCCCACCCACACCCTTGTTGGCGGCCTGCTTGTCAGTGAGCAGGCCGGACGACGTCGAGATGATCGCGACGCCCAGGCCACCGAGAACCTTCGGCAGGTTCGTGGACTTGGCGTAGACGCGCAGCCCCGGCTTGGACACGCGACGCACACCGGCGATCGAGCGCTCCCGGTTGGGGCCGTACTTGAGGTTGACGGTGAGCGTCTTGCCCACCTCGGCGTCCTCGACGGTCCAGCCGGCGATGTAGCCCTCGGCTTGGAGGATCTCGGCGATGTGGCTCTTGAGCTTCGAGAACGGCATGGAGACTGCGTCCTTGTGCGCCGAGTTGGCGTTGCGGACGCGGGTCAGCATGTCCGCGATCGGGTCGGTCATGGTCATTGGGCTTCTCCGCCCTCTCTCACCGCGGTTTCCTCCGAGCAACACTCGGCGGACCTGCGATGTAGATGGTCTGTTGTGTGAGGTATGCCGCGGGACTGCGGCGGGTGCGGATGCGCGGCCTTGAACCGGCCGGCATACCCGCTGGTCACCAGCTGGACTTGGTCACACCGGGCAGC
>CALCXF010000048.1 GCA_937907685.1 uncultured Nostocoides sp.
TCATGGCGTACTCGATGTACGACCGCTGCATCTCGGTGTTGAGGTCGATCGGCTCCGTGCGGTCCGTCAACACGGGGGGCTGCTCAGTCATCGTCGTCCTTGCCTAGCAATCTGTTCAGTCAGTTCGGGTCTGGTGAGCCGCACGCAAGCGGGGAGCACCGCGGAGGTGGCCACGGTCCTCACCGTCGGCGCTCATCAGATGTCGAGGAAGCGGACGTCGCGGGCGTTGCGCTGGATGAAGGAGCGGCGCGACTCGACGTCCTCACCCATGAGGATCGAGAAGATCTCGTCGGCCGCGGCGGCGTCGTCCAGGGTGACCTGGAGCAGCACCCGGGAGTCGGGGTTCATCGTCGTCTCCCAGAGCTCCTGGTAGTCCATCTCGCCGAGGCCCTTGTAGCGCTGGACCGGGTTGTCCTTGGGGACCCGCCGCCCCTTGCTCTGCCCCTCGGCGATGAGGGCGTCGCGCTCACGGTCGGTGAAGGCGAACTCGTGCGGGGCGTTGCTCCACTTGATCCGGTAGAGCGGCGGCTGGGCGAGGTAGACGTAGCCGGCCTCGATGAGCGGCTTCATGAACCGGAACAGCAGGGTGAGCAGGAGGGTGCGGATGTGCATGCCGTCGACGTCGGCATCCGCCATGAGCACGATCTTGTGGTAGCGCGCCTTCTCGATGTCGAAGTCCTCGCCGATGCCGGTGCCGAACGCCGAGATGAGGGCCTGGACCTCCTGGTTGCCGAGGGCCTTGTCGAGGCGGGCCCGCTCCACGTTGAGGATCTTGCCGCGGATCGGAAGGATCGCCTGGGTGTGCGGGTTGCGGCCACGCACGGCCGAGCCACCCGCCGAGTCGCCCTCGACGATGAAGACCTCGGAGACGGCGGGGTCCTTGGCCTGGCAGTCCCGGAGCTTGCCCGGCAGGCCGCCCGACTCGAGCACCCTCTTGCGCGTGGCCTCGCGAGCCTTGCGGGCCGCCATCCGTGCCGCCGACGCCTGGATCGCCTTGCGGACGATCTCGCGTCCCTCGGTGGGGTGGCTGTCGAGCCAGCCGCCGAACTCGTCGGTCATCGCCCGCTGGACGAATCCCTTGACCTCGGAGTTGCCGAGCTTGGTCTTGGTCTGGCCCTCGAACTGCGGCTCGCCGAGCTTGACGGAGATGACCGCGGTCAGGCCCTCACGGACATCGTCCCCGGTGAGGTTCTCGTCCTTGTCCTTGAGCTGGTTCTGCTTGCGGGCGAAGTCGTTGACCAGCTTGGTGAGCGCCGCCCTGAAGCCCTCCTCGTGGGTGCCGCCCTCATGGGTGTTGACGGTGTTCGCGTAGGAGTGGACGGACTCCGAGTAGGCGTTGGTCCACTGCAGGGCGAGCTCGAGGGAGAGGCTTCGCGACTTGTCCTCGACCTCGATGCTGATGATGTCGGCGTGCACCGGGTCGGACTTCTTGGAGCCGACGAGGTGGTTGACGTAGTCGACAAGCCCGTTGTCGTAGCGGTACGACACCGAGCGCGCGGTCGTCGTGCGGGCCTGGCCCCCCGCCTCGTCGTCCTCGTGGTCCTCGACCACCGCGATGTCGGCGTCCACCCCGTCGAGATCGGGCTCGCCGTCGTGTGTTGGGGGCACCCGCTCGTCGACGAGGTTGATCCTCAGTCCCTTGTTGAGGAACGCGTACTGCTGGAAGCGCGCCCGGATCGTCTCGTAGTCGTAGTCGACGGTCTCGAAGATGTCGGGGTTCGCCCAGTACGTGATCGTCGTGCCCGTGCGGTCGGTCTCCTCCATCTTTTCCAGCGGCCCGACGGGCACGCCGTGGTCGAAGGACATCCGGAAGGCGTGACCGTTCTGGCGGACGCAGACCTCGAGGCGGGTCGACAGCGCGTTGACGACCGAGGAGCCGACACCGTGCAGCCCGCCGGAGACCTTGTAGCCGCCCCCACCGAACTTGCCGCCGGCGTGGAGCTGGGTGAGCACGAGCTCGACCGCGCTGACGCCCTCGGTGGGGTGGATGTCGGTGGGGATGCCGCGGCCGTTGTCCTTGACGCGCACCGCGCCGTTCTCCATGAGCGTGACGTCGATCGTGTCGGCGTACCCGGCGAGGGCCTCGTCGACGGCGTTGTCGACGATCTCCCAGACGAGGTGGTGCAGGCCGCGCTCGCCGGTGGAGCCGATGTACATGCCCGGGCGCTTGCGGACCGCCTCCAGACCCTCCAGGACGGTGATCGAGCCGGCGTCGTATGCCGTGGACTCGCCGTCGAGGACCGGGGCTGCCGCCCCCTCGTCCGGCGTCGCCGCTGGCTCGACCGTCTCGCTGGTGAGGTCCGGCTGCTGCTCGGCCACGGGTCTCCTTCTCGGCAGTGCCCGCCGGCGGAGCGGCGGGACGCATGGCACGCGCCCAGGGCGCGAACGCCTTGGGCGCGATATCTCCCCTCATCCTACCGGTCACCGCGGACACGACATGCCCCGGGGAGGCCCGTGGGGGCACTTTTCCCGCGAACGAGGGCCTGAGGCGACCCCCGTCACACGACCGCCCTCTGCCAGGCCCGACGCGCCGTTCTTCGGTCACGGGCAGACCTGGGGTGCGGCAACCCCTGTGACTTCGCGGCCGCGGCCGGACGTCGGCGCAGTGGCGCTCAGGTTTTGCGAGCCACGATGAGGATCTGGGGGCCCAGGGTCGGCCACCGCCGGGCAATCCTGTCGAGGACCGACTTGGCGTGCGACCGCCAGCGGATGTCGTCGGCCACGTGGAAGTGCCGGCTCTCGCGTTCGAGCACGGTGAGCCCGGCCGAGCGCATGATGTCGTCGATTTCGGCAAAAAGATACTCACGCGCGTGGCGGGCGTGGATGACACCACCGACCCAGTCCGCCATCGGGGTGTACGTCGAGCCACCCCGGAGGACCCGCAGACGGTTCACCAGCGACGCGGCGTTGGGCGTCGAGAAGAAGAGGTACCCGCCGGGACGCAGGATCCGCACCACCTCGTGGAGTGACGTGACGGGGTAGTCCCGAAGATGCTCGAAGACCTCGGTGAAAAGGACGCCGTCATAGGCCGCCTCCGGGAGGGGGTAGGGCACCTTCTCGAGGTCCCACTCGTGGTAGGTCACCCCATGGGCCGTGAGCAGCTCCAGCATCCGGCCCTCGGATCCGGAGGACCAGCCGTCGGAGGCCACACCGATGTCCACCGCTGACGCGGCGTAGCCGAGGTCGGCCAGCTGCGCGATCTGGTCGCCCGGGGCCGCACCCAGCTCGATGATGGACGCCGGTGGCTGGAGGTGATGCCGGATTCGGGAGGCCAGGTAGCCGTACCGCGCCTGCGCCTCGACGTCCAGTCCCACGCGCGTGAGCCTAGGCCAACGCCCGCGGCGAGCGGCGGCCGTCGTGTCTTCAGCCCGCCGGACCTGCCGTCCCGGGGGCGAGAGTGCGCTCCAGGAGAGAGCGGACATCAGCGGAGAGGGTCGTCTCGGGCAGCTCGACGTCGAGCGGCGGGCGGTCACAGGTGACGGCGTAGCAGAACGAGTCGGGCACCGGCTGGACCGCCGCCGCCTCCTCCGCCAGCGCGGGAAGACTGTCGTCGGCCAGGAGCGACTGCCAGGCGCGGGCGTCGGGGCGAGGGAGCTCGGCCAGGGTCACCGTGCGCTCGACGGTTCGGCCCGCGAAGCCCCCCGTGCGTCGGACGCTGAGCTCCGTGGCCGGGGTGGGCGAACGGTCGTCGTCGGGTGGGGAGGTGCTGTCATCCGGTGCTGACGGGCTCTCGTCGGGAGGGGACGACGCGTCACGCTCGCCTTCGCGCCCCGCGGCCGGCTGTCCCTCCGGGGCCTCCAAGGACACCCCCACCGCCTCCCACGCCGCACGAACCGCCGACACCACGTCGGAGTCGTCGCCGTGCCGCGCCGTCGCGGCTGCCACGGTGAGCCCGGCGAACGTCGGGAAGTCGCAGTCCGCCCGGATGTCGCCGGTGATGGTGTCGAACCAGACCTGCCCGGCGACCTCCCAGGCCGGGCCGCCGAGAGTCGTGGCGAACACGTGGAACGCCTTGTTGGGGATGCCCGAGTTGATGTGGACGCCCCCGTTGTCGTCCGTTGTGTCCACGTAGTCACGCATGTGCCCGGGTTGGGGGTCGGCGCCCAGGCGTGGGTCGTCATACGCCGTGCCCGGCGCTGCCATCGACCGGATCGCCACGCCGGCCACGTCCGGGCCGAGGAGGTCGGCGCCGATGAGCCAGTCGGCCTCGTCGGCGGTCTGGCCGAGGAGCCGCTGCTTGACGAGCACACCGAAGACGTCGGAGATCGACTCGTTGAGCGCACCCGACTGGTCCTGGTAGTTCAGCCCGGAGGTGTACTGGGTGACCCCGTGCGCCAGCTCGTGCCCGATGACGTCGACGCTGCGGGTGAACGGGAGGAACACCACCCCGTCACCGTCGCCGAACACCATCTGCGCCCCGTCCCAGAAGGCGTTGTCGTAGTCCTGCCCGAAGTGGACCGTCGCGATGAGGGGCAGCCCCTTCCCGTCGAGCGAGTTCCGCCCGTAGGCCGCCGACCAGAGCTCCCAGGTCGAGCCCAGCCCGTCGTAGGCCTCCGTGACCGCCCGGTCCCCGGTGTCGGCGTCTCCCTCACCGCGTACCGCCGTGCCCGGCAGGTCGGTGCCCCGCATCGCGTCGTGGATCGAGCGCTGCGGTCCGGCGGCGGTGCCGCGCGCGAGCCGGGGACGCCTGGCGCGTGACCTTGGGGCCCGCAGGTCGGCGGTCCGGCGGTCACGACGCAGCTCGGCGTCGACTGCCAGGGTCGCCGCTGCGTGCGCCTCGAGGTGCGGGTCGCCGGAGCTGGCCAGCGCCTCGAGCATGTAGGGCGGCACGAACGAGCACGGGGACCGGTGCGCGCTCAGCGGGTGCGATGTGGACGGCATACCCCAACCCTGCATCTCAGCACGGACACTCGCACCTTCGTGCGCACGTCGACTTTCGGTCGGGCGACAGTGCGCCAGCAGCGGCAGCCACCGGTAGGCGCCTACCAGCCGTCAGCGGCGGAGGGCCGCGGCCATCCGCTCGCGGGCGACGTCGGAGTGGAAGAGCATCCCCGACAGGCGAGCCATCTCCTCACCGCGGGCGTCGAAGTCCGCCACCAGGTCAGCAGTCAGGAGGCGCTTGGCCTCGACGAGTCCCTGCCGGGCCGCCGAGCGGAGGTCGCCGAGCACCGTGGTGACGACGGCATCCATGTCCTCTGCCGAGGCGAGGTGAGTGACGAGGCCGTGCTCCTTGCCCTCAGCCGCGCCGACGGTCCGCCCGGTCAGGAACCAGTCGGATGCCGCGCGCGAGCTGAGTCGTGCGCGCAGGGGAATCGAGATGGTGGCCGCAGCGAGGCCGAGGCGGACCTCGGTGAGCGCGAAGCTGACGTCGTTCCGGCATACGACGACGTCGGCCGAGGCGACGAGGCCCAGGCCCCCCGCGCGGACGGCTCCGTCGAGCCGGCAGACGACGGGCACCGGGAGAGCGGCGATCGACCGCTGGAGGGCGACGATGCCCCGGGCGGACTCCACCATGTCGACCGTCGCCACCTCCTTGAGGTCCGCGCCGGCGCAGAACACCGGCTGCGACGACCGCAGGAGCACCCCGTGCAGCGACTCGTCCGCGCCGGCCTCGGCGAGGTGCTGGGTCAGCTCGGCGACGAGGCGGCGGGAGAGGGCGTTGCGGTTGGCCGGCGAGTCCAGGGTGACGACGGCGATCCGGTCGTCGTCGGTCCGGTGCACCAGCGCGTCGCTCACACCGGCGACCCTAACGCCACGGGTCGAGGGTCTCCCGTGGGTCAGCCGTAGGTGTCGCGGGGCCCGCGGCCGTCCTGGACGCGCCGCTGCCCTCGCGACCACGAGGGAGCACCGGGGCCGACGACCCGGATCTCGGTGACCGTGCCCTCGCCGACCTCCTCGGTGAGGCGGGTCAGGAGGCTGGAGGAGAGCAGGCGCAGCTGGGTCGCCCAGGCCGTCGAGTCCCCCCGGACGGTGAGGACGCCGTCGACGAACTCCACGGGCGCGCAGTGCTGGGCGATCTCCTGCCCGACGATCTCGGGCCAGCGACCGATGACCGCACCGACGGCGACGTCGACCGCCCAGCCGCGCTCGACGACGAACTGGTCGAGCTGCTCGCCGAGCAGCTTGGGGTCCCGGCCGGCGCCCGACCGTTCTCCGACGGGGATGTCCTTGACCCGGCGCCGGGGTCGCAGGCCCGGCCGGAGGCCCTTCGCGCGGGCCGCGGCCCGGGCCCGGGCCAGGGCGGCGGCGGCCGCCTCGTCGGCGTCCCCGATGACCGGCTCGGCGCCCGAGTCCCGGTCGTCGTCGTCAGGCAACCTCGGTCACCGAACCCAGGGTCACGGCATACCTGCGCCCCATCAGCGTGTCCGGCACGTCGGCCGGCACCGCAGCGGTGATGAGCACCTGCTCGCAGTCGGCCACCATGGCCGCGAGCCGCTCGCGCCGGCCGGTGTCGAGCTCGGCGAAGACGTCGTCGAGGACGAGCACCGGGTCGTCACCGAGGTCGTGCCGGAGCAGCTGGAACGCCGCGAGCTTCAGCCCGAGCGCGAACGACCACGACTCGCCGTGGCTCGCGTACCCCTTGGCCGGCAGGTCGCCGAGGGACAGCACGACGTCGTCGCGGTGTGGGCCGACGAGGCAGACACCGCGCTCGACCTCTGCCCCGCGCACCTCCGCCAACGAGGCGAGCACCTCGTCGTGCAGCTCCCCGACCTCGGGGACCTCACCGGCGGCGATCCGACCCGCCGTCTCCTCCCGCAGTGACGAGCGGTAGGCCACGCGGGTGTCGGACTGGCCCGCGCTGACCTCCTCGTAGGCCTTCCCGAGGTACGGGCCCAGGTCGCGGAGCAGGCGGAGCCGGGCGTAGAGGAGCTGCGAGCCGACCTGCGCGAGGTGGGAGTCCCACACGTCGAGGGTGTGGAGCGCGGACTCCCGCTCGGATGCCGTGTCGACCCCTTCCAGGTTCGCCGGCCGGGGCCCGCGCCGGCCGCCTCGGCGCAGCACCGGAGCCGCCGACTTGAGCAGGGCACCGCGCTGCCTGAGGATCTTGTCGTAGTCCGCCCGGACGCCCGCCCAGCGTGGCTGCCGGGCGACGAGCAGCTCGTCGAGGAACCGCCGACGCTCCGCGGGGTCACCCTTGACCAGGGCGAGGTCCTCGGGGGCGAAGAGCACGGTCCGCAGGCTGCCGAGCACGTCCCGCGGCCGCGCCAGCGGAGACCGGTTGAGCCGGGCCCGGTTGGCCCGGCCCGGGGTGATCTCGAGCTCGACCATCGTCTCCCGCCCGTCGCGGACGACGGCACCGCGGATCACCGCCTGGGTCGCACCGAACCGGACGAGCGGTGCGTCGGTGGCGACCCGGTGGCTCGACAGGCTGGCGAGGTACCCGACCGCCTCGACGAGGTTCGTCTTGCCCTGCCCGTTGAGGCCGACGAGGGTCGTGACCCCCGGCTCGAGCGGCAGCTCGGCGCTCGTGTAGCTGCGGAAGTCGACGACGGAGAGGTGCCGAAGGTGCACCCGTCAGCTCTTCTTGGTGGCGGGCTTCCGCGTCGCACCGGTGCCGGAGGTCGGACCCTCGGTCGGCCCGGATCCGTCCGAGGACGTCGCGCCGCCGCCCGAGGACGGACCGGCGCTCGCCGCCTTGCGACCCTTGGCGGCCGCCTCCTCGGCTGACGCGGGGTGCGCCTCCTTGCGGGCGACCTTCTTCCGAGCCGTGTCGGGGCTCTTGGGTCCGGCCGCCGCCTCCGCGCGCAGCGCGTCGCCCTCGCCGATGGTCATCACCTGGTGACCACCGAACTGACCCCGCAGGGCGGAGACCGCCTGCATGGTCGGCGAGGACTGCTGGCGGGACGCGAACCGGGCGAAGAGGGAGGCGGAGATGACCGGCATCGGCACGGACATCGCGATCGCCTCCTCGACGGTCCACCGGCCCTCACCCGAGTCGGGGGTGTAGTCGGAGACGTCGTCGAGGTCGGGGTTCTCCTCCAGGGCCTTGACCATGAGGTCGAGCAGCCAGGAGCGCACGACCGTGCCGCGGCTCCACGCCTTGAAGGCGCCGGGCACGTTCTCGACGATGTCCTTCTTCTCGAGCAGCTCGTAGCCCTCGGCGTAGGCATGCATGAGGCCGTACTCGATGCCGTTGTGCACCATCTTCGTGTAGTGCCCGGCGCCCACCTTGCCGGCGTGCACGAACCCCTCGTCACGTGGGCCCTCGGGGCGCAACGCGTCGAAGATCGGCATCGCCCGCTTCACGTGTGCCGAGGAGCCGCCGACCATGAGCCCGTAGCCGTTGTCGAGGCCCCAGATCCCCCCGGAGACGCCACAGTCGAGGTAGCCGATGCCCTTGGCCTTGAGCAGCTGTTCGTGCTCGACGTCGTCCGTGAACCTGCTGTTGCCGCCCTCGATGATGAGGTCGCCCTTGTCGAGGACGTCGGCGAGCTTGCCCACCGTCTCCCGGGTCGGCGCCCCGTGCGGGACCATGACCCACACGACGCGTGGGGCGCTGAGCTTCTTGGCCATGTCGGCCAGGGACCGCGCGTCGGACACCGCCTTGTTCTGGTCGTAGCCCACGACCTCGTGGCCCGCACGGCGCAGGCGCTCGCGCATGTTGCCGCCCATCTTGCCCAGACCGACCAGACCCAGCTGCATCTCGTGCTCCCTCGTGTGGTGTGGTGCGCGACGACCGGTGCGTTCCCCGCGAAGGCTACTGCGGCGGCATCCTCAATGGTCCGGTCAGGACGCGAAGCGCACCGGCATGAGCACGTAGCGGTAGGAGGTGTCGGCCTCGCCGTCCTCCTCGGCCTGGCCGGAGAGCACAGCCGGCCGGGATGGCTGGGTGAAGGAGATGCGGCTGTATGCCGTGCCCACCGCCCCGAGCCCGTCCAGCAGGTAGGTGGGGTTGAAGGCGATCTCGATCTCCGGGCCGGTGATCGTCGCCTCGACGGCCTCGGAGGCCTGGGCGTCGTCACCGGCGCCGGCCTCGATGGTGACCTGCCCCTCGCTGAAGCGGAGCCGCACCGGGGTGTTCCGCTCGGCGACGAGGGCGACCCGCTTGACCGCCTCGACGAGGTCGGCGGTGCGGATGACGGCCTCGGTGTCGGAGGTCGTGGGGAAGATGGACGACACCTTGGGGTACTCGCCGTCGAGCAGCCGCGTCGTCGTGCGGCGCTGCCCGGCCTCGAAGCCGACGAGGCCGTCGCCACCGGCGGCGGTGCCGAGCGCGACGTCGATCGAGCCGCTGGCGCCGAGCGAGCGGGCGGTGTCCGAGAGCGTGCGCGCCGGGATGAGGACGACGTGGCTGGCGTCGGTCGCCGTCGGGTTCCAGTGGAGCTCGCGCATCGCGAGGCGGTAGCGGTCCGTCGCGAGAAGCGTCATGGTGTCGCCCTCGATCTCGACCCGCACGCCGGTGAGGATCGGCAACGTGTCGCCCCGGTCCGCGGCGACGGAGACCTGGGCGACCGCCTGGGTGAACAGGTGGCCGTCGATCGAGCCGCTCGGCTCCGGGGAGGTGGGCAGGGTGGGGTAGTCGTCGGCCGGCATCTGGAGGAGGCTGAACCGGGAGGAACCGCACGTCACCTGGACCTTCGAACCGTCGGTGCCGACGTCGATCGGGCGGTCGGGGAGGTTGCGGGAGATGTCCGCCAGCAACCTGCCCAGGACGAGCACGGTCCCCGGCTCGGCGACCTCTGCCGCGACGGTGATCTTCGCCGAGACCTCGTAGTCGAACGCCGACAGGGTGAGCGTCCCCTGCTCGTCCGCCTGCATGAGGATGCCGGCGAGGACCGGGACCGGGGGGCGGGCGGGCAGCCCACGGGCGACCCAGGTGACGGCCTCGGCCAGGACGTCGCGCTCGACGCGGAACTTCACGACTTACCACCTTCGTCCGGCGCGGCTCTCGCGCCCGTTCGTGCACGCAGCAGGGGTCCCCGTCCGCACGAGCCGACGGTACTCGGGAGCTCCGACGGTGCTCAGGTGCTCCGACGCAGGCGGGGTCATGACACTAGTGCACGCCTCCCCGGCGTGGTACCTGCTCTCCGGGAGTGGATCGTGCCCGTGCCAGGGGTGGTTGTCCGAGGTTCTGCATGGTGCGTGGCGGTCGGGTCGTGCTCGGGGCCGGAGCGGAGTTCTGGGATCTCTTCGTGGTCGTCGGTGCTGTGGACGCTGTGGACCGAACCACGTCGACGCAGGTCGGCAAGGCTCGCGGTGGTGTGGACGAGACGTGGACGAGCGCCTCCCCGCTCGGAGCCGGCTGTGCACGACGGGATGCCGTTCACAGGGCGTCCACCTCCTGGCCCCGGTCGGTCCACCTCGACACGCTGCTCCTCCACAGCCGTCCACAGGGCCTGTGGACAAGTGCCGAGGTGGACCGACCTGAACGGTCGGCGTCGTCACGGTTGTCCACAGGCTTGTGCACATCTCGTGGATGCCACTCGTGCGGGCCAGGCGGCATGTCGCGGCGGGTCGTGGCACGTCCCCAAGGACCGCGTCATTGGACAAACATGCGACACACGGCTGTGGATGAGGTGTGGACAACTGCCGGCAGTCCTCAGTGGGACTGCTGCTTGATCCGGTTCGTCAGCTCCGTCACCTGGTTGTAGATCGCCCGCCGCTCCGCCATGAGCTGGCGGATCTTCTTGTCGGCATGCATGACCGTCGTGTGGTCCCGGCCCCCGAACTGCTGCCCGATCTTCGGCAGTGACATGTCGGTCAGCTCCCGGCACAGGTACATCGCGATCTGCCGCGCCGTGACGAGGACCCGCGAGCGCGACTGGCCCTGGAGGTCGTCGAGGGTCAGCCCGAAGTAGGCGGCCGTCTGCGCCATGATCGTCGCCGGCGTCACCTGGCTCGAGGCGTCGTCCGGGATGAGGTCCCGGAGCACGATCTCGGCGAGGCTCATGTCGACCGGCTGCCGGTTGAGGCTCGCGAACGCGGTGACCCGGATCAGTGCACCCTCGAGCTCGCGGATGTTCGTCGAGATCCGCGAGGCGATGAACTCGAGGACGTCGTCGGGAACGGAGAGCCGCTCCTGGATGGCCTTCTTGCGCAGGATGGCGATCCGGGTCTCGAGGTCAGGCGGCTGGACGTCGGTGAGGAGCCCCATCTCGAACCGGCTCCGCATCCGCGCCTCGAAGCCACTCAGCAGCTTGGGCGGGACGTCGCTCGTGATGACGACCTGCTTGTTGGCGTTGTGGAGGGTGTTGAAGGTGTGGAAGAACTCCTCCTGGGTCTGCACCTTGCCCTGGAGGAACTGGATGTCGTCGATGAGCAGGACGTCGACGTCGCGGTACCGGCGCTGGAAGTTCGCGGCCTTGTCGTCACGGATGCTGTTGATGAAGTCGTTCGTGAACTCCTCGGAGTTGACGTAACGCACCTTCACGTGGGGGAACAGGTTCCGGGCGTAGTGCCCGATGGCGTGGAGCAGGTGCGTCTTGCCCAGTCCTGAGTCGCCGTAGATGAAGAGCGGGTTGTAGGCCTTCGCCGGTGCCTCGGCGACCGCGACCGCCGCGGCGTGCGCGAACCGGTTGCTCGCCCCGATGACGAAGGTGTCGAAGGTGTACTTGGGATTGAGCCGGGTGAGCTCGACCTGCTCGGGGAGCTGGCTCCCGGGCCGTGGCCGCCGGGCCCCCGGAACCTCCACGAGCCGAGGGACGCCTGCGGTGCCCTGGGCGACCGCCGCGACGGCCGGCGCGCTGCTGTCCCCGCCGTAGCCGTCGAGCTCGTCCTCGCCGATGTCCAGGTCGTCGATCTGGCGCCGGCGGTCCGCGACCCGCAGGTCGTGCCCCTCGTCGCCGGGCTGCCCCGGCTCGTCCTCCTCGTCAGCGGCAGTCGGCACGTCGAGCGACGGGTCGACGGTCACGGCGAGGCGCACGTCGCGGCCGAGCTGGGCGCCGAGCGTGGCGGTGACGACGTCGCGCAGCCGCGTCTCCACGACGTCCTTGGTGAAGTCGTTCGGAACGGCGAGGAGAACCGTGTCGTCGAGGAGGCCCACGAGTCGCGCGAGCGAGAGAAAAGCCCTCTGCTGCACCGGAACTCCATCCGAGTCCAAGACCTCGAGCGTGGTCCGCCACAGCTGGGCCATCGTCGCATCCGCCACTCGCCTCCCCCTCCTTCCGGTGCCTCGCCGGCCCGTCGTCTCCGCCCGACAACAGGGAGGCCACCCCCGTCCACATGGTTGTCCACAGACTGTGGGGATCCCTGCGTGGGCGCCGAGGGTGTGTCGCTCCGGGAGGCGGGCCGTGCTCTGTGCGATCCTATGGCGTTTTGGGTCCGCGGGGATACGCTTCCACTGGTTTGACCCTCGGTGCCGCTCTCGCGTACCGTGGACGGGCCTGTTGGTCGGCTGTTTTCGCATGCCCATGACCCGCGCCCTCGAGGGGTGCAGCCCGCGTTCGGTCATGCGCTTCCGATGGCAGCCGACCACCTCCGAACACCGGGCCACCGCGGCCCGCCTCCAGATGAGAGACCAACGTGAGCAAGCGGACCTTCCAACCGAACAACCGCCGTCGCGCGAAGACCCACGGGTTCCGCCTGCGCATGCGCACCCGGGCGGGCCGTTCCATCCTGTCCGCCCGCCGTCGCAAGGGTCGCTCCGAGCTCTCCGCCTGAGGGCATCGGTGCTGCCGGCGCCGAACCGACTGCGCACCCGGTCGGACTTCACGTCGGCGGTCCGTTCCTCCGGAGGGTTCCGGGTCGGCTCATCGCTGCTCGTGGTTCACGCCACCTCGACCGACTCGCGTGCCGGGCAACCGCCGCGGGTCGGTTTCGTCGTGTCGCGGGCCGTGGGTGGGGCAGTCGTCCGCAACCGCACCAAGCGGCGTCTCCGGGCCCTGGTCGCCGAGCGGCTCGAGAGCCTTCCGCCGGGGATGGACGTCGTGATCAGGGCCAACCCCCCCGCCGGTGCAGCCACGTACGGGGAACTTCAGGAGGCGTTGAACCCGTTGTTGGAGAAGGCGATCGGTCGAGCGGGAGGCAGGGCATGAGCACCGGGTCTGTTCTTGCCAAGCCCCTCGTCTGGATGGTCCGCGGATACCAGTGGGCCGTGTCCCCACTGCTCCCCCCGAGCTGCCGCTTCTACCCGTCGTGCTCCGCGTATGCCGTGACCGCCCTCGAGCGCTTCGGTCCGGTCCGCGGGTCATGGATGGCCGCCCGGCGGCTCGGTCGCTGCCACCCGTGGACTCCCGGAGGCGTCGACCACGTGCCCTTGCGCGACCCGGTCACCGGGCGACCGGTGCCGGGGACCACCGGACCGCGCGGCATCCCGGACGACGCCGACCCAGGCGCCCCACCGAGCGCCGCCACGGCGCACCCCCACTGACCACCGTCACGACGTGACACCACCTCGTCGGCCTCGGCCGGCACAGCCGTAAGGACAGCATGGGCGACTTCTTCAGCACGATCATGGCCCCCATCGAGTGGCTGGTCGCCTGGATCATGTACGGGTTCCACCAGGCGCTGACCGCGCTGGGCATGGACCCGGCCGGGGGCTGGACCTGGGCCTTGTCGATCGTCGGCCTCGTCGTCGTCATGCGTGCCGCGATGATCCCCCTCTTCGTCAAGCAGATCATGGCGTCGCGCAAGATGCAGATGATCCAGCCCGAGCTGCAGAAGATCCAGAAGAAGTACAAGGGCAAGTCGGACCCCGAGTCTCGTCAGGCGATGACCCAGGAGACGATGGAGCTGTACAAGAAGGAGGGCACCAACCCCTTCAGCTCGTGCCTCCCCATCCTCGTGCAGTCGCCGTTCTTCTTCGGGCTGTTCTCGGTCCTCAACGGCCTCGACGAGATCGCAGACGGCGACAAGGCCCCGGTCGGACCGATCGACGAGACCGTGGCAGCGCAGGCCGAGTCAGCGACCATCTTCGGCGCCCAGCTGTCTGACACCTTCCTGACCGCCGCGAGCATCAACACGCAGATCGTCACGGTGGTGCTCATCATCCTCATGTCGGCGACGACGTTCCTCACCCAGCGCCAGCTCATGACGAAGAACATGCCGGCGTCCGCGCTGGACAACCCCTTCGCCAAGCAGCAGAAGCTGCTTCTCTACATCCTGCCGATCGTGTTCGCCGTGTCCGGCGTCAACTTCCCGATCGGTGTCCTCATCTACTGGTTCACGACCAACGTGTGGTCGATGTGTCAGCAGTTCTACGTGATCCGGCGGATGCCGGCGCCTGGCTCCGCCGCCGAGAAGGCCTACCACGCGCGCCTCGAGAAGAAGGGCAAGCCGATCCCCGGCGCCGCCGGCGCGGCGATCGCCGCCGCGGCCGCTGCTGCCGAGGCCGAAGAAGCGGCCAAGCGGTCGGGCCAGCGTCAGCAGCCGACGTCCAAGAAGCGCAAGAAGTCCAAGCCCGGCGGCCAGAAGGCGCCCGGCAAGCCACCGGGTGGCAAGACACCGCCACCCCGTCCCGAACCTTCCCCGTGACCGCAGGAGAGCCGATGAGCGAAACGCACACCCAGGACGCCCTCGAGACCGAGGCTTCTCCGGCACCGGGGTCCATGGACATCGTCCGCGAGGAGCCAAAGGGGACGTCGACGGACGACTCCATCACCACGGACGACACATCCGCCGCTCCGCCGGAGCGGTCGGGCTCCGGCCGGCGGAACCAGCTGGAGAAGGAGGGCGAGGTGGCCGCCGACTTCCTCGAGACACTGCTCGACATCTGTGATCTCGACGGCGACATCGACGTGGACATCGACGGCGACCGTGCGGCCGTCTCCGTGGTGGACTCCGAGGAGGGCCGGGTCCCCCGCCGCCTCGTGGGACCGAACGGCCAGGTGCTCGACGCGCTCCAGGAGCTGACCCGCCTCGCCGTCCAGTCGGCGACCGGCGAGCGCAGTCGGCTCATGCTCGATGTCGCCGGCCATCGTGCAGAGCGCAGGGAGGCGCTCGTCGCCGTCGCCGAGGAGGCGATCAACGAGGTGCGCAGCAGCGGAGAGCGCAAGCCGCTCTCCCCGATGACCGCATTCGAGCGAAAGGTCGTCCACGACGAGGTGCTCGCCGCGGGGCTGGTGTCCGAGTCGGAAGGGACCGAACCGCGCCGCTTCGTCGTCATCCTTCCGGCCTGAGACGTTTCACGTGAAACATGAGGGCGTGGACGAGCCGTCCGTGACCCCGCCAGCCGCACCCCAGGGTGCGGCTGGCGTGTTTGGGGAGCGGATGACGCAGGCCGTCCGGTTCGCGGCAGCGCTCGCCGACACGGGGGTCACGCACGGCCTGATCGGGCCCCGGGAAGTGCCCCGGATCTGGGAGCGTCACCTGCTCAACTGCGCCGTCATCTCCGACGCCTTCCCGGACAGCGCCCGAGTGGTGGATGTCGGGTCCGGCGCCGGCCTGCCGGGCATCGCGCTGGCCATCGCTCGTCCCGACCTCGACATCCACCTCGTCGAGCCGATGCTGCGGCGGACCGACTGGCTGGCTGACACCGTCGACGAGCTCGCCCTCGAGTCGGTCACCGTTCACCGCGCTCGAGCCGAGGACCTCGTGGGCGCGCTACGTGCGCCATGGGTGACTGCGCGGGCGGTTGCTCGCCTGGACACCCTGGCGCAGTGGTGCGTCCCCCTGCTAGAGCCGGGCGGCACCCTCGTGGCGATGAAGGGGCGCTCGGCACGCCAGGAGCTGGACAAGGCCAGGCGTGCCCTCGAGCGCCTCGGACTCCTCGATGCCAGGGTCACCGAACACGGAACCGCCATCCTCGACGAGCCGGTGCTGACCGTGGACCTGCGCTTCGACGTTCGTCGCCGCCAGGCCGGGCAGAGCGGCCGGGCCGCCGGGCCGCGACGCCGCAAGCGCTAGAGCCCGAAGGCCGGTGGTGCAACAGCCGCCCGGAGGATAGCGACTGGCTGGCGGTGCAGTGATCGGACAGTCGGGCGGTGAACGACTGTCGCCGGTCCGGGCGTGGTGCCACCGGCTCCGGGAGTGCCCGCGGGCCGCGCCGCCGTCGTGACCCTTGGCAACGCCACCCAGCTCGCCACCTGCTCTTGGTCCTCCGGGTGATGGGTGCCATGGGACGGTGAAGCGCGCTTCTGGCACCCACGCTTCGACTCGGGCCACGGCGCGGGGTGCCAAAGGGGTGGTGGAGTGCGCGTATGACACGCGTCCTGCCTGGCGCCGAACCGGTTGGGGGTGCCGAAGGAGCGGTGGAGTGCGCGTATGACACCCCGGTTGCCATGTTGCGCCCGGGGAGGGGCTGTCGAGTGGGCCTCTGGCACCAGGTCGCCTGGTACGCCGGTGAGGGTGCGGAAGGGCGGTGGACTGCGCGGTTGGCACCCACGCGGTGCGAGGTGCCAAAGGGTAGGTGGAGTGCGCGTCTGGTACCCCAAGTTGCCTGGGTGTGCGTTCGGGGTGCCGAGGGGGCGGCGGAGTAGGCGTCTGGCACGGCTCCTCACCCGCGTCGAACCGGTGGGGGTGCCGAGGAGGTGGTGGAGCGCGCGTCTGGCACCCGTGCCGCCCGATGCGCCGGCGAGGGGTGCCCGTGGCGCGGTGGATTGGGCGTCTGGCACCCGTGCTGCCCGGTGCGCCGGCGAGGGGTGCCCGTGGCGCGGTGGATTGGGCGTCTGGCCTCCGTCTTGGGCGGGGAGTGGGCACGGCACCACACGGCACCCGCCTCCCCGCACGGAACCGGTGGGTGTCGAAGGAGCGGTGGAGTGCCCGTGCGGCGTGAGCCGGCGTTTCACGTGAAACGCCGGCTCACAGCAGTGCTCCATGGCCTGCCTCATCGGGCGCCAGGGACCAGACGGTGCCCCGCCGCGGTCCAGGGTGGCACCGGACCACCCTGAGCACGGTGCGTCTGGGGATGGCGGCACATGGCCCGGAGCCGGCAAACGGCCAGCCCATCCGCGAGGGCGGCCCGCCGAGCGATTGTTCGTGCCCGATGGGTCGCCAAGCTGTCGACGAGCTGACTGCAGGCTCCCCATGGACACAACGCAC
>CALCXF010000049.1 GCA_937907685.1 uncultured Nostocoides sp.
GCCGCCTGGGGGCAGTCTAGGGATGAAGGAGCAGACCGGGGAAGCATTCGGTACTTGCTGCGGCATTGCCTCCACCGAGGACGACCACTACGCGAAAAGGTGTCCGGTCACCTCGTCAGGACTCCAGGTCCGGAAGCGAGCCGCCGCTCACCAGTCGGACCCGAGCCGGCGCTGACCAGTCGCCCTGGGCCTTATGCATCACCCCCGCCAGCCAGGGGACAGACCTTGCGCTCCACCCCGCGTGGCGTGGTCGTGGACCCTCGACACGACTACCGAGCCCTCTCCCACCGCGGACGCCACGCGCTTCACTGATCCCCGACGCACGTCGCCCACGGCGAAGACGCCCTGTACCGAGGTCTCCAACAGCTGCGGTGGTTCCTTGTACGGCCATGCTCGGCGCCCGCCCTCGGCGATGACGTCGTCGCCGGTCAGTACATACCCCCACCGGTCCCGAAGGACCATGGGCGGCAACCAGTCCGTGCGGGGAGACGCGCCGATGAGCACGAAGACGGCGTCGGTCGGCTCCTTCGAGACCTCCCCCGTGGCGAGATCGCGTACCTGGACGTACTCCAGGTGACCCTGGCCGCCTCCCCCGACGATCGCGGACTGCAGGCGCACGTCCACGCCTGCCGAGGACAGGGTGTCGATCAGGTACTGCGACATGCTGGCGGCCAGGGTCGCTCCACGAACGAGCAGGGTCACCTGACGTGCGTACCTCGCCAGGTGAAGGGCCGCCTGGCCCGCCGAGTTGCCGCCCCCCACGACGAACGCCCGGCCGTCCTGAACCCCCTTCGCCTCGAACCCGGAGGCGCCGTAGTAGATGCCCGCCGACTCGTACGGGAGCAGCTCGGCCACGCCGAGCCGGCGGTACGAGACGCCGGTCGCGAGCACGACCGAGGACGCGTGGACGGTGCGATGCGGCTCGATGCCGACGACGAAACCTTCGTCGTCCGTGTCGAGCGACACCGCTGCCCGTGAGTGCGCGAAGGAGCAGCCGAACACCCAGGCCTGCTGGTAAGCCCGCTGGGCCAGCTCGGCCCCCGAGACTCCGCGCGCGAAACCCAGGTAGTTGCGGATCAGGGAACTCGAGCCCGCCTGGCCCCCGATCGACTCGCGCTCCACCACGAGCGTGCGAAGTCCCTCAGACGACCCGTACACCGCGGCTGCGAGTCCGGCGGGCCCCGCACCGATGACAACGAGGTCGAAGGCGGAGTGGTCCGGCACGTCGACGGCCAGCCCGTAGGCAGCTGCCAGCTCGGCGTTCGTCGGTTCGACCAGGGCCCGACCGTCATGGAGGAGGACGACGGTGGACGCGCCGCGCGCGAGGCCCGCCCCGGCGAGGAGCTCGCCGGCGTCCGGCTCGGCGCTGGGGACGAACTGATGCGGGATGCCGTTGTTGGCGAGCAACCGGCGGACCTCGTGCGAGCGCGCCGACGCCGGGTCGCCGACGACCGAGACCTCGCGCGGGCGGAGCCCGACCGCACGGTCCCATTCGTTGAGGAACTCCGTGATGGTGCGGTGGAAGTACTCGTCGGGTGAGTGCCAAGGGCGGATGACGTAGTAGTCGATCTGCCCCTGTGCCATGAGGGTCAGCACCATGTCTGCCGTGTCACGGTCTCCCCAGGCGCCCCATTCCACGAGCAGGCCGCGGCGGATGTCCGGAAACAGCCGTGCGGCGACCTGGAATACGGTGAGCCCGTCGTCCAGCTCGCCGGGGTCGTCCGCAAGCAGGATCGCCACCTGCCGGCCGTCGCTGGCCGCGGTGCGCAAGGCGTCCGAGGCCTGGCTCGACGTGGCCACCGGCACGACCTCATAGGTGGCCGCGTAGCGCTCCACGAGCTGCGCAGCCACCGCGGCTCGTCGCTCGTCGGGCAGCGAGGAGACCACCATGATGGGCGTGGAGGGTCGTCCCGACGCCGAGACCGCCATGCGCCCTCCCCCTGCTCGCACCGAATTTCGTGCTTCGAGGTTACTGCCTCGCCGGTCCGCGCACAGACAGAATCGAGCAGGGCATGGTCCTGGTGATGGGCGAACACCGTTCGAACAACGCCTCCGCCGAGGAGCCACACCGACCATCGACCTGGCCGTCACACAGGCATTCTCCGACGTCCGATACCCACGACCGCCTGACCTCTACTATTGGCGACGCAGGCATCACCATGGGCGCAAGGCTCACGACGCAGTTCCGAAGGAGAAGCCGTGGCTGGGACAGATGAACTCGACCGCTGGTGGGATGGGTTGAGCGAGGAGGAAAGGGCCGAGGCCCTCCGGTCGGGGGATGCCGGTCAGCTCAGCGAGGGCCTGGAGATGTCGCTGGAAAGGGCCGGCTTGATCACGCCGGGGGAAAGGCCGGATCGGAGCATCCGCGGAGATGTCATCCAGTACCTCAAGATGCGCCACTGACGGCATCCCTGGCGGCGGTCTGACGTACGTTCCGGCCACTCCCTGCGACCGTGGTGCTGGCACGCCCGACGCACGCCGGGGCGGTCGTCGGTCAGCGGCGGGCGGGGGTGTAGAAGCCGTCGACCGGTGTCCGCCGAGTCTGCTGGTGCCCGAGCGAAGCGTCCATAGTCATTCTGGGGAGTGTCCCGGCGGCGCTTCTCAGGTGTCGTGAAGGACGAGCTCAGCGATGTCGAGCCGCGCGCCATTCGCCGTATGCCTCGGGCAGGCACCGGGCGCAGGGGCGGTACCCCGCAGCGATGGCCGCATCCTCGTCGGCGAAGAACACACGGTGTTGGACGTACCTGCCCTTGGCCACCCACCGAAGGGCGGTCGGGCAGTCGAGGCGACCGTAGGTCTTCGTGCGTCGATGACCGCCCAGGGCGCCCGGCGTCGGCGACGGGTGCGGGCGGCCGTCGGGGCCGATGAGCGCATACGTCCTCACCGACGTGAGTGTCTCACCGCTCGGCTCAGTGCCAGTCGCTGATCTGGACGTCGTGGGGCGCGGGTGCCCCGTGGCCGGTCTCCACGAGGGACTTCAGGCTCATCAGGAACGAGCCCCACTTGGTGCTGCAGTGGTGCATGAACTCCACCGGCTCCCTCCAGCCCTCGTGCCGGAACAACACGATGGTGTAGTCGCCCTCCTGGCGGAGGTCCCAGGTCACCGTCGTCCCGATCCATTCCTCCGGACCCTCGGCCACGCGCCACGTCACCCGTTCGGACGGTTTCAGTTCCAGGACCTCCATGTCGAAACCGCCCACCGGGAACCGGAACTCGAGCTTGCCGCCGAGCTCGCCACTGCCCTTCGTGTCGTCCGTCCACCAGCCGGCCAAGCCCTCGACCCTGGTCAGCGCGTCATACACCGTCGCCGGTGACGCGGTCTTGACCCCAACCCTGTGCAGGATGTCCACCATCTGTACCTCTCCTTGTCCGTCGTCAGTCCTGTTTGGTGCGCTGGATCGTCTCGGCGATGCGCTTGATCCGCTGGAGTCGGGCGTCCCACGTCGAACCCACAGACGCCATCTGTGCCACTGCGCGGGAGAGCTGCACGTCGTCGACCCGGTACCTCTTCTCGCGGCCGGTCGGTGTGACCCTGACGAGTCCCGCCCGATCGAGCACGCCCAGGTGCTTGGCGACTGCCTGGCGGGTGACCGGGAGATGGTCACTCAGCGTCGTGGCCGTGCCGTCGCCCTGGGTGAGCAGCAGGTCGAGCATCCGGCGACGGGTCGGGTCCCCGATCGCGGACCAGAGGTGGTCGTCGACCTTCTCCGCGACATCGGTGGTCATCGCCGCGCCAGCAGCTCTGCCACGTAGGGCGCCAGGCGGCCCAGGTAGAAGTCCCAGCCGGTCACGTGCTCCTGGTACTGGTGCTCGAGCACCGTTGCATCCCAACCCATCTCCCGGAAGCCGCTCTCGGTCATCCTCAGCAGGGTGCCGTTACCGGAAGGAGCCAGGTCAAAAGTGACGAGGAGCGAGTTGCCCTGGCCCGCAGCCTCGTTCGCCGGGTGCGTCCAGCGGAACGCGAATGTCCGCGGCGGTCGCGCGTCGACGACGGTGAACGGTACGACTGTCCCACCCTCGTCGCGGTCACCGAAGACGATCTCCCCTGTCGACCCGGGGGTCGGTTCGTACCGCGCGTCGTCCGGCCACCAGCCCCGCAGGTGGTTCGGGCTGCTCACCACGTCGAAGACGACGTCCGGCGACGCGTCGATGTAGATCTCCCGCTCGATGGTCTGGAACTGCATGTCGAACCTCCTGCAACTAGTGGTTGCGCAAGAGCGTATCGCGCGTCAGTCCATCGCGCAACCATCGGTTGCGTCATGCTAGAGACGTCCCCCACGGTGGCCGGCCTCGGGTGGTGGGTCCACGAAACGATTGCTGCCACTCTGGGCTAGCGGCGTCGGCCGCCCTGGACCTGTCGCAGGCGTGTACGACTGGGCGGTTGGGGTAACCCGTACGTCATGAGCACGAACGAGACGAGCCCGGCGAAGGACCCCGAGGACTGGGCCACCGGCGACGAGCCGGCCACCGCCGCCCAGATGTCGTACCTGAAGACCCTGGCCCACGACAGCGGACGCGAGATCCCGGACAACGTGAGCAAGGCTGACGCCTCACGCTTGATCGACGAACTGCGGGCAGAGTCCCCACGGGTGTCCGGGGAACCCGGCCAGGGCTGAGCGCGGTCAGGGACGAGCTGGCGTGTAGAAGCCGGTCACGGGACCGGTGAACTCGACGACGAGGTCCTCATCGAGCAGTTCGTCGAAGAACTCGAACCGGTTCGTGAATGAGCAGCTCAGGGACGTGTGCCACTCCTTCGTCGCGTTACCGTTGCTGATCACTGGGTCGGTGAACTCGTCGACGACCTCGCCGGTGTCGGCTTGGGCGGCGCTGGGCAGCACCACAGCGACCCCGATCGCGGCGGCGAGCGCACCACAGCTCCGTGGGCGACTGATCATGGTCTTCCTCTCGTGTGGCACCACCGTCTCCACGATGGTCTTGGCTCTGCCCGTCAAGCCGTCTGTCGAGTGTCGTCCCCGCGGTCGCCGTCGTCCAGAGTCACTCTCGGTGGATTCCATGACGGCGGTGTGGCTCCTGCCCGTCGAGGCGTCTGTCGAATGTCTGCCCCGTGGTCGCCGTCGTCCAGAGTCACTGTGGGTGGTTTCGGTGACGGCGGGACACTGCTGTGCTTCCCGCGGGTGGACGGCGGCATAGTTGCTGCATGGCACTCCTTTCCCGAGCGGTGAAGGCGGGGGCTGTGGCGGCATCCGCGCTGGCGGCTGTTGCGGCGCGTGACGCGCTCCAGCGAGAACACGCGCTGCTGCGCAACTTCCCGGTGATCGGCCACGCCCGTTACCTCCTCGAGGCGATCGGCCCAGAGCTGCGGCAGTACGTCGTCGCGGGCAACAACGAGGAACGCCCCTTCACGCGCGACCAGCGCAGGTGGGTCTACGCCTCGGCCAAGAAGCAGAACAACTACTTCGGCTTCGGGACCGACAACGACATCGAGTTCACCGCCGGGTACCCGGTGATCAACCACCGGAACTTCGGCCGCGCCGTGCCGCCCTCGGCTCCTGGAGCCGGATACGAGGTCGTGCTCCCGTCCGCCAAGGTCCTCGGTGGCCCACGCGGCAGGGAGCACGCGTTCCGGCCGAACTCGGTGGTGAACATCTCCGCCATGAGCTTCGGCTCGCTCTCCGGCGCGGCCGTCGAGGCCCTCAACCGTGGAGCCGCTCTCGCCGGGTGCCTGCACAACACCGGCGAAGGGGGACTCTCGCCCCACCACCGCAACGGGGGGGACCTCATCTTCCAGATCGGCACGGCGTACTTCGGCTGTCGCGACGAGGAGGGCCGCTTCGACCTCGACCGCCTCAAGGACCTCGTCGGCAGTGCCCCCGTTCGAGCCATCGAGGTCAAGCTGAGCCAGGGAGCCAAACCCGGGCTCGGCGGCCTGTTGCCCGGCGCCAAGGTGTCCCCCGAGATCGCGGCGACCCGCGGAGTCCGGGTGGGTGAGGACTGCATCAGCCCCTCTCGTCATGCCGAGTTCTCCGACACCGACAGCCTGCTGGACTGGGTCGAGATGCTGTCCGCCGAGACCGGCCTGCCGGTGGGGATCAAGTCCGCCGTCGGTGACCTCACGTTCTGGGAGGAGCTCACCGACCTCATGGCGCGAACCGACCGGGGCGTCGACTTCGTCACCGTCGACGGCGGCGAGGGTGGCACCGGCGCGGCTCCGCTCATCTTCACCGACACGGTGTCCCTGCCGTTCCAGGTGGGCTTCGCCCGGGTCTACCGGATGTTCGCGAAGAGGGGTCTCTCGGAACAGGTGACGTTCATCGGCGGGGGCAAGCTCGGCCTTCCCGACAATGCCGTCGTGGCCTTCGCGCTCGGCTGCGACATGGTCAATGTCGCCCGCGAGGCGATGCTCTCGATCGGCTGCATCCAGGCCCAGCGGTGCCACACCGACTCCTGCCCCACCGGCGTCGCGACACAGAACCCCTGGCTCACCCGCGGACTCGACCCGAGCCTGAAGTCCGTCCGGGCCGCGAACTACATCAAGACTCTCCGACGGGACCTCATGAAGGTCGCTGAGGCCTGCGGGGTGGAGCACCCCGGGCTCATCAGCACGAGCGCGGTCGAGATCCTCGACGGACGCACCGCGTCCACCCCGCTGCGCGAGGTCTACGACTACGAGCCCGGGTGGGGCATGCCGTCGGAGGCCGACCAGGAACACATCGTGCGCCTGATGACGGCGACGGCCCCACAGGGCTCGTCCGCCCCGCCCTCGGTGACCGCGGCAGGCTGACAGCGAGAGGACAGCACATGAGCGAGCCGTACGACCACCTGTTGGAGCGCTACGCACGCCTCGTGATCAGGGTGGGGGTCAACGTCCAGCCCGGGCAGGAGGTGGTCATCAACGGCCTGCCCGAGCAGGCGGACGTGGCGCGCGCCCTTGCCCACGAGGCGTACCGGGTGGGCGCCAGCCGGGTCACCATCAACTACGAGGACCTCCACCTTCGCCGTTCCGCCGTCCAGCACGCCCCCGAGGAGATGTTGGGGCGGACGCCCCAGCACCAGCTGGAAGGGATACGGGCATGGCGTGAGAGCCGTCCGGCCGTGATCAGGCTCACCGGCAACCCCGCTCCCGGCCTCATGGACGGGCTGGACCCCGAGCGGCTCGCGAAGGCCCAACCCGTGGACCTCGTCGCCGAGGTGAGCCCCATCCTCACGACGAACCAGGTCGCCTGGACCGTCGTGGGAGCGCCGACGCCCGGGTGGGCCGCGAGCGTGGGGGTGGCCGACGTGGCGCGCCTCTGGGACGCCGTGGCGCGCGCCATGAGGCTCGACGAGGTGGACCCGGTCGAGGCCTGGCGACGGCACGTCGAGAAGCTGGCCACGAGGGCAGCGACACTCAACGACCACTCCTTCGACCGCATCCGCTACCGAGGACCGGGCACCGACGTCACCATCGGGCTCGCCGAGCGGTCCACGTGGTGCGGTGGCTCCGTCCTGAGCGAGGACGGGGTGGAGTTCGTGCCGAACATGCCCACCGAGGAGGTCTTCATCTCCCCGGACTGGCGGCGGGCCGACGGGGTCGTCCGCACCACCGCTCCGTTCTTCCTCGCGTCCATGGGCGCCCTCGTCGAGGACCTCGAGCTCGAGCTGCGAGACGGGACGATCACCGAGGCCCGGGCCACTCGGGGCGAAGCGGAGGTCCAGCAGCAGTTCGACCTCATCCCCCGCTCCCGGCACCTCGGTGAGGTCGCGATCGTGGACTCGGACTCCCGGGTCGCCACCACCGGCCTGGTCTTCAAGGACATGCTGTACGACGAGAACGTCGGCTCCCACATCGCCTGGGGGTTCGGCTTCCCGTTCTCCTTCGACGGCGCCATGGAGCTGTCGAGCCAGGAGCGGATCGCGAGCGGCCTCAACCAGGCCAACACGCACGTCGACGTCGTCGTCGGCAACCCCGAGGTGCAGATCGACGGCATCCAGCGGGACGGGACCGTGGTCCCGGTCACGCGGGGCGACGAGTTCGTGCTGGGGTCCTGACCCGAGCGCGCGGTCAGGAGATCAGGTCGAGCTCCTCGTCGATGGCGCTGTCGCCGAGGGCCAGGGCAGGCACGAAATCGCAGCTCGAGGCGACCCCACGGGCGTTGGCCGCGCGGATGGCGCAGGTGCGCACCCAGGTCGAACGCCACACGTCGCCTCGGTCCTCGACCAGGTCGCGCAGGATGGTGCCCGCGTCCGTCTCGGTCGACGTCACGCCCGTGGCCGCCTGCAGCCGCCGCAGGCGGTCCCCCGCGGTCGGACGCCCGTCAAGGACTGGTGTGACCCGGGCGGCCTCCTCCGAGCCGAGCACCACCTCGAGGGCCTCGACGGCAAGGGGGTCGGGGCCGTCGAGCCCCAGCAGGCCGGCCAGCACGGGGCCGAGACTCTCTCGACCGTGGCGCGCGACGAGGGTGGCGACCACCCTGTCGCGCATGAGGGCCAGCTCGTCGGTGAGGGCTCGTCGCAGGGGACCGTCACCCTCCGCCGTGCGGGGCGAGTCGGCATCCAGCATGTCGAGGGCCGCGAGCACACGGATCGCGTGGGCGAGATCCTCGTCGAGCACGTCGTCGAGCACCGGGGCGACCTCTTCACCGGCGGGGCCCTGTCGCGCGAGGCGCTCGAGCACGACACGACCCACGTCACGGTCGGTGTGTCCCGTCCACCGGAGCAGCACCTCCTGCCCGGCCGCCGACTCCGTGCGCAGGGCGCGCACCAGCCGAACCGCCGCGCGCGCCTCACTCGACTCGGGACCGGCGAATGCCGCACGCTGGAGCGCCCGGTCCATCGCCCTGAGCACGGCCTCGCCGAGACGGCCGACCGCGTCGGATGCCGGCACTGCCGTCGACGGGTCTCCCACCGCCTCGACCACGGCGCCGACCAACGCGTCGTCCCCCGCTCGCACCGCGTCGAGCGCTGCCGTCCGGACGTCGGCGGAGTCGTCGCCGAGGAGGGGCTCGACGATCCGCACCCTGTCCACGTCGTCGAGCGAAGGGGCTCCGAGAGCGGCACGCACCCTCATCGCGGGATCGTCACCGCGCGACGCCACCTGGATCTCATCCCCGAGACGGGCTCGCGCGCCGGCGTCACCGGACGACGCCAGCGCCTCCAGCGCGGTGAGCCGGACCTCCGCCCGCGCGTCGTCAGCCAGGATGCCGATCTCAGGAAGGAGGCTCGGAGCTGCCATCGCCGACACCAGCTCGAGGCCGAGCCGCGCCGACCGCGGGTCAGGACTCTCGAGCAGCCTCTCCGCCAGAACGGTCCCGTCGGGCAGGGTGGGGAGCCTCGTCGGCCCGAGCAGCGGTTGGGGCTGCAGCGCGCCCACCAGTGCGGGGCCGTACGCGCGGTAGAGCAGGATCCCCACCCACACCCAGGCGACGCAGACCAGGAGGGTGGCCAGAACCAGGGCCGGCAGCGACCAGGGCAGCAGGTTGAGGCCCAGCACGAGCACACCGGACATCGCGATGGCGACGGGGACCCCGACACCTTCGATGGTGGCCTGCGCGCCCAGGCGGTCCCGTTCGGGCAGGACCTGGTAGATCGCGTTGATCGAGGTTCGCGTGGTTCCGTCGGTCAGCGCGATGTCGAGGATACGCGCCGCTGAGACCGTGACGAGCAGGGCCAGCGAGGCCCCACCCAAGGCGACCAGGACGACCGCCATCGCGACGGCCCCGGCGGTGAGGACCACCGGGTTGGCGGAGATTCCGAGCCGGAGCCCGTAGCGACGCAGCAGTGGACCGGCCACCGCGACGAGGAAGGCGATGCTCACCAGGTTCATGACTGCGGTGTAGCCGGCGAGGAAGCGCGCGAGCTCGTCGGCCTCGGCATACCGAGCGGCTGCCCGGTCGAAGACGAGGTAGTCCGAGAGCTGGCTCGCCAGCGCCGACAGCACCTGGTACGCCATGAGGACGACCACGAAAGGGGTGGACAGCAGGTGCCGCATCCCACGCCCACTGACCCCGGCACCCGTGGACACGGCCGCCTCGTCGGCGCGGTCGGCGGTGGCGGCTCGGCTGGGCGCCACCGCGAGCAGACCGGCATACCGGATGCCGGTCACGACGACGGTCGCGGTGAACGCCGCCTGGGCGACGGCGGTCGCGAGGAGAAGACCCTCGGTGCCCCCGAGCAGGTCGACCAGTGGCGCGGCCAGCAGGCCGCCGACGACCGCCCCGACAGGGAACCCGGCGACGATCCGCGGGAAGCTCCCCTTGATGCCCGCGATGTCGAGCACCCGGCCGGCCTGTGCACCGATGAAGACGAATCCCAGCTGGATGAGCACGGGGAACAGGACGAGGAGCGGCCCGGAGACCCAGGAGCCGTTCCCGTCCGCAGAGACCGCCCAGGCGCCGAGGAACACCAGCACGGCCGCTCCGAGCACCGCGACGGCGATACGTACGAGGTCGAATCGGCGGGCACTGCCCGCGACCACGCTCGACACCGCTGCTCCCGCCGCCCCGATGAGGATGTAGGTGAGCGGCAGCCAGCCGGGACCGTAGGCCTCGAGGAACATGGCGTTGGCCGAGATGCCCAGGAGCGCCGCCATGATGCCGAACAGGACCGCCTGGGCCGTCAGCCAGCGCACGGCCCCGTGGCCGGGTCGACGTGTCACCAGCTCACCCACTGCCCGAGCTGTTCCTGAGCATGCGGACCAGCGAGGCGATGACCGCCCGGGCGAGCTCCGGACGGTCGGCCATCAGCTCGTCGAGCAGGACCTTGTCGATCCTGAGCAGGAGGCCGTCCTCCAGGGCCGAGACGGAGGCGGACCGCGGCTCCGGCGCCAAGGCGGCGAGCTCACCGACGGTCGAGCCGGGCCCCAGCTCGCGCAGGATGCGCTCGCCGTCGCGAGCCACGAAGCGGCCGCTCACGACGGCGTAGAGGTGGTCCTCGACGGCTCCCTGCTCGATCAGCAGATCGCCCGCAGCCACCTCCACCTCCCTGGCCCGCATCGCCAGGGCGGCGAGCACGCGCCCCGGCACGTCGGCGAACAGCGGCACCCGGTGGAGGGCGACCACCCGGTCGACCGTCGTCATCGTCATGGTGTCGCCGCCTCGGACAGGAGGCGCCTGCGCAGGTCCGCGGGGCTGAAGGGCCGCAGCCAGGTGCGGACGTACGACTCGCTCGGGATGATCAGCACGTCGACATCATCCTCGGCGACGATCTGCGCGTTGCGGCCGGCCCGGCGCACGGCTCCTGTCGTGCCGACCGGCACCCACGGGGGCAGCGGAGAGGGTGGGTAGCCGCCGCCGGGACGAACGCGCAAGCCGACACTCAGGGGCACATAGACGAAGGCGGGGGGCGAGTCCTGCTCGACGAGAACCTCCCCCGACGCGACGGTCACGCGACCCACCTCGGTGAAGGCCTCGGTCCGCTCGATGCCGGTGACGTCCATCCCGTGCCGGGCGAGCGCGTCGAGCACCCGGTCGGCCAGGGACCCGTGCGGGTCCAGGGACTCCGCGGCGTCGAACCGCCGCCGCTCCGCCGGCGCGGCGCCCTCGACGTCGGCGACCACTCGCACCCGGCCGCCGAGCGCCGGCGCAGTTGCGCAGAGCACGTCGCGGACGGCATCCGCGAACGTGGCGTCGTCATCGGGCCGTTCGAGCTGGATGAGCATGGCGTCGGGGGTCTTCCACGGCGCGGGCAGCCCCTCCGCCGGCGTCCCGGAGAAGGTGGGCAGCACGTCGGCCTGGATGTCGATGATGGCGTTGGCGACGCTCTCGGCTGCCCGCCGGGCGGCACTCGGCTCACCGAAGCTGCCGCGGTGGAACGCGATCCGAAGGTTGCCGCGCGCAGTGATCGACGCCATCCGGATGTTGGCCTCACCTGCGCCCCGGTGGTCGTCGTACGTCATCACGTATGCCGCCCGTCCATCGGCGGGACGAAAGGTGCAGACCGCCTGTCCGGTCCGAGCGTCGAAGAAGACCTCGAAGCCGCCGGTGGTGCGCAGGGCGGTCCCGCGTTGGCGCAGGACGTCAGCGGCCCGAAGGGCGCGGACCGCGTCGATGACGTCGTCGGCCAGCCGCCGCTGCGGGCCGTCCACGACGTCGAGCCAGGCATACGCGTCCTCCGCGGACGGGTGAGGGATCGCTCCTGCCCCCGACACCGACGACGCCCGCTCCTCGTCGGTCGGTCCGCGTCCCGAGGCCCGGTGGACCTCCATGGACGTGGACGTGATGCGGCGCATGAGCCGTCGGAGGCCACCCCGGTCGTCGAGCACCCCTGCGGGAACGGTGGACTTGCTGTGCGCTGCCGAAAGGCTGAGCACCTCCCGCACGACGGTGACCAGGGGCACCCGGAACGGGTCGCTCTCGTGGACTGCGTCCAAGCTCTCGCGCACCGGACCCGGGCGTAGCAGGTGGTCGACGAGCGGGTCCGCCTCGGCCGAGAACGCGGCGTGGGCGGCATACAGCGCGTGGGTCCGACGGCCGACGGGCGAGAGGTCGACCATGCCGACGTCGTGCAGGTACGCGAGCGCGACTCCCCAGGTCTGGACGAGGTGTCGGCGCCCCGTGGGTCGGGCAGCGAGCAGCACCCCGTCGACCACGTCGACGAGGGCGACGACGCCGGACGCGACGTCCCGCACGTGCACCACGCCGTGGTCGGCGAACATCGCCGGGTGGCGGCCCGGGTCCTCGAAGAACGACGGGTCCTTCATGAGCACCTCGAGGGTGGCCTGCATCTCGATGGGCCGCCAGAGGCTCTCCTCCAGAGTCGTCCGCACCGCGCGCGGAAGATGGTCGTCCAAGCGTGCCCAGCGACTCACCTCCCGCATTCCGGAAGGCTCTCAGTTCCGGCAAGGGGGCGCAACGAACCCGCTGGCCGCCGTTCGGGTGCCGGTTCAGGCGCGAAAGACGACACCGTTTCGCATAATCTCCACGGGTGGGCGCGGATCCCAGACGCCTCGACGGGCTCAAGCACGACGAGAGGTACGCCGCCGTCGTCGTCGAACGCGCGACGGGGGCGCGGGCTCGTGCCCACGACGTCGACGGCCGTCAGGCCGCCTATGACATCGACCTGGCCTTCCCCGACGGGCGCCGGGCCGCGCTCGAGGTCACGACGCACGCCGGCCCGGGAGTCCGGCGCACGCACGCGCTCCTGCGCCGTGACCGGCACACCTGGCCGAACCCCGGGTCGTGGTGGTGGACCATCGACCTCGCGGAGCCCTCCGACATCATGCGGGTGCGGGCGGCGTACGGGCGGGCCATCCAGGCGTGCGAGTCCCACGGGGTGACCCACCCCGGTGCGCTGCCCCGGGGCGTCCTCACCGAGGACCCCGAGCTGCGCTGGCTGGCCCACGAGTCGCAGTCCGTCTTGAGGGGTAACCCCTCGTTCTTCGAGGGCAACGGCCGGCCCGCCTCCGGCGTGCTCGTCACGCCCAAGGCGAGGACGGCGTGGGTGGACTCCCGGCTCGCCGGCCTGCCCGGTGCGGTGACCGAGCTCCTCGCCGTCCCCCACGTCGCCCGTCGGGCGGCCAAGGTGGCGGCGGCGCGGTCAGTGGACGAGCGACACCTGTTCGTCGGCATCGGGGAGGGAGGTCTGCCGGACTCGCTCTACGTCCCCCTCACCGGACCGCTGGACGCCGTGCCGGACGTGGATCCGCAGGTCGAGGAACCGCTCTCTCACCTGTGGATCACCACCGCGTGGAGCGGCTCACCTCTGCTGCGGTGGGACCGCGTCGAGGGCTGGAGCGTCCACGACGTCGGTGCGAGGACGTAGCGGCGCCCGTCAGCTGTCGAACCCGACGCCGACGGCATCCAGCCCCTTGAGCCACAGGTTGCGGCGGCCGGTGCGGTCCTCGGCGGCGAGGCTGACCCTGGTCGCGCGCACGGCGGCATACCGGATCGGTTCCGGCGGGAACGGGACGGGCTTGCGGCGCACCATCTGGAGCCGGGTCACCTCCGTGTCCCGGCCGTCGACGAGGTCGAGGGCCACCCGGGCACCGAACCGCGTGGAGGCCACGCCGAGGCCGGTGTAGCCGACGGCGTAGGAGAGGTGGCCACCCAGCGCCGTGCCGAACACCGGGGTGAAGCGCGAGGTCGTGTCGATGACGCCGGCCCACCGGTGCGTGAACCGCAGCCCTTCGAGCGCAGGGAAGATCTCGAAGAAGTGGCGGGCGAGCAGCTCGTGCGAGGGGGACTGCTCCAGCCGCGGGTCGATCCGCCCGGGAAAGTGGTAGTTGGCGTCGTACCCCCCGAAGAGGACGCGGTCGTCGAGGGTGCGGCGGTAGTAGTGGAACTGGATGCCCGCGTCGGTGAGGCCCTCGCGCCCCTCCCAGCCGACCGCCGCCAGCTGTCCCGCCGACAACGGCTCGCTCATGAGGACGTGGTCGTAGACAGGAAGGGTCCACAGGGCGAGCCGCTTGAGCAGCCCGCGGAAGGCGCCGGTCCCGAGGACGATGCGGTCGGCCCGCACACGTCCCCACTCGGTGCGCACGACCACCGCCCCCTGGTCACGGTCGACACCGGTGACCGTGGTGTCCTCGTGGACCCGGACGCCGAGCCGTTCGGCGGCGTCGGCCAGTCCCCACACGAGTCGACCGGGGTCGACCAGACCCACCGTCGGGTCGAGAAAGCCAGCGAGGTAGCGGGGCGACGCGACGCGCGCTCGCGCCGCATCGGCATCCAGGTGGGTCACGGGGATGCCGTGCGCGCGGTGCAGCTCGTAGGCGTTCCGGACCGTGTCCACCTGGTGCCGGGTGAGTGCCATGGTGATCTCGCCGGGCACATGGAGGTCGGCGTCGACACCGTGGCGGGTGAGCGAGTCCAGCAGGCCGCGGAAGTTCTCGGCGGGCGTCGACACCGTGGCGGGTGAGCGAGTCCAGCAGGTCGCGGAAGTTCTGGGCGCCCAGCCGCTCCAGCGTCCCCATCTCCTGGGGCCAGCAGGCCAGCCCCTGGGCCAGGCCGTGGGTCAGCGAGGGAGAGATGAACCCACCGTTGCGCCCGGACGCCGCGACGCCCAGCCGGCCGCGTTCGAGGAGCACGACGTCGCGCGCTGGGTCGTCCTCCTTGGCCTGGATCGCCGCCCAGAGGCCCGTGAAGCCACCGCCCACGACGACGAGGTCGGCCCGATGGCCGGCACCCGTCAGCGCCGGGCGGGCAGCCGGCCGGTCCGGCCGGTCGGTCCAGAACACCTCCGGGGCCGCGTCGGCGAGCGAGGCACCCACGGCGGTCGAGTCGGGGGTCATGGCTGGCATTGTGCCGTGCGTGGTCACAGGTCTCGATCAGGTCTCGATCCCCGTCGATTCCGGTGCCCACGGTTACCGTCGCGGCTCGGACATCGCTAGGTTCACTCGCATGAGCGAGCCCCTCGTCGTCATGGACGGCGTGAACAAGCACTTCGGCGACCTCCACGTGCTCAAGGACATCGACCTCACCGTCGGCAAGGGCGAGGTGGTCATCCTCATCGGACCGTCCGGCTCGGGAAAGTCCACGCTCTGCCGCACGATCAACCGGCTCGAGAACTTCGAGTCCGGCTCCATCACCATCGACGGTGTCGAGCTGCCCGAGGAGGGCAAGGAGCTGGCCGCACTGCGCGCGGACGTGGGGATGGTCTTCCAGTCCTTCAACCTGTTCGCGCACAAGACGATCCTCCAGAACGTCACCCTGGGGCCGGTCAAGGTTCGCAAGATGGGCAAGGCGGATGCCGAGAAGAAGGCCATGGACCTCCTCGAGCGGGTCGGCATCGCCCATCAGGCCCAGAAGTACCCGGCGCAGCTCTCCGGAGGCCAGCAGCAGCGAGTCGCCATCGCGCGTTCACTGGCGATGGACCCGAAGGTCATGCTCTTCGACGAGCCCACCTCGGCCCTGGACCCCGAGATGATCAACGAGGTCCTCGACGTCATGGTCGAGCTCGCCCACAGCGGCATGACGATGATCGTCGTGACCCATGAGATGGGTTTCGCCCGCAAGGTGGCGAACCGGGTGGTGTTCCTCTCCGACGGCGAGATCGTGGAGCAGGCGCCGCCCGACGAGTTCTTCACGAACCCCACGACCGACCGCTGCAAGGAATTCCTCAGCAAGATCCTCACCCACTGACCCCCGGTTCACCCCACCCACAGGAGGAACACCCATGACGACACGACGGATGATGGTCGCCGCAGCGGCCGTGCTCGCGCTCGGGCTGAGCGCGTGCGGCTCGGACGACCCGGACACCGACACGGGCGCGGGCGGTGACTCCGAGGCCGAGGGCCTGAAGGTGGGCATCAAGTACGACCAGCCCGGACTCGGCCTGAAGCAGGGCAGCGACTTCACCGGGTTGGACGTGGACGTCGCCACGTACGTCGCCAAGGAACTGGGCGTCGACGCCGGAGACATCGAGTTCATCCAGGCGCCGAGTGCCCAGCGCGAGACCCTCATCGAGACGGGTCAGGTCGACATGGTGGTGGCGACGTACTCCATCACCGACGCGCGCAAGGAGAAGATCTCCTTCGCCGGGCCGTACTTCATCGCCGGGCAGGACCTGCTGGTCCGGTCCGACGACACCTCGATCACCGGACCTGACACGCTCGACGGCAAGAAGCTGTGCTCGGTGACCGGCTCCACCTCCGCCCAGAAGGTCAAGGAGACGGTGCCCGGGGTCAACCTCCAGGAGTTCGGCACCTACTCCGAGTGCGTCGCCGCGCTCGCCTCGGGCGCCATCGACGCCCTGACGACCGACGACACGATCCTCGCGGGGTACGCCGCCCAGGAGCAGTACAAGGGCAAGCTCAAGGTCGTCGGGCAGCCCTTCTCGGAGGAGCGGTACGGCATCGGCCTGAAGAAGGGCGACACGGCCCAGTGCCAGAAGATCACCGACGCGATCAAGAAGATGATCGCCGACGGCGAGTGGCAGAAGATCGTCGACAAGAACCTCGGGCCGGCGAACTACAAG
>CALCXF010000050.1 GCA_937907685.1 uncultured Nostocoides sp.
CGGCGCCCAGCGGGATCCCTCCCACCCGACCGCCCGTGCGGCGGTGCCAGGCGCCCGGGAGGACACCGACCGATCGCGGCTCGCCGGCCGTCACCCGCCAGTCGGCTTGCCGTCGGTGCCCTCCGGCGGCACCTCGAGGGGAGTGCCCTCGCGGAGCATCGTGAACAGAGCTCCGGCACGCTCGTCGTCCCACAGGACGGCGCTTCCCGCCGACGTCGAGGCGTTCGTGGACGCGACGGGGACGACGAGACTGAGGGCCTCGTCCGACGACACCTTGCGCATCGTCGACAGGATGCGGGCCGCGTCGACGACGGAGGTGTCCTCGCCGACGAGCACGCCCTCCGCCGCGGAGTGGGTGAACTGCCACCACCGGGTCGGAATGAGCACCGTGGACGGGGTGGCCGCCTGGCGCATCACCGCACCGAGGAACTGTCGTTGCCGCTCGGCCCGGCCCAGGTCCCCGCGAGGGTCCGAGTACCGAGCACGCACGTAGCCGAGGGCGTTCGCGCCGTCCAGGGTCTGGCACCCTGCCGGCAGGTCGATGTGGGCCTTCTCGTCGGCCAGGGCCTTCGGCAGGCACATCTCCACGCCGCCGAGGCTGTCGACGACCGAGGCGAACCCCCCGAAGCCGATCTCGACGTACCCGTCGATGCGGAGCCCGGTCGCGTCCTCCAGCGTCGCCACGAGCAGTGCCGGGCCGCCGATGGCGAAGGCGGCGTTGACCTTGTTCCTCCCCTCGCCGGGGATCTCGAGGTAGCTGTCGCGGGGGACCGAGATGAGGGCGGGTTTGCCACCGCCAGAAGGGACGTGGACGAGGATGATCGAGTCGGTGCGACGCCCCTCCGAGCTGCCCGTGCCGAGCCGCGAGCGGTCCTCCGCACTGAGGCCCTCCCTGCTGTCCGAGCCCACGAGCAGGTAGGTGCTGCCCGAGCCCGCCGCCGGACGGTCCCCCTGCGGCTCGGTGTCCACCCGCGACACGGCGGCCCAGGCGTGGAGCGGGGTGATGACGACGAAGGCGAGCCAGGCCGCGAGCAGGAGCAGGACCACCCGCAGCCACGGACGCCGACCGCCCCTCCTCGACCTCGGGCCGCGCGGCGCGGCCGGACGTCCGGGCACCGACGCGGGGGGGACCGGTCGGCCGAACTCGTCGTATGCGCGGGGGTCCACAGGTGGCGGAGGTGGGCCGGATGCCGGAGCAGCGGCCGGGCGCGCCGGCGCCGGTCGCGCTGACGCGGTCCGAGTGGCGGGCGGAGGTGCGGATGCCGAGGACCCGGCATCCGGCCGTGCGGTACGGCCGCGGGGGAGCACGCGCGGTCCACGTCGACCCCGAACCCTCGTGTCGACGACGTAGACGTCGTCCTCCTCCCCGCGACCCGGGGAGATGGGGATGGGACGGGCGCGCGAGTCGTCGGAGGCCGGCATCCACCCATTGTCCCCTGCTCCACGCAACAGGTGACCAACCGGTGCGGACACCGCCGCGACACACCGCTGCTCATCGCCTCAACGCCGGGCGTGCCGGGCTGGTCGATACTGGTCGATCATGGAGCGAGCGTCGAGGTCTGCCGTGCTCGACCGGCGTGGCGTCGAGCCCCAGACCTCGGTCGACACCCGCGACCGGGCGCGCGTGCGGCTGCAACGACGCCGGGCCATCACCCTCATCGTCATGACCCTCGTCGTCCCCGGGTCCGCGCAGCTCGTCGCCGGTGACCGCCGGCTGGGCCGGTTCGCGCTCCGCGTCGTCGTCACCGCCGTCGTCGTCGCGGTCCTCGTCGGCCTGTTGGCGCTGGTCTCGCGGTCGGCGGCCATCACCGTGGTCTCGCACCGGTGGGTGCTGGCAGTGCTCGAGTGGGCCCTCTACGGGTTCGCCGTCCTCTGGGCGATCCTCGTCGTCGACGCCTGGCGGCTGGGCCGGCCCCAGGACGCATCACTGCGGACGAGGCGCTGGCTGGCGGTCATGACCGCGGCCGCTCTTCTTGCACCGGCGGCCACGGCGTACGCGGGGCGCAGCGTCGGCGCCGTGCGCGACGCCGTCGCGACGGTCTTCGCCTCCGGGAAGGCGGTCGACGCGGCCGACGGCAGGTACAACATCCTCCTGCTCGGCGGAGACTCCGGGGCCAACCGCGTCGGCACGCGACCCGACAGCATCCAGCTGGCCAGTGTGGACTCCGACACCGGCCGCGCCGTGCTCTTCGGCTTCTCCCGGGAGACCGAGCACATCCGCTTCCGCGAGGGCTCGGTCATGGCGGGACTCATGCCGGAGGGGTGGACCTGCGGTGACGAGTGCCTGCTCAACGGCCTGTACACCTGGGCCCACGAGAACGCGAAGCGGTTCCCTGCGGGCACGGCGGACCCCGGAGTGCTCGCCACGAGGGAAGCGGTCGAGGCCCTGTCCGGGCTGGACGTGCAGTACTACGTCCTCGTCGACCTCAAGGGCTTCCGCGGGCTCATCGACGCGGTGGGTGGCCTCGACATCACCGTGCAGCGCCGGACGCCGATCGGGGGAGGGGCGTCCAAGGTCTCGGGCTACATCGAGCCGGGCGCGCAGCGCCTCGACGGATACCACGCCCTCTGGTACGCCCGGAGCCGCAAGGCGTCGACCAACTACGAGCGGATGGCGCGTCAGCGGTGCGTCGTCACCGCGCTCGTGAACCAGCTCGACCCGAAGACCGTGCTGCTCAACTTCGCCGACATCGTCGCCGCCACGGAAGGGGTGATCCGTACGGACATCCCCCAGTCGGCTCTCGCACGCCTCGCCGACCTCGCGGTGCGCACCAAGCAGCAGCCCATCACCTCGGTCAACTTCGTCCCTCCGCTCATCCAGCCGTGGGACTACGACCCGGAGAAGGTCCGGGCCACCGTGGCAGGCGCCATCGCGGCCTCCGAGGACGGCGCGGACGAGGGTGACGGCTCGGGGACGACCGCGGCGTCGGCACGCGCGGCCACGGCGTCGCCGCCCGTCGCGAGGCCCACGCCGACGCCGAGCACCCCTGCGGTGATGGAGCGCCCGGGAAGCGACCCCGACGCGAACACGGGTGACCTCGCCCAGGTCTGCGCCGCCGGTTGACCGGATGCCGTGCCTCGGCCGGAGGCCTGGCCGGGCGCCACTCCGTCTGGTTGGGGGATGATCATTCGCCATGACCGACGTGATGCACGAGAAGTCCTCGGCGACGCGCCGGCCGACGGTCTCCGTCGTCATGCCGGTCCTCGACGAGGAGCGGCACCTGGCCGCGGCGGTTCGCCGGGTGCTCGACCAGGACTGGCCCGGTGCCCTGGACGTCGTGCTCGCGCTCGGCCCGTCCCGTGACCGCACTGACGCGGTGGCGACCGAGCTCGCAGCGTCGGACGGCCGGGTGACGCTCGTGCGCAACCCGTCCGGCCGCACCCCGGACGGTCTCAACGCCGCGATCGCGGCCTCATCGGGCGACGTCGTCGTGCGGGTCGACGGTCACTCCGAGATCCCCATGGACTACGTGTCGCGAGCCGTCGCGGAGCTGGAGGCGACGGGAGCCGACAACGTCGGCGGGACGATGGACGCCCGAGGGGTGACGTCCTTCGAGCGGGCAGTCGCGGCTGCCATGCGCAGCCCGCTCGGCGTCGGAGCCTCGCGCTTCCACACGGGAGGAGCCGCTGCCGCGGTCGACACCGTCTACCTGGGCGCCTTCCGTCGCTCCGCCCTGGAGCGGGTGGGTGGCTACGACCCCCGGTTCACGCGCGCCCAGGACTGGGAGCTCAACCACCGGATCCGGGCCAGCGGAGGGACGGTGTGGTTCACGCCTGACCTCCGAGTGACCTACCGGCCCCGGGCGACGATCCCCAGCCTGGCCCGGCAGTACTTCCAGTACGGCCAGTGGCGACGGGTGGTGGTCGGTGCGCACCGGCGCACGGTGACCGCCCGCTACCTCGCCGCCCCCGCCATGGTGGTGGGCACGACCGCAGCGACGGTCCTGGGGCTGGCCTGGCGGCCGTCCCTCGCCGTGCCTGTCGCGTACGGCGCGGCCGTCGCCGTCGGCGGGGTCGTCATCACCCGGGGGGAGCCGCTCGCGACCCGCCTGCTCGGCGGGCCGGTGCTGGCCACGATGCACTGGTCGTGGGGTGCCGGCTTCCTCCGCGGCGGCGTCCAGCCGGACGGCGGCGTCCAGCAAGACGGCGACGGCGACGCGACCCGAGCCCGTCGCTAGGCTCGGCCCGGCGCCGCCTGCCGGTGCCGGGTGTCCCGACCGTCCAGGAGTCCGCGTGCAGCAGGTGCTGATGCTCGTCTGGACCGGCGTGTCCACGGACACCCGCGTGCTGCGCGAGGCGTCCGCGCTGGTCGCCGCGGGCCTTCGGGTCCACATCATCGGCCGCGGTGTTCCTGCCGACTTCGTGCCTCCAGGGGGCGTGACGGTGGAGTCCTGCGGAGCGCCTCCCAGCTCGGCGACCCGGCAGCGCGAGCTGACCGCCCCGGAGCGGCTGGCTCGCTGGGCGCTGCTGCCGGTGCACGTGCGGCGCCGTCTGTCCGCCTGGCGGCACGAGGCCCTCGCCGCGGGCCGCACGTGGGCGGCGACGCACGGAGTACCCGACGTGGTCCACGCCCACGACTTCACGGCCCTGCCTGTCGGCTCCGCCCTGGCGCAGGAGTGGAGCTGCCCACTGGTCTACGACACCCACGAGTACTGGGTCGGACGGCCGGTCGAGGGTCGGCCGGCGCCACTGCTGCGTCGTCGCGAGGCGCGCGAGGAGGACCGCCTCGGGGAGCGGGCCACCGCTGTCATCACCGTGGGCGACGGCGTCGCCCGGGCGCTGCGGCGGGACCACCCGCGATGGCCGGAGATCACGGTGGTGCGCAACACGTTCCCAGAGCCGGCGCAGGAGGTGACGGTGTCGTCACCGCCCACCGCCTTCCTGTATGCCGGTCGGCTGGCTGCCGATCGAGAGCTGGAGGTCATCGCGGCGGCCAGCGACCGGGTCGGGCTGCCGGTGGTCCTCCGCGGGCCGGCGGACGACCAGTGGCTCTCCCGTTTCGACGCGCGGGCCTGCGAGGTCCGACCCCCGGTGCCCGTCGCCGAGCTCGACGTGGAGCTGGGCGCGGCGGGCGCCGCCCTGGTGACCCACAGCGACCGCTGGGAGAACCATCGACTGGCCCTTCCCAACAAGGTCTTCCACGCGGTGAGCCTGGGGGTCCCGGTCGTCGCGACGGACGTGGGTGAGCTGGCGGTGCTCGTCCGGGAGCACGGCCTCGGGACCTTGTACCGACCCGGAGACCCTGCGGACCTCGCGCGAGCCTGTCGAGAGCTCGTCGACGGGCACGGCGACTACCTGCGTCGAGTGACCCGGGCCCGCGAGCAGCTCACCTGGGCCCACGACGCCGCCCGCCTGGTCTCGCTCCACCTCAGCGGAGGAGCCGTCGCGGGTCCTCTACACTGACCAGTCGGGTCGTGGTGCGCCGGACGCTGCGCGCCCGCCCCCGCCCACAGCAGGAAGACAGGTGACCGTATGCCAAGCGCCGGCATGTCGGCGGCCGACCACGCGGCCAACAAGGCGGCCGTGGATCGAGCCAGCAAGTCGGGTTACCTCAGCGACGTGCAGGTCTACGAGCCCCACCGGGTGGGACTGCCTCCACTCGTCCCCTACTTCCGTGAGCTGTGGCACCGCCGCCCGTTCGCAGCCGAGCTGTCCCGTGCGGAGATGCGCTCGGCGAACACCCGGACGTTCTTCGGGCAGATCTGGCTCGTTCTCAACCCGTTGCTGCTCGCGGCCGTCTACTTCGTCCTCCTCTTCATCCTCGCGCCGCGGGACGAGCCGGGCCCCTTCTTCGCCCACCTCACCGCCGGTATCTTCGCCTTCTACTTCATCTCCGGAGCGCTCACGACCGGCGCACGGTCGGTCGTCGGTGGTGGTGCCCTCATCGGCAACATGGCGTTCCCGCGTCTGCTGATGCCCCTGTCGGCCGTTCGAACCGCCTTCTTCCGTTTCCTCCCGCCGCTCGCCGTGTACTTCGTCATCCACGCCGCGATGGGCCTGCCCTGG
>CALCXF010000051.1 GCA_937907685.1 uncultured Nostocoides sp.
TGGGCAAGGACCCGGATGCGCTCAGCCCGCTGACGTCGGAGTTCCTCGTCGAGGCCCAGTCCGGCGGCACCTGCATCGTGCGCGTCACCAGTAGCGGCTTCGGAACCGGCGCCGCCTGGGAATCCGAGTTCTGGGACGACATGGGCCCGAACTGGATCCCGTTCTTCGACAACCTGCGCCTGTACCTTTCGCACTTCCCCGGCCAGGAGGCGACGCAGCTCGAGGCCACCGCCTCCCATCCGGGCGACGCAGAGGCGATGTGGTCGACCTTGCAGGACGCGCTCGGGCTGAGGAACGAGGGCGCGACGGTCGAGTTGCGTGGTGCCACCGGCACGGTCCAGCGTGTCGGCAAGCGGCAGGCGCTGGTCCGAATCACCGCGCCCGTCCCCGGCATGCTCACCGTCTTCGCGTTCGGCGAGCACGGCGGCAAGGCCACTGCAGGCGTCCGGGCGTACCTGTTCTCGGCCGACGCGGCGGACTACGTGCGGCGCGAGGAGCCGGCCTGGGAGGCCTGGCTGCAAGGGCTCTCCGTCCGGCCTGACCTTCTCGGTGGAACCGCCTCCACGGCCGGGGCGCTCGCCCCATAACCCCACAGCGCACCGCCCGCCGGCCGGAGGGACTCCGCCCTACTCGGGCTACACGCCGTCGTGGCAACGTGATGACCTCCACCTTGGCCCGGTGCCTCTGGAGCACGTGACAGCGAGCCGTGCGGCGCACGATGGACCCACATCTGAGAACGCCGGTCCGCCCGAGTCGGGTGAACCGGCGTTTCCGGAGGTGAATGGCGGTGGCGGTGGGATTTGAACCCACGGAGGGCTTGCACCCTCACACGCTTTCGAGGCGTGCTCCTTAGGCCGCTCGGACACGCCACCGCCGGAGAGGCTACCCGAGCGGACGGCGAGCCCCGAAATCAGGACCGAGCGGCCGGCATCCCGGTCGACGCGCCCGGAAGCTCAGCCGCGGTGGGTCTCGAAGAACCGCCGCACGACGGCCGCGCACTCCGCCTCGAGGACCCCGCCAACGACCTCGACACGATGGGTCGCCCGACGGTCTCGCACGATGTCCCACACCGACCCACAGGCACCGAGTTTCGGGTCCCACGCGCCGAGGACGACCCGCGACACGCGGGCGAGCATCAGCGCCCCGGCACACATCGGGCAGGGCTCCATCGTCACGACGAGGGTGCACCCCTCGAGACGCCACGAACCGAGCACCACCGACGCCGCCCGCAGCGCCACGATCTCGGCGTGCCCCGTCGGGTCACCCGCCGCCTCACGGACGTTCCATCCCTCTGCGAGCACCGCTCCGTCGTCGCCGACGACCACTGCTCCGACCGGCACGTCGCCCACCTCAGCAGCCCGCGCGGACAGCGCCAGGGCATGCTCCATCCACCCGGCATACCGCGAATCGAGGGCGAGGGTCACCCGCTAAGTTTCACCCATGCGCGTTCTGAACCCGGACCACCGGCTCATCGCCCACAAGCTGACCTACCTCCGGGACGAACGCACCGACTCACCGACCTTCCGCCGGCTCGCCGAGGAGCTCATGACGCTGCTCGCCTACGAGGCGACACGCGACGTGCGGGTCGAGCCGTTCGAGATCCGCACGCCGGTGGCGCCCACGACCGGGATCAAGCTGTCGAACCCGAAGCCCCTCGTCGTTCCCATCCTGCGCGCGGGGTTGGGGATGCTCGAGGGGATGGTGCGACTGCTGCCGAGCGCCGAGGTGGGCTTCCTCGGCATGCAGCGGAACGAGGAGACGCTCGAGGCGGTCACCTATGCGAACCGGCTGCCCGACGACCTCTCGGGGCGCCAGGTCTACGTGCTCGACCCGATGCTCGCCACGGGCGGGTCGATGGCCGACGCCATCCGCTTCCTCCTCGACCGCGGTGCCGACGACATCACGGCCGTCACCTTGCTGAGTGCGCCGGAGGGCATCGCGCACCTCCAGGAGACCCTGGCGGATGCCGTCCCGAGCATCACCCTCGTCACCGGCGCCATCGACGAGCGCCTCAACGAGGTGGGCTACATCGTGCCGGGCCTCGGGGACGCCGGAGACCGGCTGTACGGCCTGGCCCAGTAGCTCGGCGCGCGCGCAAGGGCCGTACGACACGCCCGCCTGCTCGTATCAGCCGTCACTCCGGTCACATCTGCGACGATGACGCAAGGCGTGCACTCGGCATGCCCTGAGGCAGGAGGACGCGCGATGCCCCCGATCAAGAAGATCGTGATGTGGCTCGTCGTCATCTTCCTCGTCTACGCCATTCTCACCGCGCCGAACGAGGCCGCCGACATGTTCTCGGCGGCGTGGGACTTCACCGTGCGCGCCGTCAGCAACATCGCCGAGTTCTTCGACTCACTCATCAACGAGTGACATGGTCCGCCGACCGCGGCTGGACCGTGAGCTCGAGCGCTACCTCGTCGCCGACGAGGTCGTCATCGTCGCGGTGCGGCGCCACTGGTTCCACCTCTTCCGGCAGATCTCCTTGGCCGTCGTGGCCACCCTGGTGGCGTTCTGGGTCGAGGCCAACGTCCCGCTGAACGGCGGCGGACAGATCCTGCAGAACCTCAGCTGGCTGGGGTGGTGGCTCGCCATCGGGTGGCTCGTCTGGGAGGTGCTCAACTGGCGCCGTGACTGGTTCGTCGCCACGGACAAGCGGTTCCTCCTCTTCTTCGGCTTCATCCGGCGCAAGGTCGCGATGATGCCGCTCCTCAAGGTCACCGACATGACGTACGACCGCTCCCTGCTCGGCCGCATCGTGGGGTATGGCACGTTCGTGCTCGAGTCGGCCGGGCAGGAGCAGGCGATGTCACGGATCGACCACGTCCCGGACGCCGACCAGCACTACAAGGCCATCTGCACCCAGCTCTTCGGACCCGGGTCGCAGATCCGCCTCCAGAGCGATGGCGGCTTCCCGAGCGGCGGCAGCTTCCGACCGCCGCCGCCTCCCGACGGAGGTGGCGGGCCGGCCGGTGGCGGCTTCCCGCCCGATCCGTATGCCGGTGGCCCGGCTCCGGCGGCACCCGCCGCTCGTTCCTGTAATCGCGCAGCGCAGCCAGGTACGGTTGGAGCTGCGCCGGGTCGATCTCCAGCTCGCGTCGAGCCCGCGGACGAGGAGAGCGGACGGACCGAAGCGCCCGAACGGGTCCGGGAGGGACAGGGGGGTGAACGGCGCCCGGGCGTCGTGCCCGAGTCGTGGTACCGCTCCTCCAACGCCGACGGCCCGTCCCGACTCGGCGACACCGGTGAGATCCCCGTCGTGCACGTGCCCCGGGACGACGAGGACGACGACCCGCGGCTCTACCCCCCGCGGAACTGGGTCGACTGAACCTCCCCTCGAGGAGATCGCGGGCCTCCCGGTGCGAGCCCGACACGTGGACCACCGACGACCACAACGGCCTCAGGCCCGAACGGCGTCAAGGGCGCATGGCCCTCAGGGCCGGAGGACCGCTTCCGCCGCTCCACCGGCCACGGACGTCGGGACGCCGTCGACGTCCAACGGCAGGTCGCCGTCCAGCACCGGCACGTCGACGATGGGAGCGTGCCGTTGCGGATGCCGCGGGCCGGTCGGCCGCTCCGGCCCCGCCGCCGCGATCGGCAGCTCGAGCTCCAGCACCCCCTTGCCGAGCCGGCCGTCCTCCGGCAGGGGCACCGGGTAGGAGCCGGTGAAGCAGGCGGTACAGAGGCGGTCGCGCGGCTGCAGGGTCGCCTTGATCATCCCGTCGTCGGAGATGTAGCCCAACGAGTCCGCACCGATGGAGCTGCGCACCTCCTCGACCCCGAGTCCGGTCGCGATGAGCTCGGCCCGGGTCGCGAAGTCGATGCCGTAGAAGCACGGCCAGCGCACGGGCGGGGACGAGATCCGCACGTGGACCTCGGCAGCACCGGCCTCCCGCAGCATCCGCACGAGCGCACGCTGCGTGTTGCCGCGGACGATCGAGTCGTCGACGACCACGAGGCGTTTCCCGCGGATGACGTCCTTGAGCGGGTTGAGCTTGAGCCGGATGCCGAGCTGGCGGATCGTCTGCGACGGGGCGATGAAGGTGCGTCCGACGTAGGAGTTCTTGACCAGGCCCTGGCCGTAGGGGATGCCGGACTCCTGCGCGTACCCGATGGCGGCCGGCGTGCCGGACTCCGGGGTCGGCATGACGAGATCGGCGTCGACCGGGTGCTCCCTGGCGAGGGCCCGGCCCATCTCCACCCGGGCCTCGTGCACGACCCGGCCGCTGATCGTCGTGTCGGGCCGGGCCAGGTAGACGTACTCGAACACGCACCCCTTGGGTGTCGGCGCGGCGAAACGCTGCGAGCGCAGGCCGTCCTCGTCGATGACGACGAGCTCCCCCGGCTCGACCTCCCGTACGAAGGAGGCGCCGACGATGTCCAGCGCCGCGGTCTCGGACGCGACGACCCAGCCACGCTCGAGCCGGCCGATGACCAGGGGGCGGATGCCGTGAGGGTCGCGGGCGGCATACAGCGTCTGCTCGTCGATGAAGACGAAGCAGAACGCCCCCCGCAGCCGCGGCAGCACGTCGAGCGCCGCCGCCTCGAGGGTTCGGTCGGCGTCGTCCGCGAGGAGCGCCGTGACGAGAGCGGTGTCCGTCGTGTTGCCGCGCGCCAGCTCCCCGCGGTGCGCCTCGTCGCCGAGGCGGCCATCGACGAGGTCCCGCAGCTCCGCGGAGTTGGTGAGGTTGCCGTTGTGGGCGAGGGCCACCGTGCCGCCCGCGTGCCCCCCGAGGGTCGGCTGGGCGTTCTCCCACGTGGATCCACCGGTCGTCGAGTAGCGGCAGTGGCCGACCGCGAGGTGTCCGCGCAGGGAGGCCAGCGAGCGCTCGTCGAAGACCTGCGACACCAGCCCCATGTCCTTGTAGACGAGGAGGCGCTGGCCGTCGGACGTCGCGATGCCGGCCGACTCCTGCCCGCGGTGCTGGAGGGCGTAGAGGCCGTAGTAGGTGAGCTTGGCGACGTCCTCGCCGGGGGCCCACACCCCGAAGACCCCGCAGGCGTCCTGCGGGGCCTTCTCGCCGGACATCAGGTCGTGGGTCAGGCGTCCGTCACCGCGTGGCACGAGCACCATTCTCCCACACGACCGGTCAGGACCTGTCGGTGCGCCGGTCCAGGACGATGGCCAAAACCGCCGCGGCAAGTCCGACGACGAGGGCCCCGAGGAAGCCGAGGTAACCCACCCCCGCGGACGCCGGGTAGTTCGACGGCACGACCGGGTCGGGGTCCTCGAACCAGCCGAAGGCCGCCAGCGCCCCACCGAGCAGGAAGCCCAGAACGGCGCCGGTGACGATGAACGGGAGGAAGCGCGGCCGCCGGGCAGGTGTCACGCTGATCACGGTACGGGAGGTGCCCGGTGCCGCGGCCCGCCGATGAGCGCACACTGGGTCCGTGCCCCCATCCACGCGAGCCACCTGCACCGAACAAGCAGCATGACGACGGGCCTGACGACCAGCGGCAGGACCACCCCTGAGCCGTCCGGCTCCAGCCGCCGCCCCGCCGGTCGGTGGTATGCCGGCGGCGCGGTCCTCGCGGCGGCGGCGGGCGCCGGGGTCGGCCACCTCGTTGCCGGGTTCGTGTCCCCCGAGGCCTCACCGGTCCTCGCCGTGGGCTCCACCGTCATCGACCTCACGCCCACCCCGGTGAAGGAGTGGGCGGTCGCCACCTTCGGGACGGCTGACAAGCCCATCCTCATCGGCTCGGTGGCCCTCGGCGCGCTCGCCGTGGCGGGGATGATCGGGCTCGTCGCCCGCACTCGCCGCAGTGTCGGGCTGGCACTGCTCGGGGCACTTGCGCTGACCTCGGCCCTGGCCGCCACCCTGCGGCCCACGAGCATCGCGGTCGACCTCATCCCGGGGTTCGTCACCGCGCTCGTCGGGGTCGCTACGGCGAGCTGGTTCTTCGGGCTCCTCGACCGGTGGGGCGCGACGGCGGCGGACCCGGCCACCGGGGCGGGCGCCGACGACACCGCCCGCGGCGACGGCAGCAGCGGTCGCCGGCAGGTGCTCGCCGCTGCGGCCGGCCTGGGCGCCCTCGCCGCGACCGCGGGCAGCCTGGGTCAGGTGCTCTCGCGCGCCGGCTCACCCTCGACGGTCGTCCTGCCCCCCGCAGCCGAGCCGCTCACGCCTCTACCGCGCGGCCTCGAGGAGACCGTCCGCGGGATCTCGACCTTCCGGACGCCGAACAAGGAGTTCTACCGGATCGACACCGCACTGGTCATCCCGCGCGTCTCCGTCGAGGGGTGGAAGCTGACGATCGACGGGGAGGTCGACCGGCCGTACACGCTCTCCTTCGACGACCTCCTCGCGATGCCTCTCGTCGAACGTGACATCACCCTCACCTGCGTCTCGAACGAGGTCGGAGGCCCCTATGTCGGCGGCGCCCGCTGGCTCGGCGTGCGCACCCGTGACCTGCTCGAGCGGGCCGGGGTCCGGACAGGCGCCGACCAGATCCTCAGCCACTCCACCGAGGGGATGACGATCTCGACGCCGGTCCAGGCGCTGACCGACGACCGCGAGGCGCTCGTCGCTGTCGCGATGAACGGTGAACCACTGCCGGCCCGGCACGGGTTCCCGGCACGACTCGTCACCCCCGGTCTGTACGGCTTCGTCGGCGCGACGAAGTGGCTCACCCGCATGGAGGCCACGACGTACGCGGCCAAGCGCGCCTACTGGACCGAGCGTGACTGGGCCACCGACGCACCCATCCTCACCCAGTCCCGGATCGACACCCCGCGCGGGCTGAACCGCCTGGATGCCGGTCGGGTCGTCATCGGCGGCGTCGCCTGGGCCCAGCAGCGGGGCATCGCGAAGGTCGAGGTCCGCGTGGACGACGAGCGCTGGCAGGAGGCCCAGCTCGGGCCGGACGCCGGCATCGACTACTGGCGCCAGTGGTTCCTTCCCTGGGATGCCCTTCCCGGGCGGCACGACCTCACCGTCCGCGCGACGGACCTCAGCGGTGACGTCCAGCCCGAGGGGCGTACGGCCCCCTTCCCCGAGGGCGCCCGCGGGTGGCACTCCATCGTCGTCATCATCGACTGAGCTCCCGGCTGGTGCGCCCTCGGCGTCGTGGCCCGCACAGCGACGCCGAGGAACGGCATCCGGATTCCTCCTGCACAAAGCAATCCGGATGCCGTGCGGTCACGAACCACAGGTGTACTCAGCACCACCCCACCCCGTGAAGGAGCACCTCCCATGCGTTCCAGCCGCCTCACCCTCGCCACCCTGGCCCTCGCCCTGCCTCTCTCGCTCGCTGCCTGCGGTTCGGACTCCGAGCCCACCGCCGCGTCCAGCGACACCATGACCTCCTCCGCCGCACCGTCGGCCAGCCCCTCGGAGTCGATGACCGAGATGATGGCACAGGCGTTCGGTCCGGGCTGCGCTGCCGTGCCTGCCGACGGCGCCGGCTCGTTCGCCGGGATGGCCGCCGACCCGGTGGCCACCGCCGCGAGCAACAACCCGGTCCTCTCCACGCTCGTCACCGCCGTCGGCGAGGCCGGGCTCGGCGAGACGCTCAACACCGCGAAGGACATCACCGTCTTCGCTCCCACGAACGACGCCTTCTCGGCGCTCGACAAGGCCACCCTCGACAAGGCGATGGCCGACCCGAAGGGCCTGCTGACCACGGTGCTCACCAACCACGTCGTCGAGGGTCGTCTGTCGCCCGACATGGTCGCGGGTGAGCACACGACGCTCGCCGGCACGACGATCACCGTCGAGGGCTCGGGCGAGGACTTCAGCGTCGGTGAGGCCGCCGTCGTCTGTGGCGACGTCCAGACCGCCAACGCCACGGTCTACATCATCGACGGCGTTCTCCTGCCCGCCGCCTGAGCGACGGTCCACAATGAGTGACATGACAGCCGCCTCCCGGGACGCCGCCGCGTCCGGGGAGGCGGCTGCCGCATCACTCTCCGCGCCCGAGCTGGCCGACCTGCTCCGCCGCTCCGCCCGGGGTGACGAGGCCGCGTTCGCCGCTCTCTACGACGCAACCTCGCGACGCCTCTTCGGCCTCGTCCTGCGAGTGGTCCGCGACCACGCGATGTCGGAGGAGGTGACCCAGGAGGTGTATCTCGACGTGTGGCGGCAGTCCGCCCGGTTCGACGCCTCGCGCGGGAGCGCGCTCTCCTGGCTCATGACGATCGCCCACCGGACCGCCGTCGACCGGGTGCGGTCGAGCGAGGCGTCGCGCCGCCGTGACGACGCCCACGCGGCCGCGTCGCACGACGTCGACTTCGACGCCACCGCGGAGGCCGCCCAGGCCACCCTCGAGGCGCAGCGGGTACGGCGTGCCCTCGCCACCCTCACCGACGCCCAGCGCAGCGCGGTGGAGCTCGCCTATCTCGGCGGTTACACGCACACCGAGGTGGCCCGCCTCCTCGACCTCCCGCTCGGCACCGCCAAGACCCGGATCCGCGACGGCCTCATTCGGCTCCGGGACACGATGGGAGTTCCGGCATGAGCCCCGACCTGCACCACCTCTCCGGTGCCTACGCCGTCGACGCGCTCGACGTGGGCGAGCGCGCCCTGTTCGAGCAGCACCTCGCCGGGTGTGCCGACTGCCGCGCCGAGGTGGCGGAGCTCTCGGCGACCGCCCACTCGCTCAGCGCCCTCACCGAGGAGGACCCGCCGCCCGCCCTGCGCGCCGCCGTGCTGTCCGGCATCAGCCAGGTCCGCCCACTCCCCCCGCTGGCCGGTGACGACACGCGGATGCCGCCATCCGGCATGGATGCCGCGAGCCGGCATCCGGGATCGGAGCCGACTGCTGGGGCTGCTCCAGAGAAGGAGGGCGAGGGGCCCGGTGCGACCGTCATCCCGTTCCGCCGTCGGGCGTCGACCTGGTTCGCAGCCGCCGCGGCGGCTGCCGTCATCACGGTCGGAGGGCTGGCCTGGAGCCCGTGGTCGGATCCCGCCGACACGTCACCGGTCGCAGGGGTCGTTGCGGCCGAGGACGCGGTGCGGGTGAGCCGAACGCAGGGCCCACTCACCGCTGACCTGGCGTACAGCCGTGAGCTCGGCCAGGCGGCGATCTCGGTCGCCGGGCTCCCGCCGGCCCCCGAGGGCAAGGACTACCAGCTCTGGTACGTCGGCACCGACGAGACCGCTCGACCGGCTGGGCTGCTCACCGCGGGAAACGACGGTCGCGGCGAGCTGCTCCTCGAGGGCGACGCCAACGCGGCCGCGGCGGTCGGGATGACCCTCGAGCCGGCCGGCGGCTCCCGGCAGCCGACCACCGAGCCGATCGTCGTGCTCTCCCTCACCTGACCACCCCAGCACCTCCCCGACCTCCCCGACTTCGTCTGTCAGATTGCGCCGACACGCCGTCTTCCGCCCGATTCTTCGGCAATCTCACAGACGAAGTCGGGAAGTCAGGGACCGGGGCGGTGCAGGACGTCAGCCGCGACCGCCTCGAGGACACCGACGTCACCGGCATACGGACCATCCGGTCGCGGCCAGTGGGTCACGACGTCGGTGAAGCCGAGCTCGGCCGCACGACCGGCCATCTCGGCGTAGAGCTCGACCGACTCGAGCGAGAAGCGCGGCGAGGAGTCGAGCGAGAGGTACCGGTCCGCCGGACCGCGTCCAGCCGCCGCCAGGGCGTCATCGAATCGTGCGACGAGCTCGCCCACATGGGAGAACCACTCGTCGAGCGTGTCGCCCTGTCCGCCATAGGTCATCCAGCCGTCCCCCACGGTCGCGGCCAGCCGGATGGAGCGCGGCCCGTTCGCCGCGACGAGCAGCGGCACCCGGTCCCGGATCGGCCCAGGCAGGGTGCGCGCCCGGCGCGCCGTGTACCAGGCGCCGACGTGGTCCACCCGGTCCTCACGCAGCAGCCGGTCGAGGAGCGGCACGAACTCATGGAAGCGGTCGACCCGTTCCCTCAGCGTGTGGTCCTCACCGAGGATCCCCGCGTCGAGGTCGCCGCCGGCGCCCAGCCCGCAGAGGAACCGACCCCCCGACACGTCGTCCAGGGTCAGGACGTCTCGGGTGAAGGTGTAGGGGTGCCGGTAGTTCGGCGACGACACGAACGTACCGAGGCCGATCGTCGACGTGACGCCCGCTGCGGCCGCCAGCGTGGGCACCGCCGCGAACCAGGGCGAGTCGGGGAGGTCGGCCCACACGAGGTGGTCATAGGTCCAGGCGTGCGAGAACCCCATCTCCTCGGCCGCCGCCCACAGCGCAGCCGCATCCCGCCAGGGGCGCTCGGGAAGGATCGTGATGCCGTGGCGAACCCCGCCCGCCCGACCGTCGTCCGCCAGACCTCCGTCGGCCCGACCCTCGACGGCCGGATCCTCGCGTGCCGAACTCACGGTGCCGCCGCGTGATGCCGTGGCGAACTCCGCCCGCGCGAACCCCGCCCACCCGACCGTCGTCCGCCAGAACGACGTCCGCCCGACCCTCGACGGCCGGGTCCCCGCGTGCCGAACTCACGGCACCGCCGCCACGGGGTCGGGGTCGGGCTCCGGGTCCGGGAGGGGAAGCAGGCCGTCGAGGTGGGCGCGGGTGCCGCTGACCCTCAGGCGTCCCTCCGCGAGCGCCTCGGCCCACGGCTGCATCCCCGTCGCGAGCCGCAGCCACGTCTCGGGGTCCGCCTCGACGACGTTGGGTGGGGTGCCGCGGGTGTGCCTCGGGCCCTCCACGCACTGCACCGCGCCGAACGGGGGCACCCGGACCTCGACGCTACGCCCGGGTGCGTGGGCGCCCAGCTCGTCGAGGGTGAAGCGCACGGCCGTCGCCAAGGTCGTGCGATCGCTCCCGTCCGGGTCCGCTCGCCAGGCGGCGAGGGCAGCGCGGCCGGTGACCGGGTCGGTGCGGCGGCGGGCGGGCATACGCGCATCGTAGGTGGCCGGGGGCACGCTGAACCGGACGCGTAGCCTGCCCTCGTGGGCGAGCCCGAGTTCGAGCACGACGGATCGCTCGTCACGGTCGTCGTCGACGGTCAGCCCCAGTCGGCGGTCGACCTCGACGACCCCACCCGGCTCGACTTCGAGTACGTGCAGCACCTGGCCATGTGCGTCGACGCCCTGGCCCCGGCCGGCCCACTGCGCGTCACCCACGTCGGCGGCGCCGGGCTGACGCTCGCGAGATGGGTTCAGCACACCCGCCCCGGCTCGCCACAGATCGTGTTCGAGCCGGATGCCGCACTCACCGACGCAGTGCGACGTCGGCTGCCCCTTCCTCGTGGCCACCGCATCCGCGTGCGTGGTCTCGACGGCGTGAGCGGTCTGGCCGGCCTCAAGGACGCCAGTGCCGACGTCGTCCTCGTCGACGCCTACCGGCAAGGGCGGGTCCCGGCGGAGCTCGGCTCACTGGAGTGGTTCGCGGAGGTCGCGCGAGTGGTGGGTCCTCGGGGGCTGCTCCTCGCGAACCTCGCCGACGAGCCGGGCATGCGGTATGCCGCGCGCGTCGCCGCCGGCGCCCGCCAGGCCTTGGGGCAGGCGGCGTTCGTCGCCCTCCACGAGGTGCTCAAGGGCAAGCGGTTCGGCAACCTCGTGCTGGTCGCCTCGCGCGGCCCGCTGGACGTGTGGACGCTCCGGCGCGCGACCGCCTCCGCGCCGCTACCCACGGG